>JBBDOC010000040.1:0-27052 GCA_040877295.1 Nitrosopumilaceae archaeon
CATTTTAAAATGTAAAAATTCATTTCATAAAAAAGTAACTATTGTGGCAAAATGTGCTAGACAAGAAAATCTTTGATTGGATATTTTTCTATTTTCATGTATTGGATAACATAAGATGAAAAAATCACGCATCTAGAACTATTATGAAAACTATTAAACTTTGGTCAAATATGGAATTGTGATTTGAAATTGTTGTAAAAAATTTCCATGTTCTTTTTTACTTTAGGTAAATTAACAGAAATTTCTTGTTTGATTTTATTTGGGTTGATATGTTGGGCTTCACTTAATTCCTTCGATGTGTCTAGCCATAGATTTATCATTTCATTTGTGACCTCAATATGAAATTGAATCCCTACAGCAGTTTCTAATAGAAATGCCTGATTTACATAATATGTTGATGAAACAAGCCGTGTTGCGTTTTGTGGAAGATCAAATGTTTCACCATGCCAGTGAAAAACTGTAAACGGGTTTTCAAATCCTGAAAACAGTTTTGATGAATTCGTAATATGCAAATCATGATAAAAGCCAATTTCCTTTCTAGATCCCCGAAAGACTTTAGCTCCAAAGGATTTTGCAATTAGTTGTGAACCAAGACAAATTCCAAGAACGGGTCTTTCTTTTTTTACAAATTGTTGAATTAGGTTCATTTCATCTTTAAGATAATCTAAATTGTCATTTGCGCTTTCTGGAGCACCTAGTACAACAAGTAACGAATAATCGTTTTGTGGTATTTTCTCTTTTTTCGCAAAAACATTTTGTAATCTAAATCCATCTTTTACAAGAAGATTTCCAAGACTTCCTAGTCCTTCTGCTGAGGAGTTTTGTACAACTAAAACATCTGGCATTTAGATTTCAGCTAAAATTCTTAATATATCAAATTAATACTATTAACATGGAATTCTCAGAGCAGGAAATTTCTGATGTTAAAAATTTTATAGTTTCACTTAACTCAAAAGCAGATAGCGCTGTAATTGTAGAAGGAAAACGAGATGCAGTAGCACTCAAAAGCCTTGGTTTTTCTGGAAAGGTACTTGAATTTCACAAATTTGGGGGACTAGTAAAGTTTGTTGATTCTGCTGTGCAATACAAGCATCTAATAGTTCTGCTTGATAGTGACCGTAAGGGAAAATATCTTACAGCAAGAATAATGAAGCAGTTAGAACGTCGCACAAGAGTTGATCTTTCTTTTAAGAAGCGCCTTGTATCAATAACAAAAGGAAAAATCAGATTTATTGAGCAGTTAACTTGTTATAAACAAGTCTCAATTGTATAAAAAAGAAAATTTTAAGGCCAAAGGCCTCGCTGGTTGAATGCTTCAACAACACGTTCAACAGCTAGCACCATAGCTGCCTTTCGCATGTCAATGTTGTATTTCTTTGCACGTGCATAGGTGTCATTGAAACCTCGTGTGATGTGGTCTTCCATTTTCTTTGCGACCTCATCAAAGCTCCAATAATATCCCATGTTATTTTGAACCCATTCAAGATATGAAATACAAACACCACCTGAATTTGCCAGTATGTCTGGAATAACCATAATTTTCTTCTTGTAGATTATTGGATCTGCTTCAGGCAACGTTGGGCCGTTGGCTGCCTCTGCGATGATTTTACATTTGAGATTCTTTGCGATACTTGCAGTTATCTGATTTTCTAGTGCAGCGGGCACCAGAATATCACACTTTGTTGTAAGTAGTTCTTCAGTTGTTACTTTTTTGCTTCCCGGAAAGCCAACCACTGAGCCTTTCTTTTCCTTGTATTCGATAAGCTTACTTGTCTTGATTCCATTTGTACTAACAATTGATCCTTTAGAGTCACTTGCAGCAATGACTTTGGAGCCCATTTTTTCAAGATATTCTCCTGCAAATGTTGCTGCGTTTCCAAATCCTTGAAGAACTACTTTTGCGCCTTTCAACTTTAATTTCAATACCTTTGCTGCCTCTCTCACACAATATGCACACCCAAGTCCAGTTGCAACGTTTCTTGCTAATGAACCACCCATTGAGAGGGGCTTTCCTGTTATGACTCCTGGTTGATTAGTAATTCCATGTAACTTGCCAAATGTATCCATGATTTGCGTCATCTCTCTTCCACCTGTGTAAACGTCTGGTGCAGGAATGTCTTTTTGTGGTCCAATTATTTCAGAAATCATAAATGCAAATCTTCGTGTCAGTCGTTCAAGCTCACCATCGCTTAGTTTTTCTTTTTTAGGATTAATGTAAACACCTCCCTTACCACCGCCAAGTGGTATGTCAACTACTGCACATTTCCATGTCATCCACGAAGACAGTGCCATGACCTCGCGTTCCATGTACTCTATTCCTCCTTCTGGATCAAAGTATCTTATTCCGCCCTTGTATGGACCCCTGTCGTTGTTATGTTGACTACGAAATCCTGTGAAAATTCTAATTTTTCCATTATCCATTTTTACTGGAATTTTTATTCGAAGTACTTTGTTTGGTTGTGCAAGATAATCGCGAACACCCTTGTCTATTTTTAATATTTGACATGCATCATCAAGTTGTTTTGTAGCATTGAGAAAGGGATCGTTTTTGATCAAGTTGATCGAGATCATGCCTCTCAGATTATATAAGTTTGTTTAATTTTTACATCGTAAAATTAGCTTTTGAAATCAATAATCAAATTTTAAAATCTGTTCAAAATTAGTATCAATTTAAAATCACAGATCTTGATATTGATAGCTGGTGTTTACACTAAATACCCTTAAATTAACTATGATTGAATTTTCTTTGAAATGATGGCATCACGTGGCTATGATATGACGCCTACCATGTATTCTCCAGATGGCAGAATCTATCAAGTCGAATATGCAATAGAGACTGTAAAACGTGGAACGCTTGCCATTGGAATCAAGAGTAAAGATGGCGTCATAATAGCAGTAGAAGAAAAACCACGTACACTTCAAGTAACTGAGGTGACTCAGAAAATTTTCCAAGTAGATGAGCATATTGGAGTTGCTGCTGCAGGCTATATCCCTGATGCACGTGTACAAGTAGACAATGCAAGATTCTTTTCACAAAGTAGCAAGCTTACTTATGATGAACCAGTGTCGGTTGAAATGGTTGCAAAACATCTTGCCGACCAGTGTCACCAGTTTACACAATATTCGGGAGTGCGACCATACGGAGTTGCACTAATCATAGCCGGTGTTGATGAAAAAGGCGGTACAATCTATGTAACCGATCCAAGTGGCACCTATGTATCGTATGCTGCTGTAGCAATCGGTGCAGGATCAGAAGACGTTACCAACTTTTTGGAAAAAAATTACAAAGCAGAGATATCTCAAGGAGATGCTGCTGCACTTGCAATTGCTGCAATAAACCTCAAAAGTGAACAAAAAGAAGGAATAAAACATATCAAGATGGCCGAAATAAGACACGATGCAAAGCTTTTGCAGCGAATATCTGAAACTGATCTTGAGAAATATCACCAGATAGCAAAACAAAAGTTTACCAGCTAAGACTACCTATTTTGTTCGTCTGATTCCTACTACCAAATATAATATCAGCCAAGTCAAGTTCTCGTGTGGGTTTAGGCAGTTACTGGAACGAAGTTCTAGATGTGTTGCGTGAGATAATTCCAGTCTATGACAAGGTCAATTCGTATATTTCACTTGGAAAAGACAAAGAACATCGTCTAAGAGGAATCCGAAACAGAGTAAGGAGTGGAGATGCAATACTTGATGCAGGTTCTGGATTTGGAAACATGTCAAAGACTGCCGTGGAAGTAGCTGGTGAAAATATTAGCATCACATTATATGATCCTCTCATTCCAATGCTAAAAAATACTAGCAAGTTTTTTGACAAAAAACCTGATTTATCATGTGGTGTGTTTGAGCACATTCCATTTCAAAATGAAAAATTTGATGCTGTGTTGTGTGGCTATTCTTTAAGAGATGCAATTAGTCTTAAAACTGCGATTTCTGAAATTCATCGAGTTTTAAAAAATGAAGGACGGTTTGTGATTGTTGATTTGGGAAAACCAGATAATGCCATTGTGCGAGCTGGTGTGTCGTTTTATCTTAGATTAATACTGCCAATTATAGCATTGATTGCAGGAGGTAAACTAGGCTTAAAATTTGCTACACTGTATGGAACGTACAAGCTCTGGCCACAAAACAAGAAGCTAGAGAAAATGCTTCTTGAAAGATTTTCAAGAGTTGAGTTTGAAAAAAAACTTATGGGTGGAGCAATAATGGTTGCAGCTTACAAGTGACATGAAACGTCCACTTGTCTTAGTTTATGTTACCGCATTACTAGTAGGGCTATCCTATGGAATGCATAATCCGATAGTCCCTGTTTTTGCAAAGGAGGTAATTGGTGCATCATATTTTGAATTGGGAATTATCGGTCTGATGAATTTTCTGCCGTACATGTTTATTCCACTTTTTGTTGGAATTTTACTTGATAGGTTCAACAACGGTTTGTTATTATCAACCGGAATAGCAATTAACACTGCATCAATCTATTTACTGTCAATTTCTCAGTCAGTTCCAGAAGTAGCAGTGTTCAGAGCTATGACGGGATTTGCTCATGCATTTTTTTGGCCACCATGTGAAAGAATAATTGCACATGTAGAAACACCTGAGCGCCGTGTAAAATCAATAGCTCGGTTTATGGGATTTTTTGTAGGTGGCCTAATGATTGGTCCATTGATTGGCACATTTTTGCTTGAAAATCTTGATGTAACATACCGCATCTTGTTTCAGTATGCTACGTATACAATTGCAGTAGCCATCATATCCAGTTTGCTTTTAACAAAATATGGAAAAACAACACAGAACGCTACACTTTCGATTGGATCTATAAAGCAAATGGCTCAGTTTCCACTAATAATTATGATTTTGATATTTTGTAGTGCTTCCTTTGGTACTTTTCTTACCATTTATCCTGCCTTTATGAATGATAGATCAATTTCAGAATCAGGAATCGAGCTTTTGTTCTTTATCTTTGGGATATCAAGGCTTGTCACTCTTGTGTTTATTGGACCATTAGAAAAAAGAATTTTTTACAGTTTAGTTGCCACAATACTTTCTATCGCCTTTGGAATGCTTGTTGCCTTTTACTCATTTACGTTTGAGGCATTTACAATAGCCATGTTGATACTAGGTTTTGGTTATACCATCTACTTCCCCTTGACTTTTGAGATCATCATGCGTAAAGTTCAGAAAAAGTTTTCTGGAGGACTAATTGGCGCATATGAAGCAACCTTTGGAATAGGCTGGGCTGTAGGACCGTTATTTGCGGGGATAGTATCCCATTTTCTTGGTACTGATGCTCCATACTTTGCCTTTTTTGTAATTGGCATTGCCATTACAGGAATAATCCTTGCAAATAAACGAAAACTCAAAGTACAGTGGAATCCAAATCTTTAATTTTAATCTGAGATATTTGATTTAGTAATGGATTACTCTCTTAATATCATGGGTAGTGAGTGGATAATTATCATCTTTGTAGTACTTGTTGTTTTGTTAGGTACAAACAGACTTCCTGATGTCGCAAAAAAAATTGGACGAGTTGTTGGTGAATATAATAAGACAAAAAATCAATTTCAAAATAACATTAAAGATTTTTCCGCCACAAATATTGAGATAAGTGGTCCTGTGCAAAATGAAAGACAGAAGCTTGAAATGATTGCGAAATCATTAGGAATTAGCTTTGCTAACAAAACAGATATGGAGTTAAGAGAAATTATTTCATCAAAAATTGGACAACCAAATTCAGATTCCGATAAAAAGTGATTAGAAAATTATTTTAATCTATATAGATTCTTGTCTAGTCTTTTTTTTGCAAATTTGTAATAGTCTTGTACAATCTCAAATCCCAAATACTTTCTTCCCAACATTTTACTTACTACTGCAACTTGCCCTGATCCTAAGAATGGATCCAAGATAGTGTCGTTTTTTGTGCTAGAATATTCCAAAATTTTCTTGATTAGTTCGGATGGTAGTTTAGTAGGTGTTTTTTGATCACCTGTCCAGTATTCCCGTTTTATCTCCCATACATCTTCTTTATCCTTATAGTGAAGGCTTCTTCCTTCTACAGTCTTTGAGTTTTTTGCGAATCTTGTGTATGGGTAAAACTTTCTTTTTTTCTCATTTTTGCATACAAAAAGACAATGATAGTGTGAAGTGACGAATTTTTTTGCAGTGACAACACCGAATTGATATTTCCAAATTATGTGGTTTATGGTGATAAAACCAACATCGTCAAGTGCCATAAGAATGTCTTTAAGATTGTTCCAGCCTGAAAAGATGTACATACAGCCAGATTCTTTTAGAATCCTAAAGCATTCTTTCATCCAACTATATGTGAAATCATAATAATCTTCAGCTTTGATTTCGTTGTATCCTTGTATGACTCGTGATGCAGTACGATTATAGTTTTGTTTTGTTGCTTTGAAGTCTATAGCAAAGGGCGGGTCTGTTACGATAAGATCAATTGTGTTGTTCTTAATTAACTTCATTCCTTCAATGCAGTTCATGTTGTAAATTTTATTTAGTTCAATCTTTTTCAAATTCATAATTCTACTGACGCACTTGTTTAATAATGTCGTTGAGACAAGATCAAAAAGAATTGGATGGACTGGACGAGATACAACTCTCGTTTAATATTATAGAACCCTTTAGTTTATCGATATTTCATTCTGCCCTTTATGCGCTTTACATCATTCATCTCTTCTCTGAGATGCTGTCTTAGCAGTTTTTCATGATCTCGCTTATGTTTCCAGTAAGCGTTTAGTACAGACTGTCTTGATTTTGCTTGCTTGAGGGCAGTTGCATAACTTCGATGGATTCCACCTATTGCTCTTGCATAGCTTCCTGAGCCCATGATTCATTGGGTGATTAGATAGTAGATAACTTTAGCGTATGTATCATCTTAGCACCTTTGCTGAGTTTAGGTTGACTACTATTCCCCTCTTACCTCCTTGGGGGGTACAGGTGAACAGGTATTTGCGTATGGATCTGGACATGTTAAGCAACGGTTTGCGCCTCTCAATCAATAAATCAGGTGTTTGAGTATGACTATAGATAGCTATTGAGGTATTTTTGCCCAAAATGTAGATCCGTACTTGAAATCCAAAAAACATTCAATTCCAAAACGATGATTTCTTGTACAAAATGTGAGCTAAAATGTATTGTAGATTACAAAAAAAATACGGATGAAGCATATCTTGATTTTCTTGTACAATATGACCATGGCACCATACAAGACAAAAAGCAGTTTGGGCAACTTTTGATAACTAGTGGGATTTTACAAAGTGAAGATGAAATTAAAAAAATGATCAATGGGTATGAACCCGATGATCTTACAAGGTCTGTGCTGTTTTCAAAAAATGATTACATTTCTTTTTATAAAACAATCAAAGAGCCAGAACCTGAGCTTGGTTCTGATGTAACTGATCTTGGTTTAGATTTGCAAATATCAAAGTATTTGCAAGAAAAAAGCATCAAAAAATTTTACAAGTTTCAAGAAGATGCGATAAATGAGATAGCTTATGGACATAATGTAGTAATTTCTGCGCCGACGGCTTCTGGAAAGACAGAGGCCTTTATGGTCCCAATAGTACAAAAGATAAAACCAGAGAGAGAAAATACAGGAAAAATTCTTGCCTTATTTGTATATCCAACAAAATCTCTAGCAAGGGATCAATTTCCAAAGATTTCAGAGCTTGCAGAAATGGTTGGTATTAATGTACAAGTTTTTGATGGTGATACAAAACAATCAGAGCGTGAAAAGATTTTAGACAAACCGCCACAGATAATCATTACAAATTTTGATGTACTACATTATCATCTTTTGAATAGAACAAGATTTGCATCACTACTTGATTCTGTAAAGTTTGTAGTTGTAGATGAGGTTCATGTATATTCTGGAATATTTGGCTCAAATGTCCATTATATAATTAAACGGCTAAAACGCCTCTGCAAAAAAATTCAGTTTATTGCATCATCTGCTACTTTGAAAAATGCAAAAGAGTTTTGCGAACATCTTTTTGATGAAAAAATGATCCTAGTAGAGGGTTCTGGTAAAAAAGGCGACATTGACTTTGTCATGTTATTTCCATCACTTAGAACACAGAGGGCGCTCATGATAGACTTGGCAAAAAAATTAACAAGTAAAAAACACAAGACAATGGTTTTTAGCAATTCTCATCTAAATTCTGAACTGCTTGCCATGCAAGCAACAAAGCAGAAAATTGACATCAAGGTTCATCGTGCGGGATTAATGGTAAATTACAGAAAAAAAGTAGAACAGTTATTCAAGTCAGACAAGTTAATGGCAATTTCTTGTACTCCAACACTTGAATTAGGAGTTGATATTGGTAATGTTGATGGAATAATTTCTGCAACAATTCCAGTAAACAGATTAATGCAAAGAATTGGCCGAGCTGCAAGAAAAGGCCAACGAGGCTATGCGTTTTTAGCTCTTGGAAATGATCCTATCTCACAATACTACAAAAATCACCCACTTGATTATTTTGACGATGTAGAAAAAATCTACATAGACCCAAAGAATCCATTTGTAGAAGAGTTTCAAGTAGTTGCAATGGCATGTGACAAGCCAATTGCAAAACATGAACTAAGAGAACACTCGCAAGTAGTTGAAAAACATGTTAAGGATGGAAATCTTGTTTTATACGAGGACAGATACGTTCCAAATTACGATAAAGTCAGAACACTAAATGACTATAGTATTAGGGGCATAGGAAGGTCGATTGATATTTTCCTAAATGAACGAAAGGTAGGTGATAGAGTACTGCCAATAGCACTAGAAGAGCTTCACGCTTCTGCGATCTATTTTCTTGCAGGCTCTAGATACAAGGTAGTAGAGTTCGATTACCCAGACAAGGCTTTTGCAAAGATTGTTCCAGTACCAAAGAACTATCCCTATTATACCAAGGCCTTAACCGAAGAATGGCCAACTATTGAGACCATTTATGAAAAACGTAGAGTTTTTGGACTAGAGACTGCGTTTTGCAAGTTGCACATTCAAAAAAAGGTCTATGGATATGCCAACATAGAGATAGGCCAAGAAATTACGCAGGGCCAAAAAATTATCCTTGACAAACCGCTTGAATATGATTTTGTTACAAAGGGATTGGTATTTCATGCACCAAGACCGCTAACCGAAATGGAAAAATCAGAAAATGACGAGTATGTTGAGGCAAGCGGATATCATGCTACTGAACATGTTGTAATTGAAGGAAGCAACATGATTACTGGCGGGGTATCGCAGGATTTAGGTGGAATTTCACTTGGCACATCTGGTTTGATCTTCATTTATGATAGCGCAATTGGCGGTAGTGGTGCAAGTAAAGCACTCTATGACAGACTCGAAAAGGCATTTGAGCGCAGTCTGTACATTGTAAAAGAATGTCCATGTAAAAATGAATCTGGTTGTCCTAGATGCACGTTTTCGTATAGATGTGGAAACAATAACGAGTTTTTGCATAAACTTTCATCTCTTGAAATTTTACAAAAAATCAATGATAATGAAGTAACAGAACTTGAAGAGCCAACAGAAGGAGATAAACCATTAGTATAGCGCTTGTTATAAAAAATATGTAAATGAGGTGGAAAATATTTCCAATATTATTTTGTGCGGTTGTTCTTTTTATGTATAGCCAGATGAGTTTTGCTGAAAAATCAGAAAAATATGTTATAGAAACTGTAGCAGAAAATCTTGAGATCCCGTGGTCTATTGCGTTTGCACCTGATGATAGAATCTTTGTTACAGAAAGGATTGGAAAGCTAAGGGTTATCCAAGATGGACAACTAAAACCAGAACCGCTTGCAACCCTTAATGTAGGTGCATTTGAAGGCGGATTGCTAGGAATTGTACTAGATCCAAATTTTAATGAAAATCATTACATCTATCTTTACTATACATATTCTGAGTTTCTTACTACCTACAACAAGGTTGTCAGGTATACTGAAAAAGAAAACAGACTATATGATGAATTTGTCTTGTTGGACAAAATTCCAGGTGCTGCAATTCATGATGGCGGGAGATTAAGGTTTGGCCCTGACGGAAAGTTGTACATAACAACTGGCGACGCAGCAAGTGGCAATTCCGCACAAGATCTAAATTCACTGGCGGGTAAAATCCTTAGAATCAATCCTGATGGAACAATACCTGATGATAATCCCTTTGAAAATTCGCCAGTGTTTTCCTACGGCCATCGAAATCCACAAGGACTTGACTGGGATCCAGTTAGTGGCAAATTAGTAGCTGTAGAACATGGTCAAAGTGCTCATGATGAAATAAACGTAGTTGAGGCTGGCAAAAACTATGGCTGGCCAATAATTGTCGGAAATGGAAATGATCCAAGTTACGTAGATCCAATATTGCATACAGGAACAGAAACATGGGCTCCCTCAGGCGCAAGCTTTTACACTTTAGACAAAATTCCTGAATGGAAAAACAAGTTTTTTGTTGCTACTCTAAGAGGAACACATCTTAGAGTACTTGATTTTGATTTGCAAAAAAACAAGGTAATATCAAGTGAGGTATTGTTTTCAAACGAGTTTGGAAGGTTACGTGATGCAGTTGTTGGTCCTGATGGTTACCTTTACCTTTTAACTAGCAATCGTGACGGGAGAGGATCACCTGCCCCAAATGATGATAGAATGTTGAAGATATCAATAAAAGAGAATTATAGTTTTTTGACACCATTAAAACAAATCAAATCAGGTATTGAACCAAAAGACGTTGATTGCAAGCAAGACCTGATGCTTTTACTAAAGTCAAGTTCAGGCAAACCTGTATGTGTAACTCAAAGTACTGCCTCTAAATTGATTGCAAGTGGTTGGGGTTCAAAAATATAGTCTTTAGAGTTATTAGTACCACGCTGCTAACCATCTCGTGGAAAAAGTAGCAGTAGTTACAGGAAGTTCAAGTGGTATAGGATATGAAACCGCACTTGCTCTTGCAAGAAAAGGCTATCACACATTTGCAACTATGCGCAATACTGGAAAATCAAAAAATATTCTTGAGGCAGCAAAAAAAGAAAACCTAAAGCTTGATGTTATAGAACTTGATGTGGATAAGGAAGACTCTATCAAATCAGCTGTTAGTAAAATAATGTCACAAAAAGGAAGAATTGATGTTTTGGTAAATAATGCAGGATATGGCTTGTTTGGGTGTCTTGAAGATATTTCGATTGCTGATTTGAAGCAACAGTTTGAAACAAACTTGTTTGGAATTGTAAGGCTAATCCAAGAAACTGCACCCATTATGAGAAAACAAGGATCTGGCATTATAGTAAATGTGAGCTCTGTTGCAGGAAGAATTGGTTTTCCAGGATCTCCAGCATATATTAGCTCAAAATTTGCATTGGAGGGCCTTAGCGAATCTATGAGATACGAGTTGTCACCATTTGGTATAAAGACAATAATAATTGAACCAGGAGTAATAAAGACAGACTTTATCTCATCCATGAAGGTTGAGAAAGGAAAGCCTGATTCTCCTTACAAAGACATAATCGACAAGGTCTACAAGGGAATCAAAATGATGGCAGAGATGGGAACTCACCCAAGTGAAGTTGCAAACATGATAATAAAGGCAGTCGAAACCAAAGAGCCACTTCCCAGATACGTTGTTGGAAATGACGCACAGATGTTTCTAGAAGCAAAGAAAATGAAAACAGACATCGAGTTTGAAAACTATTTGAAAAAAGAGTTGTTTTAGGCTGTGCTAAAATGTCATCAGTTTATTGCAAAAAATTGAGTGGTTAAATTGATATACGCCACATAATGAGTTTTTGTCAAAGTCCACAATTTACAGGAAAAGTTGATAATTAAAAATGAAATGGAAGACGCTTCAGCATAACGGCATACTGTTTCCTCCACCCTTTGAATCAAAAGGAATAACCATCAAGATAAGGGGCGAGAAGATACACCTCGATTTGCCTCAGGAGGAAATGATCTATCAATGGGCAAAGAAAAAGGACACTCCTTATGCACAAGATAAGGTATTTCAAAAAAATTTTGTGTCAGATTTTGCTGCTACGCTGCCTAAAAAATTCAAAAACATATCTTATTCTGATATTGATTTTACAGTAGCCTACAAGATAGCAGACAAGGAAAAAGATTCAAGAGAACTAATGACAAAGGAAGAAAAAAAATCCCTAGCTATACAACGAAAGAAAATCCGAGACGAGATGAAGGAAAAATACGGTAAGGCCATCCTAGATGGAAAGGAAGTCGAGGTTGCAAACTATATGGCCGAACCACCTGGCATTTTCATTGGCAGGGGAGACCACCCATTAAGAGGAAAGTGGAAACGTCGAATTACTCCAGAAGACGTAACACTCAACCTTGGCAAGGAGGCAACCATACCAAAAGGAAACTGGGGAAAAATAATCCATGACAAGGATTCAATGTGGCTTGCTAGCTGGATGGATAATCTAACACAAAAACGCAAGTATGTTTGGTTTGCAGATACAGCCGGCCTAAAACAAGAAAGAGACAAGGCAAAATACGATAAAGCTTTGACATTGGCAACCCAAATCGCCAAAATTAAGGAAGGCATGGTAAAGGACATGAAAAGCAAGGATCCTAAAATCAGAAAAATTGCAACTGCGTGTTATTTGATTTACAGAACTTCGATGAGGGTTGGAGACGAAAAGGATCCTGATGAGGCCGATACTGTTGGAGCAACAACACTAAGAAAAGAGCATGTAAAACTTGGAAACAATTCCATAGAATTTGATTTTTTGGGAAAGGACAGTGTAAGATGGCAAGAAACAATACATGTTGTAGATGATGATAAACAGTTTTATGAAAACTTGAAGGAGTTAGTAGCAAATAAAAAACCACGTGAAGAAATCTTTGATGGGATTACATCAAGGCACGTAAATGCATATTTTTCAGGTATAGTAAAGGGTCTAACAGCAAAGGTATTCAGAACATATCTTGCAACAAATGAGGTCAAGGATTATTTGAAAAAACATACAGATATCAAATCAGAATCACCTAATGTAAAACTATACCATGCAAAAATGGCAAATCTGCAAGCAGCAATAATGTGTAATCACAAGCGAACAATTCCAAAAACATTTGAAAATGCATTACAAAAAAAGAGAGATATGTTAAAAAACATTCAGGAAGCAAAACCAAAGACTGAAAAACAAAAAGAAAAACTAGAGGAAAGAAAAGAAAAAATCAGACTTGCAATAGACCTT
Organism: Nitrosopumilaceae archaeon; assembly: GCA_040877295.1. Taxonomy (GTDB): domain Archaea; phylum Thermoproteota; class Nitrososphaeria; order Nitrososphaerales; family Nitrosopumilaceae; genus VHBM01. The sequence continues at coordinate 13,206 of JBBDOC010000040.1, forward strand.
GCTGAAAAAACTAAAGACTATAACTTGGGCACATCGCTTCGTAACTACATAGATCCTCGTGTTTTCAAGGCATGGACTGATGAAATAAAAGCTGATTGGGAAAAACTTTACACCGCTGCACTGCAAAAAAAATTTCTTTGGGTAAAAAACGAAAATACCAAATGGAAGGACATAGTTACACAATAAATTTAGAATCGTTTAATTGCGCCAAACTGACGCCTAATCTTTGTGCCGGAGTAGCTCAGCCTGGCCTAGAGTGCCAGTCTCCACATAAAGGGCAATACTCATAATCTGGAGGTCGTGGGTTCGAAACCCACCTCCGGCATTACACAAAAAGTACAAAACTCCGCGGGCATTCACAAAAATCCGATTTTCATTAAATGATTCTATGTGATAGACGATGTTTAAGATAAATCTGAAATAAAACAAAAGAGATCACTAAAATTCCAACTGATACCAAAAATGTAGTCAAATATCCACTAATGTTAGTGATAAAACCTGCCATCAATGCAGCACTAAAGATTCCTATTCCAATCATAAAGCTGTTTACCCCAAGATACCTTCCCTCAAAACCTCGCGGTATAGTCTTAAACAAGAGAATAGAGTTTGATGTGCTAAATATCGAAAATGCCATAACCATTATACTTGAAGAGACTGCTGCCACTACAAACGAATCAAAACCAAATGTTATTGGAATCAAAAATGCAGTTGTAAGTACTGCAGCTATTCTTGGCATAAACGAAATTGTTGTTGCACGTTCTTCTCCTATCTTTGAGGTTAGTCTTGGAACAAGATAGAATATTACAAGTAGTGTTATTGTTTGAATCAAATAGACTGAAAATACCTGAGAGTCAGAAAATTGATGGTTTTTTAGAAATGGGATTAATGCTGTAAAGTAGATGTTGCTTCCTAGATAAAAAAAGAAATTTGTCAGAAATAAAATTCCAATTTCGTGTGAAATGTTTCCTTTAAAAATTGAAATCAGATGTTTGAAATCTTCCCTGTGTAGAGTTTTAGGAAAAACCATCTGGAAATGAAAGCGAAAGTGTCTGAAAACAGAGTTCAAACCATGTATTGACTGGGCAAGTGTCTGACGTTCAAGAAAGGTTGAACTTTTTACTATTACACTTGCAACCACTGCAATACTACTAGTTATTGCACAAAACAAAAAATACGGTCCGATTTCAAAATAAAAATCCCAAATTGCGCCTACAACAAAGGCACTAAAACTTCCAAAGGTTGTGATTATTGCGGTAAATGAAAAGAGTTTGCTCCACTGGTTGTTAGGAACAGTTTCCATTACAAGAAGTTGGGTTATTGGGTTTTTGCCAACTAGGAAAAATCCAATTATTGCCGATATTGCATAGATGATGTTAAGTTCTGTTGTAAAATAAAGCCAAATACAGCATAAGGCAATAGCAGAAAAACAAACCAACAAAATTACTCGTTTGATGTGAAATCTGTCTATTATTTTGCCCCAAAAAATTGACCCTAATGCAGCAGTGCCATATTGAAGTGCGATAACAATTCCAACATCACTTACTGTGCCACCAAGCGAAATCACGTATAACGGCAAAACAATGTGCAAGCCTTCTGCAGAGATACTAGAAGGTAAAATGTACAACATCCAGTTTTTTTTATATGAAAGCATAGTTGATACACACTTGATTTTAAACGCCCTGATATCCTTTATGTGATGAAAAAATGTTTGTATTCAAACTAATTTTACAAAGCTAGTTACTGTTAAATCTAGTTCAAATACGATTGATAGCAAAATGGGCGAATTAGAAGAATTTTCTGAATCATTGCTTGCACAGCTTGAAATTGAGTTAAATGAGGAGAAGGTGATAAAAGATCTAACTGAAAAAATAAAAGAAGACTCAGGATTTTCTATAAAATTTGATTCACTTGAGGAAATTTCTGAAAATATTTTTTCAGGAATGAAAGAAAAGATAAACGAGTTTACTGGCATTTCGGTTTCACCACAGACTATGATAAATTACCCTGATTTAGATGACTTTAAAAAGTTGAAAGGAAAAAAGGTCTTTGCGGCTTCTAATACCGGAAAATTTGTAGAGGAGTTATTTGAGGCAGTATCAAAAAAAGATACTAGAAAAATTTCATCCTTAATAGAACAAGATGCTGCCAAGTATTTTGTATATTCTACTTATGCAATTCAATATCTTTCAAAAATTTCTACCACATATGGGGACTATCTAGATAATGTAATTTATCTAAACAAATTTCTTCTCTCAAGCTATCCACAAATCATTCTTTACAGACAAGGAAAACCATACGAGCCAAAATTTGAGTCTATAAAGTCAGGTTATGTGGGTGCGTTAAAAATGACAATTCTTGAAGAGATGGTTCATTCAATACAAGAAAACTTGCAAGAGATGAACAAAAATGCAGCTATGAGCGTTAATGCCCTAAACGAAGAACTCGCAAAGATAATTTTAGGTTTAGATGATAAGACTGTGGCAAATCTCTCAGAATATCTTCAGCTACAGGCAGTTCCAGATGATTTCCCGATTGCAAAAAGAGCTAACCTATTCTTTATGTTAAATCCTGACAATTTCATAGTAAATGTACTTGGACCTGATGTGATGACATTCACACGAGTTGAAATTGACCCAAAAATATCAGAAACGGTTCCTCAGTTATTGGATATTTACCAGAGATGGTTAAAACCAATTCAGGCTCATCATGCTGCATTTACCACCATGGAAGGCATGGCTGAATTCATTGTACAAAACATGCTAAAAGATGACGCTGATTTTCTACATTATCTTACCTCCTTTGTTGGAACAGACATTTCGTCTTACCAAGTAAGAAAAAGCCTTGGAAAGGATTTCACTAAGACCATTTTTGAAAAATTCGGCAAAAATACTTTTACAATTTTAATCGATGATCCTCCCTCAACTAAAGAACTAAAAGAACCAACATTATATCTCAAAAGAAAATCATCTATATAATAAAAAATTGAGTGAAAAATTTGATCCCTTTGTTGCAGAATGGACCTCATTTGCGACAAGTCCAAAATACAGTTTAGTTGAAAAGTGCCTTAAATTATCACAACTTTTAGAATATCCCAACCTTAATTTCAATGACTATATTCAAAAAATCAACGATATTGGAAGATCCCTCCAATTATCGATTACCAATATTGATAATCCAACATATCGCATTTCCATGTTAAATGAACATTTTTTTCATCGTTATGGTTTCAAAGGTGATATCGAAGATTATTACAATCCAAAAAACAATTTTTTAAATGATGTTATAGAAAAAAAATCAGGCATACCAATCACTTTATCAATTTTGTATGCGGGGGTCGCAAAGCACATAGGACTAGATCTTAGAATAGTTGGATTTCCAAGCCATGTAATTGTAAAATACAAAGAAGAAATAATCATAGACCCATTTAATCAAGGAAAAGTACTTACAATCGATGATCTAAATGAAATCCTTTACAGAAATTATGGTGAGGACGTTAAATTTCTTCCAGAATTCCTAAATGAGTTAAGACCAGAACATGTCTTGATTCGTATACTTCGTAATTTAAAAAATTCATACACCCATTCTTATGCATACGACAAAGCTATGCGCTGTACGAACATGATACTTGGTCTTGAACCAAATATGCCTGAAGATATTAGAGATAAAGGAGTTTTGGAACACTATTTGTTAAATGATAGCGATGCGTTAAGATTCCTAAATCGCTATCTTGAACTAGAACCAAATGCTGAAGATGCCGATTTTATTTTAGAACTGATAAGAAGTATTAGGGAAAAAATTAATCAATGATAGACTGGATGTCATGTCCTTTTCTTATCATTGAGATTTCGTGTCTTGCGACTTTATTACGCAATGCTCTCTTTAATACATCTACTTCATTTCGTAAAGATGCAACTTCATCTTCTAGTTTTGCAACCCTATCATAGATTGTTTCTGCTTCATTAGCCATAATGTTCTAAAACAGAAAAAAGATCTTAAAAAGTTATGGATCAATTTATTGATAGTTTGGTTAGTTTTTTCTCATAAATCAAATTCTTGATTACATGCAGGGCATTTTCCTTTCTCTTTTCCAGTTTGCCCTATTATGAAAATTCTTCCAATGGTTTTACACAAAGGACACATTCCTGTTGTGACGTTTTTTGGTCCAGATTTAATGATCTTTTGGGTCTTTCGTCTACCCATGAAAGGTGAAAACATTGCGCTGTCTATTAAGTCTAAGTTTTGATTTTAATGGCGCGGGGAGAGGGATTTGAACCCTCGCGTCCTTGCGGACATGGGATTAGCAATCCCACGCCCTACCAGGCTAGGCGATCCCCGCTCAAGGGTTGCTAAAACTAGTCTGTAAATAAATTCATTCTTCACCAAAACGAGTATAATTTTTCACAATGCTTTCAAGAGGTATTCTTTTTCCACCTACAATTTTTAGATCAACATGTATTTTCTTATTTTCTATTTTTATGATGTTATATGTATTTTCAAAAAGTCCTCTAACCCTTTCTGATGATGTAGTACCGGCATTTACAATTGAGAGATTTTTGAATGTCCAAATCCATGGACGGTGTTTGTGACCACATAATACTAGATCAACATTAGTAGCTAGTATAGTTCGTAGTACATCACCTGCATCAATCACAGTAACTCTATCAGAGCCGGTATCAGGTATTCCAATTAGATGGTGATGCATTGCAAGAATCTTGATTTTTTTCTCATATTTTTTCATCGTACGTTCAAGCCAAAGATTCTGCCTGTATCCAACTTCACCTTCGTCTCGATCTGGCCTTGCGGTACCAAGGGTTACAACTACTACGTCCTTATCAAGCTCATTGACTGTCTCAAATGGAAAATATTTCTTAAAAACCAGATAACCTGTGTTTCTGTAATCGTGGTTTCCGCTAATAGCTATGATTTTTGGCGCATCAAGTTGTGAAATGAATTCCTTACATTTTTCATATTCTTTTATCAAGCCCTCGTTTGTAAGATCACCTGTGACAATAATCGCGTTTGGTTTTAGCGCATTAACTTCATCTAATACAGTGTTGAAAACTTTTTCTCTGAATTGTGATCCTACATGAATATCTGATAGTTGGACTATATTCATTTTCATCTATGATGAGATAGTTTCACTTTAAGAACTTGGTAGTTTTTTGAAATTTTACTATAAGTACAATTAAATACACTGAAACTTTGAATTTTCCTGCATTGGCAAAAAAGGCTGCTGTACTTAAGGGAGATGGCACTGGCCCCGAACTTGTCGATGCAATGATGCATGTTCTAAAGGCATGCAACACACAATGTGAATTAATTCTGTGTGAAGCAGGCTCAGAACAGTGGGAAAAAAATGGCGGAGATACCTACATTCCAGATGAAACAGATAAAATTATGGAAGAAAGTGATGCTTGCTATAAAGGACCGACTACCACTATTCCTAGACCAGATGCTCCTCGAAGTGTTGCTGTTTCAACTCGTCAAAAATTTCAACTTTATTGCAATATAAGACCGATTAAAACGTATGAGAGATTATCACCTAATAAGAAACTGGATTTTGTGTGTTTTAGGGAAGCAACAGAGGGACTCTATGCAGGAATAGAGTTTAAAATATCTGATGATTCTGCAATTGCAATTAGAAAAACTACACGAAGGGGTTGTCGGAGAATTGCTGATGCTGCATTTGCATGGGCAAAAAAGTACAATCTAAAAAAAATTATTGCCATTACGAAACGAAACATACTCAAAGAAACTGACGGAATATTTTGGGGAGAGATTGAACGAGCTGCAAAAGAAAATTCCAAAATAGAAATTGAAGAATATTACATTGACAACATGACCCAACAACTAGTCAAAAACCCAGAAAGATTCAACAACTCGGTTTTAGTCAGTACTAATTTGTTTATGGACATAATATCAGAGTGTGCATCTGGAAATATAGGTTCTATTGGAAATGTGTATTCAGCAAACATTGGTGATTCTTATGCAATGTTCGAGCCAGCACACGGAAGTGCGCCAAAATACAAGGGAATGAATAAGGTAAATCCAACTGCGGCCATATTATCTGGGGCTTGGATGGTTGAATATCTTGGAGAACCAGAGATTAGAAATGCAATATTTTTAGCAACAGAACAAGTAATCAATGAAGGAAAATATGTCACATATGATATTGGTGGCTCTGCAAAAACTAGTGAAATGGCAGATGCAATTGCAAAGATTTCCAAAGAAAAGTTGCGCAAGTAATTATTTTTTTCTTGCTTCAACTAGAATTAATTCTTCAAAAAATAATTTCTTTTTTGCCAAAATTTTAACGTCAAATCCTTCTTGTGTTGTTAGTTCCATCAATCTAGCATAGTTTGATAAAGATGAGGTTACAAACAGGAATTTTCCATCAGGTCTAACACATTTTGATGCAGATTTTATGATTTTTATTGGTATTTCTATTCCTTCTTTTCCACCATCTGTTGCTATATCTAAAATTTCGTCTGTTTCTAAATATGGAAGATTGCATACTACTAGATCAAAGTTAAATGACAGCGCATCTGCACCATTACAGCAAACAATGTTTTTTGTCTTGTGTGTTTGATTTTTTAAAATATTGAAACTAATGTCTGTTGCAACAACAAACGAAAATGATTGTGAAAGGCTTTTAGCAAGATAACCAGATCCTGTTCCAACATCCAACGCGGCGTTTCCTTTTTCGTTTTTGATGTGATCCTCTAAAAAGTATGTGTCTTCTGCTGGGGAGTATTCTTCAGTTCTTACCAATCTGTTTTGCAATTTCAATTATTTCATCTCCTGATAAATCTTCTAGTCGCTTATCTGATTTGATCTCTTTTCCAAATTGTTTGTATATGTTTTGAATCTTTTTTCGCTTATAGGAAAATAGTTGATTTACCAAAGTTATCAGTTTTTTTGAAAGTTCTTTCTTAGGAATTAGTTTCAAAACAACAGAATCTACTTTTGGCTGAGGTTGGAAATTGTTTTTGTTTACCTTCATTATATGCTCAATATTTGTAGCATAGTTTACAAGTACAGAGATGGCTCTCTTCTCTTTGCCTTTTGCTGTTATTTTTTCAGCAAATTCTTTTTGTACCATTATAATTGCTCGTGAAAATTTCTTTTGTAATAACCATTCCATTGCTCTTCTGCTCTCTGAATATGGTAAATTTGAGACAAAAACTGTAAAATCATCATCAGACTTGAATCCGTCGCTATATCTTAAAACAAGGTTTGTTAGATTGGAATATTCTGTAAGTGAATACGTGTATAGATTTTTGTCAGTCTCAAAGGAAATGACTTTGTTTGCATCTTTGCATAAAAATGGAAGTAGTATTCCCTTTCCTGTTCCAACTTCTAAAACAATGTCGTCTTTTGTAATACCAGCTGCTGTAGCTATTGTTCTTGCAACAGATTGTGAGATTAAAAAGTGCTGACCAAGACTTTGCCGTCTTGTCATCTTTTCACGAAGAGATTCATTCGTGATTCACCAGTAATCTCTTCAATAACCCGTTTTGTTATCTGCTTTATTGGCTCCTTTAGTCCAACTCTTTTTTGCAAATCTTCAAAGCTTTGAAATTTTTGTTTTTCTCGTTCTTCAAGCAATACTTTCATGTATGTTTTGCAAATTCCAGGGATTAGCTCCAGTGCATGTATGCGAGGAGTGAGAGGTTGCGCATTGTTTAGATAATCAATGAATCTTTTTTCATTTTGAGTTACAATCTTTTCTACAACTGCCGCAAGTTCTTTTTGGGCATTGACTGATATTCTGGTATAATCCATTTTGCCAAGTACTGATAATACTTTGGTGCGTCCCTCTTTTCCAATGTATATACGCTCACCAATTTCAAATGTAGAGTTTGGCATTCCAAGAATTTCAAGTAGTGTGAGTCTTTCCTCGCCTATAGCTGTAATGATTATTCCTTCACGACCTCGTACCGTTGTTGATTTTCCTCTCGGTAAAAAATCTAATACGTATGCGTATTCCTCATATTTTCTTGAGGATCCATATCCCCGCTCCAAAAATATGCACCTTAAAAAATTAAGAGTTCTCCTTGATTATTTTGAGCATTTTTTCTAGAGTTTCAGCTAGAATGAGTTTCTTCCAACCAAACGTGAATGAACGTAGCTCTGCAAGTGTTGTTGGCATGATATTGATTATCTCAACTGCTTCCTCTTCTGTTAGTTCGCACTCTTTAACTAGGTCTTGTTTCATTTTCTTTGCAGTTTTTGCATCAATTTTTGAAAACTTTAAAGCATAATCATATGTCCAACGTTGAATCTGATCCATTTTTTCAGGATCCTCTTTTTCTAAAATTTCTTTAACCTCTGTGATTGAAACAGCTTGTTTCTTTTTTACTTCTTCCATTTGTTATACACCAAACGGTTTGATATGATCCAACCTAGTGATTAAGGTTTTCGTCTTGTCACCTAATTTTACATCCAATGTTACTGTTCTTCTACCTACATTACGCACAATGCCTACCTTACCATGATATCTTCGATGTGGAATAGATTTGTGCTGTCTAGGATCAATTATAACCAGTGCCCTGTCACCTTCGTGATATTCTCTAAGCAGAAATGAAACTCCTCTTGGTTGTTTTATAGTTAATACTGCCCTTGATTTGTGTCTAAATCCATATGAATGTCCAGATGGTTTTTTAGTAGTCAATTGGACTAGGGCAGCCTGCCCTTAATTTAACACTTACTCGGTTTCTTCTTTCTTTTTCTTTTTTGTATCTTCTTCAGGATCAGAAACTCCGGCTTCGGTTAGTGTAAAAATAACTTCTTGTTCTGGATGATGAGGACTATCAACCATTCGTGCAATTCTTTTTTTGCCAGATTTTTTAAAGTATACTCTATAGGTACTTGTATGCGCAATTATGTTTCCTCCGATTGGACGAGTTGGATCACCAAAGAAAACATCAGGTGATGACATTACTTGGTTTGTTGCAAGAGCAGCACAGTTGTATATTTCAGCAGTTCTTACTAGTAAATGAACAAACTTGTTTAATCTTTGTTGTCGTTCAGCCAATGTTCCTCTTCCAAGATATTCTGCTCTAAAGAGACCTGCTGCAGAATCTGCAACAATTAATTTAATGTTATTTTCCTTGATTATAGGTCCTGCTTCTTCAAGAATTAAAATTTGATGTGCGCTGTTGTATGCACGTGCCACAATAATTTTATCAAGAACTTTTTCTGGATCCATTCCATTTGCCTTTGCAATAGAAACAATCCTTTCGGGTCTGAAGGTATTTTCTGTATCAATGTATAGCACTCCACCTTCCTGTCCACCTTGTTCTTTAGGTCTTTGAACATTTACACACATCGTATGACAAAACTGTGTTTTACCAGATCCAAATTCCCCATATACTTCTGTAAGTGCTTGTGTCTCAACTCCACCATCAAATAAAAGATCAAGACAGTTGGTTCCTGTTGAAATCTTGCCTATGTCTTGTCGTCTTTTGTAGATCTCAGTTGCACTTACAAAGTCTTTTACAATTAGTCCTTCTTCAATGAGTTGCTGACGTGCCTTGTTTACAATTTTTTCTGCTGTTTCCTTATCCATTCCAGTAATCTCAGAAACCTCAACTGGCCCTCTAACTACAAGATCCATTATGTTATGAATACCTGCATCGGTTAGTTTTTTTGTAGTTACTGGGCCTACTCCTTCTAAGCTATCTAGTCTCAATTCATCCATTACCGTACTTTACGGTACTCCATTATTAATGGTGGGGTAATCATGTTATTACCTTCTTCTTTTTGTTCTACCTGGTTTGTTTTGCCCCGGAGTACGTTGTAAGACAAATCTCTTTCTATAGTTGCTTTTGATTCGTTGCATAGAGTGTACGTTGATTCTTTTTCGTCCTTCTATCTTTGGTGTTTGTCCTCTTACTTTACCTGCTTTAGTAAGCGAACCGTGAGTTGCCATAAACTACAGTTTTATTAGATTGAATTTAATGTTTTGGATAAAATTACCAATATTTTGCCTTAATAGTTTCAATAACTCGCTCGTGTTCTCTTCCTTTTCTTCTTGCAAATTTTTCCATAGCTGATAATGGAACTCCGCCTAGTGTCCTTGCCATCATGTTAAAGAAGTTCTTTTTGACAGAATTATTTTGTCCTGTCTTGTTCATGAATTTTTGTATTCCATATTTGAAGTTGTGTTGCCATGTCTTGTACATTACTCCCAATTGAGCCGGATCCATTTCATTTCCTATATCAAAAAACTCTGATTTTTCAAGAAGGCCTATTGGCACGAAGGTAAGAGGGGTAGCAGTAAACATTGAATCTGGTTGCTCCTGTTCTAGCTCGCTGAGAATTCTGATTGTGTCCCATGCATCTTCAGGTGTTTCATCATTATCTAATCCCATTATGAGTGTAAAGGCAGGAACCCAGTAGTTTTCATTTAAGGTCTTTACTCCTTCTTTTATTACCCAATGCCATTCTTCTGGACTATATGGTGCCAATTTTCTATCTGCATATTTTGCAATTAATCTGAGACTACCTGTTTCAAATCCACATTGAATGCCTATCAAATTAGTAGGACTAGCTCTGATTATTTTTGATATGTTTGGAATTAATTTCTCGTCTGCTATGGCTCCTGCTAAAGTACCATGTGTGGGGTTTGTATGTTCTACACCTGTTGACATTATTGCAGTGAATAACTCTTCTAAGGCTTCTCTGTTTGGCTCCATTCGTTTTGATGTTCGTGGATCCATTCCATAAACAAAGATGTCATCACTATGTACCCAAGCTGCCTTGGCACCGCCTTTCTTCAGATTTATTTCAACTTCTTTTTTGACTTTTTCTGGTGGATAGTATCTTAGTGCCCTTAAGGTTACATCGCAAAACTTACAACCACGACCACATCCACGCATTACTTCGATCATTCCATGCATACTAGGTTCAATTATTTCTGGAATTTCTTCAATGTCAGGTCTGTCCCAGTAATTAACAAATCTTCCATGTATGAGCTTATCACCACGTTTGAATTCTTTGATGTCAACTTTGAAATCAGATTTTTTCCTAAATGGATCCATGTTTTCAAAATCGCCGTCTATAAGATGATTGAAAAACTTTCCAGCATGGCCGTCTATTTCTGGTGCAATCCCGCCAAGCTCACCTTCTAAAACTGCATACAAGCCGTATTCTTCGATTTTTTCTGGATCATAGTTGTATTGCCAAGTTCCAGAAGCTCCGGCAATAACTTTGGCATGGCTACCATTTTTTTTCTTTGCAGCATTAATTTTCATGTGCAGATCTCTACAGTAATACTCATCATAGGAAGTTTGTTTTCGACCATACGTGAATGTCATTGTAACAGGACCCATGCCAAGCGGATCCATTTCATAAGTGCCCACCACTTCGGTTTCAGGACCAATAAATTTCTCGAGATGATCAGGATGTGCTACAACTATATCTTCACGCTTAAATCCATCTCGTATCAGACCTGCCTCTACTTTACGCAGACCATATGGAGCATAATCAGCAACACCATTAGTATGAGAAATTGGATTGCAAATAAAATCAAATAAAACTTTTGGGGTAACTTGATTTTTTAGTATTTTATACCAAAAGTTGTTTTTATTACGATTAGGATCTAATGCTGGAGCACAACCAAAAAATGTTGCAAGCGATATTCCGCGATATGGAGACATGAGTGTTCTGTCTGCAGTTAATACGATCTTAGGATGTGCCATAATTTTGTTCCTTTACGGACAGTTTTTTTAATTTATTTTAAACCTTGCTGGTCAGCATGTTTTAATAATTTTCAATTATGCCTGCTTTGTTCCTATGTGAATGACCAAATTCGTTGTTAGCTAATAGGTGCTTACCATCAAATATGGTTCCATCACGACAAACAAGATCTTCTCCCACACAACAGCTACCACATATTCCTATTCCACATTTCATCATGCGCTCAAGGCTTGCTTGAACAAAGATTCCTTTTGATGCTACTAATTGGACCACTTTGTACATCATCAATTCTGGACCACATGTATAAACTGCGTTAAATGTAGTTTGCAACAATTCTTCCATTATTTCTGTTACAAAACCCTTTTTTCCATAAGTGCCATCTTCTGTTGTAACTATTACTTTGTGATTATTTTTTACAAGTAATTCGTTTGCCAAGTTCTCAAAAAATACTTCATTTTTTGTTTTTGCACCTATTAGTACAGTTACATTATCTGTTGTTTTTATGAATTTGAGTAATCTAAGTAGTGGGACAAGACCAGTACCGCCTCCAACTAAAAGTAATTTTCCTTCTTTTATGTCAAAATGATTTCCATAGGGACCACGAACACCAATTAATTTACCTGCATCCAGATTATAAAGCGCCGTAGATGCCATACCGTGTTTTCGTACCGTAAATGCAGCCTTGCCTTTTTCTTGTGAAATCATGACACTCATTGGTAATTCATTAACACCTGGGATCCAAACCATGGCAAATTGTCCGGGTAGAACTGTAGAAAGTAAATCATCTGAGAAGACTAGGGTTCTAACTGTAGGGGTTTCGTCAATTACTTTTTCTATTTGACGGATTGACGGATGGTTAAAATCTCTTTGCACGTCCTGTAATTTCCTCTATTTTTGAAAAACCTTTTTTCTCCATATACTTCATTATTCCATTGTTTATATCACCAAAGACAGTAAGCCAATTGTCTCCTACAACACTTCCAAGCTGTACAGCAGATGCACCTGCAAGAATAAATTCAACAGCATCCTCCCAGCTTGATATTCCACCACAACCGATTATTGGAATATCATATGTTGATGATATCTCATAAACGCATCGTACAGCTATTGGTTTGATTGGTGTTCCTGAAAGACCACCTATTTTGTTACTAAGTATTGGTCTTTCAGTTTCAACATCAATTGCCATAGCACGTAGTGTATTGATTGCAGTTATTGCATCAACACCAGCTTCCTGTGCTGCAAAAACGGTATCTAGATAATATGTAGTTCCTAGTCCAACCTTTGCTATTATTGGAACCTTTGTTACTGATTTGATTTTTTTTATGATTTTTGTGACAAGTTCTGAATCATCGCCTACCTCAAGACCTACCTTTTCTACATGTGGGCATGAAAGGTTCAATTCATAGGCAAGAATTTTGCAGCTTTCAAATTGTTGTATCATAAAGGTAAAATCATCTGGAACGGAACCAACCAAGCTAACAATGATTGGGATTTCTTTATTTTGTGAAATCATTTTTGCAAAGTATGGTGCGCCTGGATTTGAAAGTCCAATTGCGTTAAGCCATCCACCACCCTTTACGCTAAATATGGTTGGGTTTGGATAGCCTTCCCATGGTTCTTTGCTAAGTGATTTAGTTACTACTGCTCCTGCACCAGCTTTGTAAATCCGATTAAAAACATCAAGTGAGATTCCCAGTATTCCAGATGCAAGCATTGTGGGTCTTTCAATCTGTATTGGCCCTATAGAGGTTGAAAGGCTTGGTTTCACTTTGAAACATAAACTAACTTTGTCTTATAACAGTTGATTTGTATATTAGATGGTACCTTTTTTAATGAGAATCAAAGTCATGAATTCATGCATTCTGTTATTCTTACGGAACTAGGTATAGCAATATTTGAAAATGACTTGTGCAAAAAATCATTTCCCTTTTCAAATCCTGTAAGGGATTATCTTTCCATAAAAAATCGTAGTTCAGAAATTAGGGAACTAGTTGAGTTTTTATCAAATTTACAAACAGTCATGGTTGTAAGTGATGATTCATTGTTATTCATTCTAAAAAAGAAATCAATTGATGCGCAGTTAATGGATGAGGACAAGATTAACAACATACAAATATCAAAAACAAAAATTCTGGTAGAATCTG
>JBBDOC010000041.1:0-25483 GCA_040877295.1 Nitrosopumilaceae archaeon
GTGCGTGGCTTATTACTATAGCATCAAGATCATCTAGTGTAATATTTGCCCAGTCCAGTCGCGGAAATGACTCCATCGGGCTTTTTACTCCAGGGTTTACCCCACAGTCAACGAGTATCTTGCTTTCTGTTGTAGTCAAGAGCATGCAGGATCTTCCTACCTGCCCAAATCCGCCTAGTGTGAATAATGAGACCTCGGATTTTTGTGAGAGCTTTGGCCTAAAGATTTTCTCGCCAACCTGCTTGAGCTGCTTTGCCCTTTCTGCAGATGATATCTTTAGGTTATAGTTTATGGCCTTAATCGTGCTTGACTGGATTGTAGTTGCCTTTCTAATGCGTATTTTCCAGCCGGTTTTTTCTGTGATATCAGCATGATTAAATTCCGCAGGGTTTCGTTGCAAGAGCCAGGGTCGCTTTGCCTCTATTGATACCTCGCCTATTGCAGTATCAAAGAATGTTCCCTGCATGTCTGCCTCCTTTGGAACTGCCTGTGCAATGATTTGTCTTGCTTCCTCTTCTGATTTTCTAATTGACTCGTCTGTTCGTACCACAATTCTTTTTTTGATTACATTGACAAGGTTTGAGATTATCTCGTTGTGCTCCATCAGGTATCGTGGGGTGTTTGTAAATAGCGCAATTCGCGGTCCCTCGTAATCAATTTTTGTTACGTTTGCCTCTATGGGTATACTTTGCAGTATTGTTGCCATAATATTTTGGCCTGGGGCCAGCTCCTTTTGTTGTTGCTTTCTTTGCATTAAATCACTAGAGTTTGATAATTGCTTTTTTTTGTTCTCTTGTCAAAAGATGGAATCCATCTTTGTCGATTAGTGCGACATTGATTCCATCGCCGGTTCCAATGTTTCTTGTAATAGCTGCCTTGACAGCACGCAAAGCTACTACCTTTGCCTCATCAATTGTGAGGTCGCTGCGGTATTCTTGTTCTAAAAGACCATATGCAACTGGGGAACCGCTGCCAGTTGTAACAAAAGTTTTGTCTTCTGCTGAACCAAACATGTCAATGTTGTAGAGTGCAGAACCACTCTTGTCATAGCCACCAACCAGAATATCAGCTATGAATGGATATCCTCGGTTTTGATGAAAGATAAGTGAGGCAAGTCTTGTCAGAGATCTAATTGGGATTGGTTCACCTTTTTGTAATTTATGGATGTTAGCATGATAGCGTAAAATGTCTGTAAGGTTTTGTGCATCCGCTACGCCACCTGCCATAGTCATTCCAGCATGGTTATCAATTTTCTGTATTTTCATTGTGTTGTTATTTGCAATAAAATAGCCAGCACTTGCTCTCATGTCGGCGCACAACACGACTCCTTCCTTTACCTTGATACCTACAGTTGTGGTTCCATGTAGTATTTTTTCTTCGACATTATTTGACAAATTAACACCTTGCTGAGAATATACTATGAAGGGTGTAACACCCTTTTAAATAACTTTTTGTTTGTAGCAAATTGATAAAAAGTGGCAAAAAAACATGATGGCGTGCCATCGCACACTATGGAATTGCCAAGGCTAATTGTTATTGGTAATAACAATATCGGCGATGTAGGAAAGTTTCTCAAATCACTTGATAGTCATAAAAAAGTGTCTCTGGTTTCAGGTACGCATGTAAAAAAACTGATTCAAAAAAAAATTGAGCGCTCTTTGAGCTCATCTCAGATAAAGTTTGTCTGGCATATAGCAAGCGACAACAGTGTAAATGCGATTAAGAAATTTCAGGCCAAGGTCAGCAAAGATGATAGTCAGATGATAATTGGAGTTGGTGGCGGAAGGTCTGTTGATATTGCAAAGATGATTGCGTTTAATCTTAAAAGACCGTTTGTAAGCATACCAACCTCTGCCTCTCATGATGGGATAGCTAGCCCTTTTGTTTCTATACGAGGCGACAAGCCACATTCTGTGACTGCTACCGCCCCACTTGGTGTCTTTGTAGATATTGCGATAATCAAAAAGGCCCCAAAGAGACTGCTTGCAAGCGGGTGTGGGGATCTTGTTGCAAACCTTATTGCTATTCGAGACTGGGAGCTTGGGCGCGATAAAACAGGTGAATATTTTGGAAGATATGCTGCAAATCTGGCATCAATGAGTGCAAATATCATAATGGAAAATTCAGAGGTGTTTGCAAAAAAGGGCTTGGATGTCAGGGTAGTTGTTGAGGCCCTGATCAGCGCAGGAGTAGCATCATGTATAGCAGGAAGCAGCAGGCCCTGTTCAGGTGCAGAACACCTCTTCTCACATGCATTGGATCAGTTGGCTCCAGGTGTAGGACTGCATGGTGAAAAATGTGGAATTGGATCAATAATGATGGCCAAGCTTCAAGGGCAAGACTGGAAAAAATTTGCAAAGACACTAAAAGATGTTGGAGCTCCAACTACTGCAAAAGAGATTGGTCTTGATTCTAACACGTTGGCAAAAGCGCTAACTATAGCACAGGATCTAAGGCCTGAACGCTATACTATTCTAAAGGAGGTTAAGATGACTCCAGAAAAAGCAATTGAGCTTGCAAAGAGCACTAAGGTTCTCTAGTTTATGCTGCTTTTTGCGCAACAGGTTTTTCAGTTGCAGGTTTAGGCTCTGTCTCAGCCTTTTGTGTCTGCTTGTTTAGGTAGGTTTCAACAAAATTAACTTTCTCTATTAAAGTAACAAATTTGAAAATATCCATTTGTACAAAGTGCTTGATGATTTGCAGTCCGTCAACACGGAATAGATCTTCAGGTATTGTAATATCAAGTACGTTGCCGTTTTTCTTAAAGGCAATCTTAGAGTCCTCAACAGGCATGTGTCTTTTTAGAATTCCCATAATTTTGTCTTCGTCTGCTTCAAGTGCCTTTACTACATTGATATCATAGAGAATTGTTTTTCCTGCAAATCTATGGTTAAAATCAACTTGGACTCGGCCAGAGCCAATGAACCTAATTATTCCTTTTTTCTCATCTAACTCTATTGTATCACCAACAGAGACTTTCTCTGCGTCTTCGCCAAGTTTACGCAGTGGGATCATTCTTACTTTTCCTGCATCTCTTGTCCCAAATCCTTTCTCAGGGGACACTTCGACTGTAGTCTTGTCGCCTACGTTTGCATTAGCTAGTGCATCATCAAGCCCCTTTATTACCCAAGACTCGCCAACAGAAACCAATTTTGGCTGATATTTTATGTTGGCATCATGCAGAGAATGTTTTTTTGCTTCTTCTTCAATTGTTGTTTCAAATACTTCGTTTGTGTCTTTTACTTTTGCAGTATAATCAACTAGAATCAATGAACCTTTTTTGAATGGCAATGTAGTCCGTCTTCGAATTTCCTTATATTAAGTTAACATGGAGTTTAGAGATTTTTCAGTTTTTCTTCAGCAACTTGTAATGCATCAACTGTATTTGTTTTGTAATTCATCATGTTAAGCGTTGATGAGATTGCAGAAATTGTTCTCATCACATGATATCGGTGCACCTCTCCCATGCAGCCAACTCTAAACACTTTTCCCTTGAGGTTGCCAAAGCCTCCAGCAACTAGAACCCGAAACTTTTTAGCTAGTGTATTGCGGAATGTATTGTCTTCTAGTCCTGTCAGATAGTTTAGTGCTATAATCGAGATAGAACGATCCTCTTCTTTTGCAAATGGCGTAAGGCCAAGTGTGCTAAGGCCAGAATATAGCGCATCAGAGCATGTTTTATGACGTCGTATTCTTGCGTCCAGTCCTTCCTCAAGAATTATTCTCAAGGCTTCACGGTATGCGTAGAGAAGTGGCAGTGCGGGAGTAAATGGAGTGTGCTTTGATTCCTCATAATATTTGAAGTATCTAGCCAGATTGAAGTACATTGTTGGCGGGGGATTTGCTATCATGTGTTTTTTTGCTTTTGGGCTAACCGATATTGGAGAAATTCCAGGTGGTGCAGCTAGGGCTTTTTGTGCGCCTGTTATACATACATCAATTTTCCATTTGTCTACAGGTAGTTCGGCACCGCCAAGCAGAGAAACAGAGTCTACCACATAGAATGCATCGTTTCTTGAGGTAAGAGATGATATCTTGTCTAGATATTTTACTTGCGTTCCTGTCGATGTTTCGTTGTGTACAACATAGAATGCTTTTACGTCTTTGTTGTTATCAAATGCCTCTTTTACTTGATCAAAGGTAGCGTTTTGTCCTGGCGGTGTTTCAAGTTTTATCACGTTTGCGCCCTGCCACTCTAGCATTTGGGCCAGTCTTCCGCTAAATTCACCATTTACAGGAATGATTACCTTGTCTCCTTTTCTAATCAAATTAACTACAGATGCTTCAACTGCTCCTGTGCCTGATGCAGAAAGGGCTACGATATCGTTTTTTGTTTGAAAGACTTGCTGTGTTTTTTCTATTACTTCGGTGTATAACTCTACAAAGTCCTGACTTCTGTGATTAATTATATGTGTAAACATTGCTCTTAGTACTCGCTCAGGAACGTTGGTAGGACCTGGCAACATTACTAAATATTCCAAATAATTTCGCCTGACAGGTTTGTTAGCCGGCTTTATTTATAATTAAAGATCTCTAGTCTGTCTTTTGCATTAATTTTTAACAAGACATTTCTTGTTCCCTGTGGGACAAGATCTTTCCAGTCTTGGTCATTTGCTATTTTTGATCTAATGTTGGTGCCTGAGAGAGATCCTCTTTGCTTTAGTGGGACAGGAATTACCTTTATTCCTCGTTTTTGAAATAAAGTTAGAGTAAACTCGTCATTTGAGAACACGACATCATATTTTGGCACGATTGAATCAATTTGTAATGTCCAGTTGTTGTGATCATTTACATCTGGGATATAGTAGATCTTGATTTTCTTTGCAATTTTTTTATCAATCGAAGCTAAGATCATCTCCTTTCTTTCATCTGCAGTGAAAGGATTTTTCATTTCATTTGATTTATTAGAGCTGCCAATACATATCCATAGATTTTCAACTTGTGATAATCCAAATGAGATGGCCTCAAGGTGTCCCAAATGAAACGGCTGAAATCTTCCTATTAAAAGGCCATTCATGTCGCAGCTTGTTTTGTGTTCTTTAAAAAATTTCAGTTATGCCCCAGCATCAAGCAGTGCAGCCATAAACAAAACTGCGACAGACAAGATTATAGTGACTTCGCCTAGTATAATTATTTTTTTGCGTAGTTTTTGTATCTGATTCTCTGATAGCTGTTTTGATATGATTTTTTCTTCCACATCTTTTCTGATTATTCTGACATGAACTGCATATGCCAATATCAAGGCAACTACAAGAATTATCTTTACAGTTAAAAAATTTCCATAGTCTGATGAGAGTAAAAGATCCGGTTTGCTTAGAAATGCAATAGAGTTGTAGATTCCTGTACCAATAAGGACTATTAAGGAAGGAATTGCTATTTTGTTGAATCTTCGTCCAACTTTAATCATAAATTGTAATCTTTCTTCTAGTGATGTTGACATTGTTTTTAGAAGAGGGGATATGACTACGCCAATAAACAAAGATCCACCAACCCAGATTGATGCAGATACAAGATGTATCCAAGTAATAATTGCCTGTTCCATTGTCATGGTGAATCGATGTTGTTCTAACAAATATTATCTATTTGGATGTTGACAACATTTTTTAGTTGTACAAACTCTGAGAACAATAACTTGGTAACATTACAAGGGCGAATGATTCTTTTTGCTGCAATAGGTGGCTTGCTTGCATTAATGGGCGGAATAGTCTATTACTCAAGTCTTGACATACCACATCTAGAATTAGCTGAAATAGAATTAGCTGAAGTAGAGGTTGTTGATGTTAACAGTATAGAAAATCGTGTTAAGCTTGAAACAACGTTTCTTGTAAAAAATCCCAGCGATAAGACATTCACTGTTCCTATTATTTCATATGAGCTTTTTGCCAATGGCAAGTCACTTGGTACAGGCCAATACTCAACTGCAGATATTGCAATGCCTGGCAGAGCCGCGTTTTATCCAGGAGTTGAGATACCGTTGAAGAGTACCTTACAATTTGTTTTGTCAGATACTATAACAGAGGAATACAAGGCAATTACAAGCGGAGAAACTATAGAATATAGCGCAAAAGGCGTGATTACTGTAGAGACTGCCTGGAGCCTTATTGAAAAAGAGTTTGAAAGTACTCTATAGCATTTTTGAATTTAGTAATCTTAGTGGGCCGAGAGAGATTTGAACTCTCGACCACCGCCGTGTCGAGGCGGTATCCTAACCACTAGACCATCGGCCCGATGAGACAAGACCTGATGTAGACATTATTAACGTTTAACAAAACATGAATAGTCCAAAAATTACACAATGTCTATGAATAATGATTTTTCAGATGAAGAAAAATCAGGTCTTTACAAGGCAATCTTTTCTAGAAGAGATGTACGTTCACATTTTACATCAAAACCAATAGATGAAAAGATTTTATCGCGAGTTCTCCATGCAGCCCATCATGCACCTTCTGTAGGTTTTTCCCAGCCGTGGAATTTTATTTTAATTAAAGACTATAAAATACGAAAAAAGATCAAAGAATCATTTGAGGCAGAAAAAATGCACTCATCCAAATTGGTAGAAGAGCCGAGAAGAACAAAATATCTTTCTTTCAAGCTAGAAGGCATACTTGATTCTCCGCTTAACATATGCGTTACATATGATCCAGCAAAATTTGGCCCATTTGTAATAGGAAGATCAAGCATTCCTGAGACAGGCCTCTATAGCGTTTGTTGTGCAGTTCAGAATCTTTGGCTCGCTGCAAGATCTGAAGGAGTTGGTGTTGGATGGGTGAGTATTCTTTCAAATGACATACTAAAAAAATTACTTGAGCTTCCTGAACATGTTGTTCCAGTTGCGTATCTATGTTTAGGCTATGTATCAGAATTTGCGACAAGACCAGATCTTGAGTCATCTGGCTGGCTCTCAAGGCTCAAGCTACAAGATGTAGTATACTATGAAAAGTGGAATCAAAAAGAAAATTCAAGTTGGAATACAATTGAAGAATTAATCAAAACAAATCTTGACTATGCTTAAATAATTACATGTATGTTTTTTGCTGGGCTTGTGGCGCAGAGTCATCAAAATGACACGCAACGTGGATAGCGCGGTAGCCTCCTAAGTTACAGGTCGAGGGATCGAAGCCCTCCAAGCCCGTATTAGATTAATGTAATTTACAATTTTGATTTAAATAGACTGACAATAGAGGTGCGATGTGAAAGTTGTAGTTATTTCTGGCAGCCCAAGAAAAAGAGCCAATACAGAAATCATGATGAGGTTTGTGTATGAATATGCAAAAACAAAAAATGAAGAAACTAGATTCATCAATCTCTCAGAAAGTAAAATAGATTGTTACTGCGGTCCTAACGAAAAATATAGTGACATAACATTACAAGCTGCCAAAGATATAACAGAAGCAGATGTATGGTTGGTTGGAACACCAATATACAATTCATTTTTCAGTTCCTCTTTGAAAAATCTCTTTGAGTACATCAATTACAAAAAAACTGCCGGAAAGATTGCAGGCATAGCAATTATGGCTTCAGGGAACATTGGCTTTATCGATGTTCAGACACTTGTGACCCAGCTAATGTCATATTTTCGAGTTATAACCAACCCAAAAGCAGTATACGTGACTGTAGATATGATAAAAAATGGAACTATAATAATAGATGAAGCAAAGACTAGATTAAGAGAGCTAGTTGATGAGACGCTGGTTTTGGCGTCTAAGCAGATTTAGTAGTTGTAGGTAGATTAACAACTTTGAAGATTTTTACAGTATAATCGCCTTCAAAAATTTTGATGGTTCTGTCCGAATTAGAATCTAGGACTCTAAATCTGTACTCATAAGATCCATCTTGTTTAACATCGGTTTGTGCAAAATGATATGCGTCATTTCCTTTATAGATCTGAATTATAACAGGATATTCAAAGGCGGCGTTTTTGATTTTGCCTTCAACAAATCCAAATGGAAGTTTGTTGTTTGATGGTATGTTCATGGTAAGTGTGGTTTTTTCAATAGCTAGAGAGTCGTCGATTGGTATTACCTCGGTAACTGATTGTTGTTTTTCTGCAAAGGTTGGTGAGATAACAACTATTGATAGCAATGCAGCAAAGATTCCAAGGGCTATTAGGGTACGCACAGATTTTTTTTAAAAAAGTTACATATTAAGATGACGTATAATTCGTTAGATCTAATAGTTCAAGATGCTTTACAACCGTCTGTTTGTTATATTTGGTGTATCTTGCTAGTTAAGACAAAAAAGTCTAGTTAACTTTGCGTTTTGTTTTACGTTTTATCTTTTCTTGAGAAGCAAGAGCCTTGATGTTTACCAGTTCAGTTTTAAGGGCTTCAATCTGTACTATTGTCTCCAGATTTTCAATTTTTTGTTTTAGCTGATTGAGCTCGCTTTCTTTTAGCTTTACTGTATTTCTTAGTTTCTTCTACCTAGTTTCCTAATTTACTCCTGGTCTGGCTTAGTTCGTTATCTGCAATTTTATTTGCATTCGCTTGCGTTGTTCCTTGTACTACAGCTATCTGGTATGATTCATTCAGCTTTTTTTACATCATGAACATGGCCATGACCATATTTGTGCATGTAATCCTTGCTTTTTTGAGCCAGATAGCACATGGCAGTTAGAAACCATGTAATTGGAACTGCCATCATGAATACAAACTGAAGTATTGGATAGGCAGAGCCAAGAAAAACCCATGCCAAGGATAATGCGGTAGCAAATGCGCCAGTTACTACAGTTGCCAGTTGATTTCTCAAGTAGCCCATGTTTAACCTCACAAATTTGGCTGAATATAAATAATAATGTCAATACCGGTATTTGAAATTAAAAAGAAAAGACGAAAATCGAGCTACTCTTCTTTTTCAGTATCTTCTGTAGACTGGGCTACATTGTTTAAAGTCTCTGATTGCAGGATCTTTATTTTTGCTAATAGTTCGTTTCGGAGATCTCGTGCAACGCGTCTTACTGTAGGTCTTGGAACACCTAGCTCGTCTACCACTTTACTGTAAATATCTTGTTTGTCGGTCAGTCCCTTGTCCAGATAAGCGTTAATTGCTTGTTTAATAACCGTGCTTTGATTTGTGCGATTCACAGATTCTAAATTTTAGTCGTTCTATATAAGATTATTTTATGAGAAAAAATTTGTGATCGTTATTTAAGAAATTCTTTTCATGAAAAATTTGATATGAGTTATAGATAAAGTCATTGTTACAGGATTCATTAGATTTTAAAAATTTAATTATAACATTGCAAGTTAAAAGTCAGTTATTCCTAATGCTAGTGTGTACTGTGTTTTAACAAACACATTTCTCAGCAAGACTCTTATGCTTATAGTAACAAAAGTCCGAAATGGCCAAAGCCACAATCGAAACTGGGTTTGGAAATATTGTGTTTAGGTTATTACCAGACAACGCTCCTGAGACGGTACGAAACTTTGGAAAATTAGCACAGTCTGGGTTTTATGACGGTACATTATTTCACCGTGTTATTCCTAGTTTTATGATACAGGGTGGAGATCCAAATACAAAACATCCTGATAAAAGCAGGTGGGGAATGGGCGGTCCCGGTTATACGATAAAAGCAGAGTTTAATTCCAGATCCCATCTTCGTGGTATTGTTTCTATGGCAAGAGCAACGGATCCAGATAGTGCAGGCTCGCAGTTTTTTATAGTGACAACAGATAGTGCCTTTCTTGATAGACAATATACGGTGTTTGGCGAGGTAATAGAAGGAATGAATGTTGCCGATAAAATTGTTAATTTACCAAGAGACAAAAATGATTGTCCCTTAGAAGAAGCTAAAATGCACAAGGTAAAGCTATCTGAGTAGATGTTTAATTTGAAAATTATAGTTGCTGTACTAATCTTGTTTGTATTAGTATCATTTGTCCCCCAAAGTTTCGCTCAAATTTCTTTAGGGATTCCTGCGACTCAAGTGGATATTAGAGTTACAATTGAAGAAGATGGTAAGGTGCATGTAGTTCATAAAATAGCGAGTAATACACAGGCTCAACAACTTGATTTAATCAATGGGACGGTATCAAATCTGAGAGTTGTAGATGAACAAGATGCTGATATAGAGTTTGCAAAAGTTGGTGTTGAGGACATAAGCAGTGTTACCATCTTTCCTACAAAAAAAAGTGTTATTGTTGAATATGATCTGGCTGATGTGTTAGAGTTAAAAGATGGTGTGTGGACATGGAATTTCCTTTATCTTCAAAGTACGATGTTCCTTTTTCCTGAAAGTGTTGATTTAATTTTTGCAAATGACCGGCCTGTAAATCTTGGATATAATGATGCAAAAGGAATACGGTGTCATGGTTGCCAGATGGTTTTAGAATACATTATCAATGAGCCAGTGATCAAACAAGAAGTCAAATGGCAGGATAGGGCCTTTAATGTTGAGATCAGGACTTTGAATGAGGTCACTTCATTTAATTTTGATCAGCCAACAAAGACTATTAGTTTTGATGTAAAGAATGATCATCAATTTGTTACATTGCTTATTCCGCTGGAGCTTTTATGGAATCCCTATCAGGTATATCTAGATCAAGAACCTTATGGAGTGTTTGCTGATGAGGAAAAAGTTTTGAGACATGAATATGCTGTTGATGATACCCATGTTCAGCTAAATATACGGCCTGAAACTGCAGGTACTATACGAATCATAGGCACTTCTGTAGTACCAGAATTTCCATTGTTTGTTCCGCTGGTTTTAGGAATGTCTATGATTATGGTGCTAGTCTTTAGGAAATCACTCGCCACCAGAGCCACATGAGCAAAAACCATACTCGTCTATTCTTGTATTGCAGATAGGACACTTTTCACCATAGTCTATTTCCCATGGTTCTTTCCCAAAGAGTCTAAAATGATCATCAATTTCTAATGGGATTTCCCGTTCTTTCTTCAACGGTGCTAGTATTGATTACAGCTATACATAGATTAACGCCAGATTTTGTTGTTCATTGATGAGCTGTAGTTGTCACTGTATTAACTGTGGCAGTGTAGATCTTGAATCAAATCAAGTAGGTAAATCCGAAGATGATGGATATTCTGACATGCACCACACATGTAAAAAATGTGAAACACATTTTGATCATCTAGAAGGAAATATTTTTGAGTCTTGTAATATCTGTAATTACAAAACTAGTTAGTTATGAGAGCTTCTTTTATAAAATAATAGCAAAGGTTTTCTCGTGAATTTTTCAGAATCTCTTTGTTAAATGCCATTTTTGTTAGCGCCATTGATACATCCAAGGGGCTGGTAATCCATCCATATTCACGTAGCTGACTTACGGTTTCTGCAACGTTTCTTGGCTCATTAAAGAATGATGTCTTAGCTAGCATATGCAATTTATTTTTAATTTCACTTTCATGGAGAACAACTGGTTCGCTAAACTCTGGTTCATGAACCTCAGCATCATCTAGTGTTTTGATATAATTTAGATTTTCATGGTATCTTTTTGCTGACAATGGTTCTTCTGGTTCGTCATCATAGATTATTCTAGATTTGTTTTTTGGCATGTGATTTGATATGTTTTCAATTACTTCGCCTATAGAATCGTTGTCTACATAAAAGTCTCTAGAGTCAACCTCAATCTCGTTTTCTCCAGTTTTTACCTTTATTCTTGCCAAGTAATCTTAGAATTTGTTACTTTTGATTTATTCTGCTAGCTCTAAGTAGCTTTAAGAAAAGATTAAAATTTTTACACATCGTAGTCGTTTTTTTTTCCCTTTGTATTAAAAAGCAAATTAGGAAGTAAACCTCATGAGAGCTAGAAAAAAAGCCATAATCATTTTTGTCATAGCGGCAAGCATTTTTGGGTATTCCCAATATGCCTCGGCATCACAGATAGGGGTAATAATAGCTAAAAGCGAGTTACTGGAGCAAAACGATAATGAATCTACCTATAATATACAGCTAGAGTTTAACAATCCATCATTACTAGTACTAAATGCTGGCAAAACTGATTTTGTAATATCAGTAGAAGATGAAAAAATAGGTGACGGTGTACTTGAACCATTTGTTCTTCCTGCTATGAGTAAAACAAT
This sequence comes from Nitrosopumilaceae archaeon, assembly GCA_040877295.1. Lineage (GTDB taxonomy): Archaea > Thermoproteota > Nitrososphaeria > Nitrososphaerales > Nitrosopumilaceae > VHBM01. The sequence continues at coordinate 12,043 of JBBDOC010000041.1, forward strand.
GGTTGATGGAGTATTCAAGAGTGATAGAAAGTATTCTGACAGTGAAAATACACCTGTTGTGAAAATTAGCGGAGTAACAAAATATGATGTGTTCTTTACATCACTTGATGTTCCATTTGTTTACTATCCTACAGAAGACCAGGCTAGAGAATTTATACAACAAAATTAGCTCCACAAAATGTGCTTACTGTTTTTGGTTCAACTGCACTTGATACAATAAGAACACCATCAAGAGTTCTGAGAAATGTGCTAGGTGGTGCTGCAACATTTGCAGGTATCGCTGCTAGTTTTTTTGTAGATACTGGTTTGATTGCGGTAGTAGGAAGTGATTTTCCCAAAAAATATCACAATATTCTTTCAAAAAGACTAGATCTGCAAGGTCTAGTAGTAAAAGATGGGAAAACATTTCGATATGATGGTAGCTATGATAATACACTCAGTACTAGAAAAACACTAAAAACTGAACTTAATGTTCTTGCAAATTTTAGACCTGTTGTTCCAGAAAATTATAGAAAATCAGAATATGTTTATCTCGCTAATAACGATCCTGACCAAAATGTATCAATGATAAAAGAGTTTGACAGAGTCAAATTTTCTATGTGTGACACAATAGAGTACTGGATTTCTACAAAGCGAGCATCTGTCATTAAAATGATCAAAGGTGTTAATGCTGTTGTGATAAATGATGAAGAGGCAAAGCTGCTCACAAAAGAGTACAACCTGATAAGGTGTGCCAAGAAGATTATGGATTGGGGAACAGATTATGTGATAATAAAAAAAGGTGAACATGGTTCTCTTCTTTTCTTTGAAGATGTGATTTTCCCCTCTCCTGCATTTTCATTGGAGACTATTTTAGATCCTACTGGTGCAGGAGATTCATTTGCTGGTGCTATGATGGGATACCTGGCAAGTGAGAATAATACCGCTCTTTCTACAATAAAAAAATCAGTGATTTATGGCAATGTTGTAGGTTCTTTTGCAGTTGAGAGATATGGTTTGGATGGTTTATTAGAACTTACAAAATCTAAAATTGAAAAAAGAATTAAAAAATATGAAAAAATGATCCAGTTCTGAAAAGTTTAAGTTCTTTAGGATCCGCTAAAAATCGATAAAATTGCCTCAAGAGATAACAGAAAAATTTGAAGACAAATTAGAATCTATTTTTGCTTTGCAAAAAGGATTGGCAGGTATGATGAATCTGAATAGATATCCAAAAGACGTAGAAGGTAAAGTTGCGGCTCTGTGTACTGCAATAATTCATGAGGCAGTTGAGTTACAACGTACAACAAATTGGAAATGGTGGAAAAAACCACTCCCATTTAATCAAGATGATGCAAAAGAAGAGCTCATCGATATTTGGCATTTTGTTGTACAGGCATCGCTTGAGCTTAACTTGACACCAGAAGATATCTTAAACGAATACAAGCGAAAAAACGAGATTAATAGAGGTAGGCAAAAAAACGGATACTAGCTTATTGAATCCACTGCTTGGTTGATTTTTTCTAGATTTGTTTCTCCTATCATGTCAAGGATCTTTGCTTTATTGCAGAACTTTGTAACTTCGTTTTTTGTAATTGTAAGAACGGGATCAGGACTCTGTGAGCCGATTATTCTACCATCATCATCAATTCCATTCCTGCATAAAGTAAGCAGAGAATGACCTGCCTTATGACCTGTAACATCTTTTCCACACATAATTATTGTTTTTATCGTATTGTTTGTGATAACGTATCTAACTAGAGAATCAATTCCTTTATTTTCAGACAAGAGTCTTCCTGCAAGTACAATCTTTTCCATTAGAGCTGATTCGGAGATCTCTTTTAATAGTGAGATGCTTGAGAGCGTACAAATAGCTATGGATGATTTTTGATTTCCAAAAAACATCTCTTCGTTAATAGGAAGTATTGCTTTGCATAGTTTGCCAATTGCGTTTTCTAGCGTCTTCAATTTGATGGTGCCTTGTGCATTATTCTTGAAATAAATGACAAGTTTTGTGTTGATACTTGTGGGTGAATTGGTAGCGATAAGACGTTTGATGCAGCCCAGTCTGTATTAGGAAGGATGATTTTCTTATGGTAGAATGGTGTTTTATGTACAGGAGTAGAATAATATGCCATAGCGCCTATTCCAGCAGTGTTTAGCCTTTTCATTATCTTATTTCGATTTTTAGTTGCAATGGTGTAGAGATACCAGTTTACGTGTTCGCCTTTTCTTTCTTTTGGAATTTGTATATCCAGATCAGCAATTAATTTAGATAAGATTTTAGCATTCTTTCGTCGTATGCTAAGAAATTTTCCTAGTTTTTTCATTTGTACTTTTGCAATTGCAGCACTAATTTCAGGCATTCTAAGATTCAATCCGATTATGCGAGTATCATAACCATTTACCATGCCATGGTTTCTTATCATTTGTAATTTTTTGTACAGCTTTTCATTATCAGTTACTATAAAGCCTCCCTCGCCAGCTGTTACAACCTTTGCTGGATAAAGACTGTAACATCCCAGATCAGAGAATGTTCCTGTATGTTTATTTTTAAAAGTAGAGCCAAGTGATTGTGCAGCGTCTTCAATAATTTTTAGATTATATCTATTTGCTATCTCGATTATTTGATCTATAAACGCAACATTTCCATACAGATGAACTGGAATTATTACTTTGGATTTTTTTGTGATCTTTTTTCTTAGATCATCAGGATCAATGGTATAATTTTCCTTGAGTACATCAACAAAGACTGGTTTTGCCCCAACTGATACAACAGAATTTGCAGTGGCAACAAATGTAAAGGAGGGCAGAAGAACCTCATCTCCTTTTTTTATATCAAGTGCATAGAGTGCAGCCTGTAGCGCAGCTGTTCCAGAATTAACAGCAACCGCAAATTTTGATTTTACAAATGAGGTAGCTGATTTTTCAAATTCTTGGACATTTTTTCCGCCATGATAAGCTGATGAGGTAAGCTGTCCTTTTTGTAATACTACGTTAACTGCCCTGATTTCTTCTCTCCCAAGAGTTGGAATGTTTATTGGAATTTGCAATAGGTCTGGTGCTCTTACTTGCTCTAATAAATTTCGTCTTAATTTACCGTCAATTTTTATATCGCAAAAATTGGTAATCGTATTAAATGCAAGTCCATAATCTACATGAAACCGATACTGGCTACAAGATTTTCCTTTACATATTCTACGGGTGTGCCTTCATAATGACATCAATAACTGCTTATGGAATCTATGCTATGTTTACAGAATGGGATAAAACTGGAACTTATGTTATGGGTGAGGCTTTAGTTAAAACCGAATTTCCATACAAAAATTTTGCAAAACTAACAACATGGCTGTTTTTTTCGACCATAGTAGGATGGTATTGTGTTACAAGGATAGGCTGGAAGAAAACAACAAACTTGAGATCATGGAAAATGGCATTGGTTCAGCTTATGGTGCTAGGTTTTGCAATTGTTTGTCTCTATGAAGTGCTATACAATTTTACCGTTCTTAATGCTCAGATAGCAGCGGGTATTGTAGATGGCAAGGTTCCTGATATAGATTCGTTAACCATTGCTTATCCAGATCCCAACAGACCATGGAATCTTATTTTTGCAACAAAGATATTTCTTGCTGCGTTCATTATTAGCTCACATGCATTTTATCTTAGTACAAAGCCAAGAAAGAACCTAGAGAGCTAGATGCGTAACTTTATAGGGTTTTAGCACAAAACCTGTTTCAACTTGGATGTTGAAGAAAAAGTTAGTCTAATCGAAAGACCTCCAACAGAAGAAATTGTAACTCGTAATGAATTAATTGATCTTTTCAAAACAAATTCTAGACCAAAACACTACATCGGATTAGAAATTTCTGGATTTCTACATCTTGGTAGCTTGATAAGTACAGGTTTTAAGATCAATGATTTTCTCAAGGCAGGAGTAAGGTGCACTGTTTTTTTGGCTGATTGGCATACTCTGATCAATGATAAACTTGGTGGGGATTGGGAGACAATTTCCAAAGTATCACAGTATTATGCAGATGCGTTTAGGTTAGTATGTCCTGGTGTCGAAATTGTATTAGGTTCAGATCTTTACTCTGCAAAAAAAGAATACTGGCTAGAGTTAGTCAAACTGACAAAACACATGTCACTTGCACGTACGATGCGAACACTAACAATTATGGGAAGATCAGAGACTGAAGAGAAAATTGATCTAGCCAAGTTGCTCTATCCACCTATGCAAGCAACAGATATTCATTTCCTAGATATTGATATTGTCCATGCAGGAATGGACCAACGAAAAATACACATGCTTGCAAGAGAATTGTTTCCAAAAATGAAGTGGAAGGTTCCTGTGGCTGTCCATCATAGACTCCTACCTAGCCTATCAGAGCCAGAGGCAACTGATTCAAAGTCACTTGGTAAAATGAGCAAATCAAGTCCATCATCTGGCATTTTTGTACATGATTCTGATGATGATATAAGATCAAAGCTCAAGAAAGCATGGTGTGAAGAAGGCAACATAAAAGACAATCCTGTTTTAGAGATTGCAAAACATGTTATCTATCATGAATTTGATGAGATAAGTGTAGAACGTCATGCAAAGTTTGGTGGAAATGTAACTTATCATAACTATTCCAAGCTAGAGTCAGATTTTGTGCAAAAAAAGCTTCATCCAACAGATCTAAAACAGACAGTTGCTAATTACTTGATTAAGATAATGCAACCAATTAGAGAAAAACTAGCACTAAACAAAGAGTTGGTTGAGAGCATTAAAAAAAGTGCCTAGATATTATTCATTTTACTTGTAGTTCTGGATTAGTTTCTTCTTGAAGATTGTATTTTGATTGGTATCCTCGCGGATTTATCATTAAATTTTTGTAATTATATGTTGAAGAGTTTCCAATTATTACTGTACTGATCATGCCAAGTTTATCAGAGTGTTTTTCAAGGTTTTCAAGATCCGTTAGAACAACTGTTTGTGATTCCCTAAATGCGCCCTTTATTATCGCAACAGGGGTTGTAGGTTTTCTGTATTTTAATAGAATTTTTCTTGTATCCTGTAATTGATGAATCCGTTTTTTGCTTGATGGGTTGTATATGACTATAACATAGTCACCTTGTGCAGCAGCTTCAACTCGCTTTATGATAACTTCCCATGGGACTAGAAGATCACTCATGCTAACTACAGCAAAATCAGTCATAAGAGGCGAGCCTACTATAGACGAGCAGGAGTTTAGTGCAGAAACTCCTGGGATTATTTCTACTGGTAGACCATTTTTGGGGTCCCATCCAGACTCTGCAAGGATTTCATAGATCAAGCCAGCCATACCATAAATTCCCGGATCACCACTAGATACAAGTGAAACTGTTCTGCCTTCTTTTGCAAGCTCAATGCATTGATGTGCCCGTTCTACCTCCTGAGTCATGGCATATCTGTAAACATCTTTTCCACCTATTAGATCTTCGACCAGATTTACATATGTCTCATAACCAACAATTGTGTCGCTTTCTTCAATTACTTTTTTTGCACGAAATGTCATATGATCATGATGGCCAGGCCCTACACCTACAATGTATAATTTCCCTGTCAATGTATGATCAGAGTATTTCAGTTAATTTATCCCTTTTTCAAAAATTTCGACTAGATCAACAAACGAATAGTTACTATGAATATGCTAGTTTATTTTCGCTAGTTCAAACTCATCATGTAAAGCTTGAACCACGTATTTGCAGTCAGAGTCTTTTACGACAAATGCCAAATTAAGTTCTGATGAGCCTTGTGCTATCATAACTACGTTAACACTTTTTTTTGCCACTGCGCCAAAAACTCTAGACGCTACTCCTACAGTTCCTCGCATGCCAGAACCAATCAATGCCACTATAGCCACATCTGTTGTGATCTCAAGCTTTTTGATAATTTTACCAAGAAGTTCTATCTCTAATGCATTGACAGCTTTATTTAGATCGCTTTGCTTTACAATTACTGATATACTAGATTCAGAAGGATTCTGCGAGATCATCATTATATTTACTCCAGCCTTTGCTAGCGTGGCAAAGATTTTTGCAGCAGTGCCCGGTGCACCTACCATACTGCCTCCTCTTATATCTATGAGCCCATTATGACGAATTGCACTTACACATTTTACAGTTTTTTTAGTGGCTTCATCAGGTAAAGCAGTTACCATCGTACCAGGATTTTTTGTATTGAATGTGTTTCTAATTCTCATTGGGACTTTTTTTGATAGTAACGGTTCAAAAGTACGTGGATGTATTTGCTTTGCCCCAAAAAGTGCCATTTCAATTGCCTCAGCATATGAAACTTCTTTGAGTACCTTTGCGTTTTTAACAATCTTTGGATCTGCGGTCATCAGACCATCAACATCAGTCATTAGCCATATTTCATCAGCTTTTATACAAGATGCAATTATTGTTGCAGAATAATCGGATCCTCCCCTTCCAAAGGTAGTAATATTTCCATATTGATCAGCCCCTGTAAATCCTCCAACCACAGGTATTATTTTTTTAGAAAGAAGAGAATCAACGTCTCTTAGAATACGTAATCGTGTCGTATCCATTAACGGTCTTGATTCACCAAAATTAGAATCAGTTACAATTCCAGCTTCTTTTCCGGTTAGAGGAATTGATTTGCTTCCAAGATCAAGTAAAGCGTAAGCTATTATTTTGATAGAAAGGCGCTCACCAAACGAGATTATGTAGTCTAGCGAACGAGATGTTACCTCACCAAGCAAGATTACCCCATGTAATAGCTCCTCAAGCTCAGTTAGATCAGAGTTTAGTGTATCTAGAAGTTTTTTTCTGTTTTGTGATTTGGTTATAGTTTCTTTTGCAAGTTGTTTGTGTCTTGTAATTATTTTGGCAGTTAACTTATTTGCATGTTCCTTGTTTCCTCTTTGTATAGATTTTGATATCTGGATAAGATCGTCTGTCACGCCATCAATTGCAGAACAAACAACTACTATTTGATTTTGTTTTGATAGTGAATTAGTGTAGCTTGAAACCTTTCTTATGTTTTTAGCAGTAGAGATTGATGTCCCACCAAATTTTAATACAATCTTCAAATCAATTTATCTCCAATGACTTTTACATAAATGCATTAACTTTCTACACGTGGAGCCAAATAGAAGTGGATTCTACCTATATTTGCAACCTTAAACTCTATTCTAAGGGGTTTTGCACTTGAATACTCACATGTTATTGACCCAACCGAGGTACCAACTGCTTTTACTACTGGATTGAGATATTCCAAGCTGTATGTTCCAGTGCTTTCTTCTTTAACTGACAGCTCTGTTAGTTGTTCTGAACCTTTTTCCAAGTCTATTACTACCTCTCCTGAATCTCCTTTGCCTGAAAATTCTGCTGTTGTTGGAGTTGTACGTATTGTTAGATAATCTGATACTACCTGTACATCTCCTAAAATTTTATCAAATTCAGTGTTGGTCAGGCCAATTTTTGTATTATATGGAATTTTTGGTAGTGGGGTATCTGTTGCTGAGCTCTCAATTAACCTCATTTTGTATTTTTTATTTTTACCAATGGTTACAAGGAGCATATTATCATCAGAGATGCTGATTTCTATGCTGTCTTTTTTATCTGCACGTTTTATCAGCTTTGAAAATTCGTCTATGCGTACCCCAAATTTAATATCGCTATCACATTCGTATTTTTCAAATGCAGAGTTTGGCCATGATATGTCAATTAGTGCTACGTGAGAAGGATCCATGCCACGAAATGAGATTCCTTCTGCTGTAGAAACAAATGTTGCCTCTTCAACAAGTGTAGATATAGCAGATATTATGGCCTTGAGATCATCCGATCCACTAGTTTTTGCTGAGAATACCAAACTTAATCACATGTAAAAAACGTTCAAGTTAAACGTTATGCGTAATTACGCCATGTATAGCTACATTTAGTACAACGATAAAATTGTGTTGTAGGTTCATCAGCACTACGAGTTTGTAACATCCACCAGACCGCTTGGTCATGACCACATTTCGCACATTCGATCTGAACCGTAGGTAGTGTTTCTTTTCCATCACTTTCTTCAAGAACATTCAAGTCAGGTTTTGTGGTTTCTTCTACTTTCTTTTGTGTCCTAGATTCATTTTCAGTATGGCCACATTTAGGACAATTGAGTACAGAATTAGCTTCACTCTTCTTTAGACGTACTTCACATGTAGGACAAAACTTCATTTATTTTACCTTAATTTTTGAATTAAACAATTTCTTTAATTCATTAACAGATTCTATTGCTAAATCTGTAGCCTTTATGATGTCTTTCATGGGATTTTCTTTTGTAGAGTTTACTCTTATCCAGCATTCGTTAGTGAGTGGATGCTTTAAGATAACTCCTGCAAAATCTATGTTTGTGTTTTTGAGTAATTCATGCTGTATGATGTATAACATTCCAATATCAGATTCTTTGATTGACAGATTGATTTCCTTTGATGTTGAAGTTACTACTTGACCATGCATGCATTCGAAAAAGAACTTATTGTAGATATAAATCATTATGAACGATTAAACGTGAACAAGAATTTAATTTCAGATTTAGAATTAATAAAAAACAAGAACGAGTTCACAGTAAATGAAGACATTACTGTTAACGTGAAATTCTCACTTAAAGGAACTTTACGTGATTCTTTTACTGAAGAGAATTGGACAAAGGCGTATAACAAAAACGATAATCTGTTCAAGCTAAAATATGGTATAAAACTCACGTCTGGAGGATTAAGAAAACGCGAGGTTGGTAAACCGCTTGATACTTATAGAAAGGCATCCTTGTTTTGGACTAGAAATCCAAAACTTGTCAATCCAATGAAGGAAAGAAGGATTTGGGTTCAGGTGGCTAAGAATTTTGAGCCTTTTATCAGACTAAGTGAAGAAGAAGTCAAGCATGAACTATTTGACTTTGATGAGGGTATATCGTTCAAGGCTTCTGAGCTAGGTTCTGGCAACCATAAAATCGGAGCAGAGGTTTACATGTCTTGGCAAAAACATGATTACACAGAACCGGACAATGTAAAGGATCATGCTAAGGAAATTGAGATAAAGATCAATTAGGGATATAAGGACCGCTTAAAGAAAAAATGATATGGTAAAGTATGATGGATTAAGAGGACAAGAGCTGCTAGAAGTCGAAGATCCTGACAAAGAGGGCGGCATAACATTGATCTTCAAAGACAACAGATACATGTTTATCAAAGTAGTGGATGGAAAACTAGACACGCAGTCCATCCCAGAATAGCTAACTTCGAATATATTTTTCGTAGAGACTAATTGCAATCTCTTGTGACTCTGACTGAATAGAGCCTGGTCTTTTTTTTCTTACTTGCTCAATTGCTTTTTTTGTAGAATGTTTATGATATTTGATTAGATAACATGCCAAAATTGTTCCTGTTCGTCCGATGCCGGCTGCACAGTGTACCATAACTGGCTCATCATATTCTAGTCTTTGATGAATAAAGTCTACTACAGAATCAATTTTTTCCATATCAGGAGCGCTAAGATCTTCTGTTGGGATATGTAAGTAGTTGACATTTTTTATCCATGATTGTGGTAGTGCGATTTCAGTCATTGTGACTATAGACTTGACGCCTTGATTTTGGATCCATTTTAGTTCTTCAATTGAGGTTGGCATCCCACATCCAGCTAGCCGATTATCTAAAAGCCACGAAAAGTTTGTTGGTCTCTTTGTTAATCTACCATGTACTTTTCTCCAGAGATTTCCTGCTTTACTCATATCTTAGTTGCCTTTTCCTTTTTCTCTACTTTTATCTTGCTATATGTTGTGCTTATATTGGTAAAAGACATCTAATTAGTCTGATGAGCAAGGAAGCGATTCTCTATCAAAAATTGCCAAATGACAAGGTTCGTTGCACTGCTTGTGCAAGATATTGTGAAGTAAATAAGAACCAAATTGGATTGTGTGGGATTAGAGGTAATGTAAATGGTAAGTTGGAGTTATTTGTATATGGCAAGGTCATTACTGGACATGTTGATCCAATAGAGAAAAAACCTGTAATTCACTATAGACCTGGTTCGAAGGTTTTCTCTATAGCTACAACTGGATGTAATTGGCTTTGTAGATACTGCCAGAACTACGATATTAGCCAGAGAAGAAAGGTGGAAGGACAAGATATGACTCCAGAAGAAGTGGTAAAGACCACATTAGAATATGGTGCTGATGGTATTGCCTATACCTATAATCAGCCCTCCATTTTCATCGAATTTGCACGTGATTGTGGAGTGATTGCAAGAAAAAATGGACTGTACAATATTTTTGTATCAAATGGTTATGACACACCTGAAACGGTACACATGATGAATGAGTTTTTGGATTGCATAACTGTTGATTTTAAGGGAAGTGCCGAGCCTCAATTTACACGACGATATATTGGAGTACCTGATCCAAAACCGATCTTTGATACCTTGTTAGAAATTCGTGATAAAACAAAGATCCATGTTGAGATAACAGATTTGATTGTTCCCCAAGTTGGAGATAATTTAGATTATGCACGAAAATTATGCAAGTTTATTTATGATGAGTTTGGGCCAGAAATGCCGATCCATTTTTTGCGATTCCATCCAGATTATAAAATGATGGAGTTTGAACCCACACCTGTTAAAACTCTTGAAAAACATTATACGATCGCAAAAGAGGAGGGGCTCTCGTATGCATACTTAGGAAATGTGCCTGGTCATCCACTTGAACATACTTACTGTGCTGGCTGTAATGAAATTGTTGTAAAGCGATATGGATTTGATATAGTTGAATGGAATTTAGAGCAGAATAACAAATGCAAGTTCTGCGGTAATCAGATTCCAATCATTGGAACATTGGATGAAAAATACAGACGAAAGAGATTTCAGTTCGTATTTTGAAAGGCAATCGCTCTAACTGAGGAGCCCGTAGCATCTTTTAGTTTCAGCGGTAGTACTATTAATTTAAAAATCTGTGTAGAAATTTTATCAAGATTTTTCAGGTTTTCGGCAATCAATATATTGTTTTTGGATAAGATCTTGTGAGCGGGAAAAGTTTTGCTTTTTCCTAGGTCGATACTAGGAGAATCGATTCCAACTAGATTTGTATTTTTTGATGCTAGATATGTGACAGCTGATACTGACAGGCCTGGATTTTCTGTAAAGTAGTTTGTTTTTTTTAGATTTTTTTGCCATCCCGTGAAAAAAATGATAGTTGACTTGTTCGGAATTTTACCATGTGTTTTTTCAAACTTTATGATGTCTGATTTTTGTATTGATTGGTTTTTTTCTTTTTTTATTTTGATCAAAACAGCATCAGATATCAAACGTTCAAGTGGTATTTCATGAATTTTCATGCCATTTTCATTAAAATGATAAGGTGCATCAAGGTGGGTTCCAGTATGTGAGCTAAAAAATAAAAGCTCCAAATTGTAGCTGTCTTTTTTGATTTTAGACCAAGAGATGAATCGTGGTTTTGGAGATCCAGGAAATGTTGGAGTTGTTTGTGATATTGTAAGAGTGAGATCTATTATTTTCATGTTATAGAGTATACAATCTGATTATTCAGTTTTTGAATTTAATGAAAGGTTAAATATTGTTCAATGAAATCCCGAATGTGCCAACTGCCTATGTACTACTGAATTCTGATCTAGGTTCTGATGAGTCAATCATAGCTGAAGCCAAAAAAATCCTTGCGTCTGAAAAGAATATCCAGTTTGAGATCCAAGGAGTTTATGGTGTTTATGATATCGTATTAAAGATAACAACTGACACAACAGATCACTTACGTTCCATTATAACCAACAAGATTAGAAAGATAAACAAGGTTCAGTCTACGCTAACGATGATGGTTATAGAAGAGCAAGAAAGGCTGTAGATTTTTCCTTATAATAAAAAAATTCTTGTGCACAATCTCATTTTAAATTCATTATTATATCAGATACAGACTGTGTCAGTGTTGAATAAAGATTCTAAGAGAGCAAGTTCTTCTGACGTAAAAATAGCACTTGAACAAAATGTGTTGAATTCAATCATTTATTCTGATCCTTATGTAAAAACTGTTTTTTTTATCAAGTTAATTGATTTGCTAGATTTGCCAATAATTTATCTTGATTTTGATTTACTTTATAGTGGTTATGTTACGGCAAAGATTGTTCCAAAACACGACAAGTTAGAATTATTTCAGCCAACCAGAGATAACTGGAATGGTTTGTTTAGAAATATAATTACAAGTATTTCTAGACAAAGAACAGTTCTAATTCTTGATTCATTAAATGGATTCTTCAGTTTGTTTAATGATGAAAAAGACGTTGGAATATTCGTTAATTCCTATATAATGTTAATAGCTGCAATCGCAAATATGACAAACTCCAATGTTGTTGTTGCAAGTATGGCTAAAAGAGAAGAGTTGGGATGGGTACTATCTACAATAGGCAGGCAAGTTATTGATGCAAAAAATATGTCAAGGATACAACTTGAAAGAGAAAATTCGAAAATTAAAATGAATGTTATTTCTTCAGAAGATATTTCTTGTGTAATTCCCATTGATTTTGAGCTTAGGTAATTGTAAACGCGATCAAGAAATTCTTAACATTGTTATAAAATGTGCTAACGCCGTTATAATTTGCGTTTTTTGGGTAAGTTATATTAAGATCTGACAATAAAATTGGTTACAATGCCAGTAGCGATTTTACCAGACATTGGTGAACAGATGTGTATTGGTTGCGCACTATGCGTTGAGATATGCACAACACTGGGACCAGATGTACTTAGAGTGAAGCCGGTTGAAGGTTGGAAGAGAGGTAAGGCATTTGTCTTTTATCCTGAAAGATGTATCTCAGATGGAGCATGCATCGGTGTTTGCCCAACAAAGGCAATATTTTGGATGAGACCAATGGACTTTACAGTAGGTCAACCAGTACCACTCTACAAAAACTCCGTATTCGTAAAAGGCTGGACTGAATTAATCGATTAAGTCCGGTCAGAAATTCTTTTTATTATTTATTGATATTGTGTTATAGGTTCTAGTGTTCGTGTTGTTGGTTTGATCTTTTGTATTGCTTCAACTAGGTCAGCCTGAGTTATCTTAACATCTTTTATTGACTGTGTTTTTCCTTCTACGTATCTTTTCAGACCTATTAATGCAGCTCTATTACATACTTCGGTAATATCTGCACCAGTAAGGCCTTCTGTGAGTTCAACTAGTTTTGTAAAGTTAACATCATCTGCAAGTGGTTTCTTTTTTGTATGTATCCTAAAGATGTGCTCGCGACTTTTTGTATCTGGTTTTGGCACTTCGATAATCCTGTCAAATCTTCCAGGACGTAATAATGCGGGATCAATTATATCTAGTCTGTTTGTTGCACCAATTATCAATACATTATGAAGCTCCTCAAGACCGTCTATCTCTGTTAGTATTTGTGATACAACATTTTCTGTCACATGTGAGTCAGAGTTACTGCCT
>JBBDOC010000042.1:0-25253 GCA_040877295.1 Nitrosopumilaceae archaeon
GAAGCATTTGCAAACGTTGCAGGTGGATTTTACGATGCAGTGCTAGTCACCGGAGTTGAAAAGGTAACTCATACAGGTACAGAGTGGACAACTACATACTTTTCTTATTGCTCTGACTTTTTTTATGAAGGTCAAGCAGGTGCATCATTTCCAGGACTATTTGCATCTATGGCACGAGCATACTTGACAGAATTCAAAGCTACTGAAGAAGATTTAGCAATGGTAGCAGTAAAAAATCATGATAATGGTTTACTTAACCCAAAAGCACATCTACGAAAAAAAATTACAATCGATGATGTAATGAACTCTGCTGTAGTTGCAAGTCCATTAAAGCTCTATGATTGTTGCCCATTCTCTGATGGTGCAAGCTCTGTAATTTTGTGTAATGAAAAATTTGCAAAACAACATACAAAAAATTACATGCGAGTCATCGGATCTGGAAGGGGTGGTTCACCTGCAGCACTGCAAGGCCGTAGTCATTTAACAACAATACCAAGTACCAAAATTGCAGCAGAGGCAGCTTACAAGATGGCAGGAATCAAACCAAAAAATGTTGACTTTGCTGAAGTCCATGATTGCTTTACTATTGCAGAACTAGTTGATACTGAAGACCTTGGATTTTTTGAAAAGGGTAAGGCAGTTGAAGCAGTGCGAGATGGGAAAACAAGACTAAACGGTGAAATTTCAATTAATCCATCAGGTGGACTAAAATCAAAGGGGCATCCAATTGGTGCAACAGGCGTGGGCCAAGTAGTTGAGGTTTTTGATCAGCTCACAGGAAAAGCAGGCGAAAGAACTGTAAAAGACGCAAAGATTGGACTTACACATAATTTTGGTGCAACAGGTGCAAGTTGCGCAGTCCATATTTTTCAAAGTGTATAATTTGTCAGCAAAGCAACAGTTCATTGAATGTGCAAAGCTAGGTAAGGTTCTTGCAAGAAAATGCAAAAACTGCGGCGAACTGCACTTGGCTACAGTATATTTTTGCCAAAAATGTGGCCATAAAGAATTTGAAAATGTGGAACTTGAAGGTAAAGGTACAATCGTGACTTTTACAATAATTACGGTGCCTCCGGCTGGCTTTGAAAAGTACACTCCATACGCATGGGTTGTACTACAACTTGATAGCTCAGACTTGAGAATATCAGGTTTTATGGCAAATATGGCAAAACCATCGGATCTTCCAATTGGTTCAAAGGCCAAAATTGTGGGCTTTGATGAACGTGGAATAATTCTAGAAAAGCAGTAAATCAAATTTATTGTATTTATTAAAAACTTTCAAGCGGATTTTTAATAATTTGAGCAAAACAGCTTACTATAATGTCAGTAGAAGTAGTTTGCGGAAAATGTGGAAAAAAAGTAGCTAATATGAAAATGCTCAAGTCGATCAAGGATGTAGTAAGACCATACAATAACAAATGTCCCTCATGTGGACAGACACTATCTACTGCAGAGTTTACACTTGATGTCCAAGAAAACTGATCTAAATACTTTTCTGAATCGATCGATCTTGATCTCACAAGTATTGTAATTTAGCAATTAAGAAAAAAGTTGCAACAATGTATTTTGTCATAAATCTTAATTACCCCTGATCTTTTAGACATGGATATGGAACTGAGTGAGGAACTAGCGGATCCTAAACGTGGTGGTATTCTACAATCAACATCAAAGCGTGTAAGAATGATCTTTTCTGTTATGGCAAGCCCAAACAGAATCGATATTTTAAGAATCTTAAACTCAAAAGGACCTCTGACTTACTCAGAATTAAAGTCACTTGCAGGATTTAAGTCAAAAAAGGAAAGCGGAAAATTTGCATATCATTTGCGAAAACTATTGAGACAATCACTAGTAGCACTTAACAAATCAGAAAGACGCTACACCATTACAAATCTGGGCAAACTGGTTCTAAGTCTTGCAAGGCAGATCGAGGAAAGATCAATAATTGAAAGCGGGAAAATGTATGTTAGAACCTCACATGAATCAATTGAGGAATTTAATTCTCATAAAATCATCCAGTCTTTGGTTCGTGAGGGCAGTCTGCCTCTTGAACTAGCACAAAAGATAACAGAAGAAGTAGAAAATCGAATCTACAAATATCAAACAACATACCTAACAGGCTCTTTAATTCGTGAGATGGTAAACTCGGTTCTTTTAGAACACGGTCATGAGGAGTATAGGAATAAACTTGCAAGGCTTGGCTTGCCAGTCTTTGATGTTCAGGAAATGATATCTAATGTGGATAATGTGGATGCTGGAGCAGAAGAGCTATTATTTAAGACAGGCCAGGCAGCCCTTGCCGAGCACCTGCTTTTAAATACCCTGCCTAAGGACGTGGCAGACTCGCATCTCTCAGGCGACCTTCACATCACAAACCCTGGCATATGGTCTCTATTACCTGATACTATATTCATCAATGTCAAGGAGTTAATCGAAGATGGACTTGACCTTAAGGGTAAGTCCCTAGGCGTAACAAGGATTTCATCAATTAAGGATCTAGATAACCTGATAACCTCGCTATCAATGGTAATTTCCCTAGTCTCAAAAGAGACATCTCAAGAGGTGGTAATGGACGGGCTAGTTTCATTGTTATTAAAGCATTCAAAAGACATTTCAGAGTTGGAGCTAAGATTAACAAATGCTTTCTCTACTGCATCGACATCTTCAAAATATGGTAAAAGCCCGACACTTGTTTCATTTATAGTTCAATTAGGCTCTGATACAAAGATCATCAAAGCAATCCTTTCTGCATACAAAGAATATGCAAAGATAACACCAATTCCAAAGATCGGGCTGATAATTGACTATGAAAAAGGTAAGGTCGCAGACGTATCAGACGTCCTTTCGGAAATAATAGCACTTGGTGGGCAGATCCTCTTTACAAAAGAACAAGCATCAACCAAGGGAATCTTACGTGTTGATGTAAATAATGCAGGAACAACTTCGATCAAACTCCAATCCCTTTCAATCAATTTGCCAAGACTTGCATTTGAATCAAACAAAGATGAGACTTACTTTAGAGCACGACTGGCACTATTGATGAAGCCAGCACTTTCCTCTATGTCATTGAGGAAAAAAGATGTCTCAGATCTGACAAGACGTGGACTTAACCCTATACTTGCTAGCAACACGCAATATATGCAGCGGGGATCAGTTTCTCTAGTCATTAATCTGGTCGGACTTCAGGAAGCAGTCTTTAACATTTTAGGACATGAGGGCAATAAAGAAGGAAAGGATATTTTGTACAAGGTAATTGATACTGCGGTAAGTGTAGCAAAAAAGAAAGGAAAGGAAACTGGCGATACAGTTAATGTCTGTATGATAGAAAGTGAGGGATCAAGTAGATTTGCTACACTAGACGGCGAAAAGTACGGTAAACTGTCGATTCTTAAGACACTAAACGGCGAATCTTATTCGGAAGGAATAGCATTTGACGCTGGAGACATCTCTGGTTTTTCTGCTAAAAGCGATAAAATAGTAGAATGTAACAAGATGGCAAAGATGCTTGATGGCGGTTTATTAACACGAATCAAGTTCTCAAAAGACGCCAAAACTGATGAGATTAAGGATATAATAGAAAAGGCATCCAATTTGCTTTCCTCCTTTAAACCTGTAAAGAAGGTAGCGATCTGCGGTAATTGTGGATTAAAAGATGAGAAATTAGACGATAAATGCCCCAAATGCAAGTCCACATATATAATAAATTAAGACGAAATTCGTTATAACAAAACTTTTTTCGAAAAACCAAGAAGGACATTTAGTTACTTTTTAGAAAACTCGAATCTTAACCACTACGAAGTTTATCATACTAATGTAAAAGTTGTTGAGCTAAATCGGATCTTGCTAAAAATTTTTTTGCCACAGAAGTTATATTCACTTGATTTCTTAGACTATTCCGGAGATATTTATGGCAGATTTTTCTCAAATAGAAGACTCGATCGTTGAAATTCGCAAACGAAATGGAAAAATGACGAATTTCAATAAAGACAAAATTACAAACGCCATATACAAGGCGATTGGGGCTACTACGGGTGAAGCGAACCGTGGTTTAGCAGAAGAACTAACAAACGGAGTTTTGAAAAAATTAATGGAGCAGGGCTTTTCTGCATCAAACACCCCAAGCGTTGAAGATATTCAAGATATGGTAGAATCTAACCTAATTGAACGGGGTTATAGCGAAATCGCCAAAGCCTACATTCTGTACAGACATGAGCGACGTAAACTAAGAGACGACAAAATGAAGACACTAAACACCAAATTACTTGATCCGGTAGCAAAAAAGTTTGATCTCAATTGTTTGAGGGTATTGGCATCAAGATATCTCATGAGAAATAACAAAAATGAAATTATTGAAAGCCCAGAAGCCATGTTTGAGCGAGTCGCAATTTTAGTAGGACTAGGAGATGTCTTGTATGATAACAAGATCTTTTCAGTTGAAGGCAACATAAAGCAGGACATAGAAGAGGCAAGAAAATACCTTGAAAAACTTGATGACTTTGATTACAAATTCAAAATAGGCGAATACTACCTAAACAAATGGCACTTTAGAGGATTGATAACTCACTACATCAGTTTGGCAAAGAAAGGCCAGATGAAGGCAAGCTTCAAAGAACTCTTGACTCTGATTGCCTTAAAGAAGCTTGATGACTATGCCGACAAGATAAAAGAATACATGGAACTTATGATAGCACAAGACTTCTTACCAAACTCACCAACAATGATGAATGCAGGTGGACGATTAGGCCAACTATCTGCCTGTTTTGTGCTTGACATGCAAGATGATATGGAAAGAATCATGAAATCAACATCAGACGCTGCACTAATCTTCAAGTCAGGCGGTGGGGTTGGAATAAACTATTCTGATCTGCGTCAAGAAGGAGACATTGTAGCATCAACATCTGGTGTTGCTTCAGGACCTGTCTCCTTTATGAATATAATAAACACAGTAACCGAAGTTGTAAAGCAGGGAGGAAAACGTCGAGGTGCAAACATGGGAATCTTGGAAGCATGGCATCCAGACGTTGAAAAATTTATCACAAACAAGACACAGCCTGGCATCTTGGAGAACTTTAACGTCAGTGTTGGAATATGGGAAGACTTTTGGAATGCACTTGTAAACACCGAAGACGGCAAGTACATGCTACGCAATCCTCGTGACAAGTCACCTGTCCGTGAGATTAACTCACATCAGCTAATTGATCTGATAGCACTTTCAGCATGGAAGAGTGCAGAACCTGGTCTGATCTTTTTTGATCTAATCAACAAATACAATGTATTTGCAAAAGCAAGAGGTATGCCACTACGTGCTACAAATCCATGTGGAGAGCAAAGTCTCTATCCATACGAGTCATGTAATCTTGGCTCTATCAACTTGGCAAATCTTGTAAAACGAAAAGCCGACGGACAGTATGAGTTTGACTGGCAACGATATGAAGAGACTATCAGAAAAACTACAAGATTTCTTGACAACGTAATTGACATGAATCATTACCCTGTACCAGAAATCGACGTTGCATCAAAAGAGTCACGACGAATTGGACTAGGTGTTATGGGCGTTGCAGATCTACTCTACAAGCTTAGAATTCCATACAACTCAAAGGAAGGATACGAATTTCAATCAAAGCTAGCTGAGACACTATCATACTATTCTATGGAAGAAAGTGTTGCCTTGGCAAAATCAAGAGGAGACTTTCCATTATGTCCAAAAACGGAATATCCTGAAGGAAATATCCCTATTGCCGGATTTTATGAAAAACCAAAAGAAGAACATAGCCACGACTGGGACGCGTTAATCTTAAAGATAAAAAAACACGGGATTAGGAACGTACTTACAACAACTGTAGCCCCAACAGGCACGCTATCTATGATAGCAGACTGTTCAAACGGAATGGAGCCAACCTTTGCACTAGTTTTTGAAAAGCGAGTAACCGTAGGGAGGTTCTTTTATACAAACAAAATCTTTGAGCAAGTCCTTAAAGACAATGGGATACACAGCGAGGAAATTCTTGCAAAAATTGCAGACAACTATGGGTCACTTACTGGAATTTCAGAAATCCCAGAATGGATGCAAAAAATCTTTGTCACAGCAATGGACATTCACTGGGCAGATCATCTAATGGCGCAATCTGTATGGCAGCTCTGGATTGGCAATGCAATTGCAAAAACAATTAACATGCCACATGATGTATCATCAGACGACGTCAAGGCAGCATATCTTTTGGCACATGAAATGGCGCTAAAAGGCATTACCGTATACCGTGATGGCTCACGACACCAGCAGGTACTTCATATGACAAGCGAAAATGCAGAAAAGACCTTTGAGGTAAGACCAAGCAAGTTTGTTACCAACTATATTACCCAAAACATCAAGAACTTTTACATAAGAACACAAGTCGATAACGCACTACGAATAAAGACTCCAGAAGAAACACCAAAACAAAGCAGCGTAAAAGAGGAAACAAAAGAAGAAAGCCTATGTCCTACCTGCAAAAACAATCTTGTTTTTGTGGAAGGATGTAGCATATGCATAGAATGCGGCTTTAGTGGCTGTACATCTGGCTGACCTATCACCTTTTTTACTCTCTTTTCTTCTGCCAACATCATTGAACAAAAAACTAACTGGTGGAATTGGAGCAATAATAGCTGCAGCTATTATAACAATCATTGTTGTTTTAACTCTAGACTTTGACAATAACAATACAGTTCCATTAACTACAAATCCAAATCTTGGTCTTGTTGTAAATACACCAACAACTGCAACTACACTTGAAGAGCTAAACAGCGTTTATGAACAAGCAGCAACAACTGGCGTTGGAAGAAACAATTTCTATATGTTTTGGAACGTTTTAGAGCCTCAACAGGATCAGTTCAACTTTAAAGAATCTGATATTCTGATGAGCTTTAATAAAAAAAATAACATGCAAGTCACGTTATTTTTTTCTGTAGTAAACGGGCCTGCACTTGGGCCGTTTCCTGACTGGATGGGAAGACAGGCACTCACAGAAAACCTTGCAGACAACACTGTAAGAGTTCTTGATGTTGTTTTGTCTAGATACAACATAATTGATACTGTTATAATTGGTGCAGAAATCGAGGAACACTTTAGATATAACGAGGGGGGAGTTGAAAACTATAAGCACTTTTTTAATATTGTATATGAGAAAATTAAACAAAAACATCCCGATGTAAAAATAGGAAGCTCATTTGCTCTGCACGCAATACTTAACAAAAATCTAGAAAATCTAGTAAGCGAGATTGGCATGGGTGATTTTGTTGCCTTTTCATACTTTCCAGTAGACAGCCTAAATGATATAACAAAAACGCCATACGAGGCGCAAACTGAATTGGAAAAAATGTTTGATTTGGTTCCTGACAAAAAAGTTGCCTTATTTGAAATAAGTTGGAGCACATCTGAGTTTGTTAATGGAAATGAGCAGGATCAAGTAGAATTTTTAAAAACTGCATATGATTTCTATAGGGAAAACAAATCAAAAATTGAATTCTTCACGTGGTACAGACAATATGATAGACCAGAGGGCTCGTGTTTTCCAGATGAACAAGAAAGTGTTGAATCAAAAATTACTGTTGGGGGGGGTTCTGGACTGGGAAGCAGTGAGTTTGTAATAGAGCGACTTGGCTATTATTTGTGCAACGCAGGACTAATCGATGTTAAGGGAACTCCAAAACCTGGTTGGTCAGAATTCAAAAAACAAATACAACAATAATCTCCATGCTCTCGTTAATACTTGCAGAGTCTTCACTTGAACTTGTTCCAAAAGAACTCCAAGCTCACAACTCTGTAGTTTTACACAGTAAAAAATTTGGCAAAAATCCATCTGAGATTTTACTAGATAACTCATGGCACTTTGCTGCCATGAAAGGCATAAAAAACGAGATCAAAAGAGGCAGGCCAGATCTAGTACACATTTCTTTACTAGCTGCATGTTCAACGCCACTTTACCTTGAAAACAAAATTAGAATCTACATTCACACCATAAACGACAACGTAATATTTGTAGGCCAGGGCGTTCACATCCCAAAATCTTATCATAGGTTTTCAGGATTAATTGAGCAGCTATTCAAAGATAATGTTGTAAAAACTGATGATAAAACACTACTTGAGCTAAAAGAGATGAAATTTGATCAATTACTTGACACAATAAACCCAGAACAAGTCATAGGATTATCAACAGAGGGAACATCAAGTACGTATGAAAATGTTGCAAAAAAACTAAGTGACAAATCATGCATAATTATTGGTGGTTTTCAGAAAGGGCATTTCTCAGATTTGATTAAAAAAAGAATTGCTCAACTGATCAGAATTGATAAAAAGCCTCTAGAATCCCATGTTGTGACTAGTCGAATTCTTTACGAGTATGAAAAAACAATTTTTATGTAGGCCGCAAAGCCTGCTCATTTAGGCGCGGTCGTAGTATAGCCTGGTAGTACGCTGGCCTTCCAAGCCCGTCACCCGGGTTCAAATCCCGGCGACCGCATCTTATTGTTATAATTTTTAAAATCGATACAATATCATCTTTGTATGAATCAAACAAGAAAAGAGATTGCACTCGAGCGAATGAAAATTTTAATCGAAAATGCACTGAGTAATGCAAAATCAAATCCAGAGCTGTCGCAAAAACAGGCATTACACGCAAAAAAAATTAGCATGCACTATAGAATTCAAATGCCTTATGAATTTAGAATGATGTTTTGTAAAAAATGTAAAAGCTTTATCGCACCAAGTGTAAACTCACGAACACGGATAGGTCGTTCTTCATTAAAATCGATCCGAACTACTTGCAATTTTTGCAGTCATACTTATCGTAAAGTAATAGCTCAATGATTTATAAGACCAGTAGCGAGTTTGACTTTTCATGGCAAAAGTATACGACGTTCCAGCAGATTTATTGATCGAAAAATTAACAGAGGTTCTAAAAAAAGAAGACCTTCAACCACCTAGCTGGCTGCCATACGTAAAGACAGGCTCACACAAAGAGAGACCGCCTCAAAATCGTGACTGGTGGTACACAAGATGTGCATCTATTCTACGGAAAATCTATCTCCATGGTCCAGTAGGAATCACTGATTTACGTAGTATGTACGGTGGAAGTAAACCTGTTGGATATGGTGGAGCCCATCATAGACTGGCAGGTGGTGCAATCATACGTGCTGCAATTCATCGATTAGAAAAATTAGAATACGTTGAAAAGGTTGAAAAAAAAGGACGCGTAGTATCAAGACAGGGAATGCAAAAGCTTGACAAGCTAGCAACCGAAATTTTAAATGAACTTGTCGCTAAAACTCCACACTTGAAAGTTTATTCATAATGTGATATCATGAGTCATCATGAATCTAACGAAACAGACGATCAGGAACTAAGAGAAGCACAAATAGCTGCTCAAAAAGAAATAATTCTAAAACAAATCCTATCTTCTGAGGCAAGACTGCGTCTAAACAATGTTAAACTAGTCAAGCCAGAACTTGCAAACTTGGTTGAAAACTATTTGATAAGCATGGCATCACAGGGGAAAGTACAATCTCAGATAACCGATGATCAGCTAAAACAAATTCTTTTATCAATTCAACAACCAAAACGCGATTTTAAGATAAATCGAAGATGATCTAAGAAAATATAATTAGGGGAAACAGAGGGTCTACTCAATGAAAGCTGTAGTTTATGAAGAATATGCTCCAAATGATGATTACAAAAAAATTTTAAAAATAAAAGATGTTCCTGAGCCAAAACCAAAACCAAGTGAAGTAGTATTCAAGGTCAAGGCAGCGGCTTTAAACTATAATGATCTTTGGGGAATGCGAGGCCAACCAATACCTGTACCACTACCCCACATATCTGGATCTGATGCAGCAGGTGAGGTAGTAGCAGTAGGAGAGGATGTTCAAAACTTCAAAATTGGCGATAAGGTAGTTTCTCATGCAAATCTAGCTTGTAGAACTTGTGATTTGTGTACTGCTGGTAGAGAATTTGATTGTTCAAAAAGATTAGTGTGGGGATTTCAGACAGGGCCTCTATGGGGAGCATATTGTGAGTTGGTTCATCTACCTGAAACAAATGTTTCAAAAATACCTGATGGTGTTAGCTATGAGCAGGCTGCTGCAGCATCAATGACAATTTTAACATCATGGCACATGCTTGTAGGTAGAGCAAAAATTACTCCAGGTCAGATTGTTCTGATCATGGGAGGAGGTTCTGGTGTTGGAAGCTTTGGCATTCAAATTGCAAAGCTTTACAATTGTACTGTTATTGCTACCGCAAGCAAAGAAAAGCTCCAAAAATGTCTCGATTTAGGAGCAGACTACGCCGTTGATCACAGAAAAGAAGATTGGCACAAAGATGTTTTTAAGATTACTAAAGAAATAGCTGCAAAAGAAGGAAGAAGATCTGGTATTGATCTTTCCTTTGATCATATAGGTCAAACACACTTTAACAAACAACTTACATTGTTAAATTACGGCGGTACTTTGGTTTCATGCGGTGCTACAACTGGATATGATGCACAAATCGATCTTAGACATATTTTCTTCAAGGGAATAAACGTTCTTGGTTCAACCCAAGGAACAAAAGCGGAGATGGAAGCTGGACTATATTGGATGGGTAAAGGAAAGATTAAAGCAGAAATTGATTCCATCCATTCTTTTGAGCAAGCAGAAATTGCACACACCAAGATGCTTAAAGGCAATTTCTTTGGAAAAATCTTACTGAAACCAGAAGGCGCCTAAGTTTTTTATGGCAGGGCTAGTGCGCAGCCTACTCTTTGTTCCCGGAAATAATTCGCGTTTTTTAGAAAAAGCAAAAGATCTACCCTCAGATATCATATGTTTTGATTTAGAAGACTCTGTTCCTGACAATGAAAAAAAAAATGCACGACAATTAATCAAAGAGACACTAAAAAGACGATCAGAATACAAATCTGATGTTTATGTACGAATAAACTCTCCATCTTCTGGTATAATTACTGATGATCTTAAAGAAATCGTTGCAAGAGGCATTGATGGCATTGTCATCCCCAAAGTAAACAATGCCAAGGAACTAAAAAAAATCGAAAAAATTCTATCATCATTTGAAAAAAAACGAAAGCTTAAACCCATTGAACTTATGCCCTCAATTGAGTCAGCTGAGGGAGTAGTCAACGCCTATGACATCGCTTCCTGTACAAAGCGTGTTGTAGCCTTGGTCTTTGGTGTATTTGATCTACTAAATGACATGGGTATAGAATATACAAAACAAGCAGAAGGTGCAAAATATGCTAGATCAAAGATTCCACTTGATGCAAGGGCTGCAGGAGCATATGCAATTGATGCAATATGGCAAGATCTTAAAGATGCAAATGGTCTAAGAGAAGACTGCATCACTGGAAGAAATTTTGGTTATTCAGGAAAAAGTATCATTCACCCTGATCAAATACAAGTAGCACATGAAATCTTTTACCCAAACAACACAGAAATAGAATGGGCAGAAAAAGTCTACAAAAAATATCTAGAGTCAACAAAGACTGGACGTGGTG
The DNA here is from genome assembly GCA_040877295.1 of Nitrosopumilaceae archaeon. Lineage (GTDB taxonomy): Archaea > Thermoproteota > Nitrososphaeria > Nitrososphaerales > Nitrosopumilaceae > VHBM01. The sequence goes on from JBBDOC010000042.1 coordinate 11,520, forward strand.
CAACCGTTATTGAAGGAAAAATGATTGATGAAGTACATTATAAACAAGCCAAGTCACTTTTGCAAGTAGCAAAAAGAATAGAGTAATTAGTCATTTTGTAAGTTTCTGATTTTAGTACGAATCTTTTTTGAGTATAGGTCAGCAAGTCGAAGTGGTTCTGGATACCAATGATCTTCTCTGATTAACTCAGTTACTATTTTGACTGCAGTTTTTAGGCTTATCTTATGTCCTACACTAACATAGATTTTCTTTTTCTGTAGTTTTATCTCATATCCAAGTATCTTGCCATTGATTTCTACACGAGAATCTTTTATCACTCCAAACAAAAGGCTTTTTGCGATACCTATTACAGGCTTGTTTATCATTAAACCCACGTAACATGCCAAGCCACACAGTCTTGGATGTAGCTGACCATGCCCATCAACTAGCAATACATCAAACTCTTCTTTAAGACGTTTGAGTGTTTTTAGGATCGGTTCTGATTCTTTTAACATAAACAGGCCAGGAATATATGGTGATGAACTTTTCATAGAAAAATTAGTTATTTTAATTACATCAAAATTATTTTTGTCTAGAACAACAGCTGAACAAAATGCAGTATTATCTGAATATGAAACATCAACTCCACACACTTTATTGATTTTTCGTGGAAGAAAATTTCTTGTAATAACTTTTTTTGCCAACTTGTTTTGTAATTTTATAGCATTTTCTAGTTTGGATTTTTTCAATAACTAGATTAACTCAATATGTATTATAGGTACTTTGCATCAGCCAACATTTTATACACCTAAACAATCATCACATGAATATGTTTACAGGCATTGTAGAAGGAATTGGTATTATAGAAAAGATTGAAAAAAATCCAAAAAATAGAAGCGCAGTTAAAATGACAGTTGATTTAGGAAAACAAGTTGCAGGTCTTCAAATTGGGCAAAGCGTAGCTATTAACGGAGTTTGTCTCACAGCAACTAAAATTTCAAAAAACAAATGTAATTTTGAAATGATCGAAGAAACAACCAAAAAAACTTCACTTGGCAATTTGAAAACAGGCAGTATAGTAAACATTGAACGCAGCATAAAGGCTGGTGATAGAATAGAAGGACATTTTGTATTAGGACATATAGACGGAGTTGGAATAATAAAAAAAATAGAAAAAAAACCAAAAGAGGTCAAAATCTGGTTTGATATTCCAAAACAACTGGTACGATATGTTGTCAAGAAGGGTTCTATCGCAGTTGATGGAATCAGTCTTACGGTAGTTGATGCGATAAAAAATCGTATATCAGTTTGTTTAATTCCGCATACCATGAAAGTTAGTAACTTTCATACCAAAAGAGTGGGAGACAAAATTAATATTGAAACTGATATTTTAGGAAAATATATCCTAAAACAAACATAATAATTTACCAATTTAGTAGTAATTACCAATTTTTTAGTAAACTTTATAATTAGAACAGGAAGAATTTTCATCATGACAATTGCAGAGGCAATAGCATCGCTTAGAGAAGGCGAATTTGTTTTACTACATGATTCAAGCGGTAGAGAAAATGAAATTGACATGGTAGTAGCAGGCGAGTTCATTACTCCAGAACATGTTGCACGAATGCGTCAACATGCAGGGGGACTACTATGCATAGCAATAAGCAATCAACTTGGTGAAAAATTGGGATTACGATACATGCATGATATTTTATCAAACTCTAATTCTTTTGATTCAAACTCAAAAGAGATGATTATGGGACTTGCGCCATACGGCGATCATCCAACATTTTCAATCTCAATTAACCATTACCAGACATACACTGGAGTTACGGATAGAGACAGAGCACTTACCATTAGAGAAATGACAAATTTGTATAATGCAGACGACCCAAGAAGAAAATTTGTTTCGTCATTTAAGACACCAGGACACGTGCCTGTTTTAATTGCAGCAAAAGATCTTCTTTTACGCAGAAGAGGCCATACTGAGATGTCTGTATATTTGACAGAGCTTGCAGAGCTTAGGCCAGTTACAGCCATATGTGAAATGATGGATGCTCAGACCTATTCTGCACTATCAGTAGAAAAGGCTCAAAAATATGCAAAACAAAATGCCATTTCGTTTGTTGATGGCAAAGAGCTATTAGAATACGCAAAGGTGCACTAATTCTGAACATAGCTATAGTGGTCTCGGAGTTTAACCAGAAAATAACATCAAAAATGCTTGAAGTAGCACTAGAAAAGGCACAGTCACTCAAAATTAATGTAAAGTACACATGCAAGGTTCCAGGCATTTATGACATGCCTCTAATAATTGATGAATTGTTATCAAAAAGCGATATTGATGCGGTAGTAACACTGGGCGCAGTAATTAAAGGCCAGACAAAACATGATGAAGTCATAGCCCATACAACTGCAAAAACACTACAAGAATTATCATTAAAACACAAAAAGACAGTTTCTCTTGGCATTTCTGGGCCTGGGATGCAGGAAAGACAGGCATATGCAAGAATAAGACCTGTAGCTGAGCGAGCAGTTGAGGCAGCAATTAACACTTCAAAAGAATTGCAGAGGATACAATAAGTTGGTTCAGCTAACAATTCTTAAAATTACCAAGTATGGTCCTTGGACTCTATCATTAGGAAGCGACAGAGAACATCAGTTACAAATGCTTCAGGCATCACTTTACAAAGATGTACAAAAACTATTCTCTGAGAAAAACTCACTTGTGTTTTTGAATCGTGCTGATGAATTTTTTGCCATAACAAATGGATTGACATTAGATGATCACGTAGAAATACAAAAAGAGATCGCAAAGAACTTTGATCTCAAACTATCAATGTCCATTGGATTTGCAGAAACTCCTTTTGAGGCAAACCTTAGAGCACATGAAGGAAAAAAGACAGAAAATTTTTTGAACAGAGAACACAACATATATGGTTTTGTTAACGGAAAATCAGAGCAAAAAGTAACAATTATTCATTTTGACGTTGAAAACCTGACATCAAAAAGACAAAACACTTCGCCATTTGAAATTTCATCTATGATATTCAAGCTTTATTCAAAAATGACAGAGTTTTTTCTTGAAAAAAACTCATTGACCTTCTTTATGGGTGGAGATAATTTCATGGTTGTATCAGATGAATTTGCAAATAAATATGCAAAAGAATTCATTGATTTGGCAAAAAAAGAGCTTGAAGTTACATTAAACTGTGGAATTGGAACAGGAAAAACTGCACGAGAGGCTGTCAAGCTTGCGACAAAAGCTCTTGATACTATACGACAAATTAGAGATTCTGGAAAAAAAAAACCAGAGATCTATGAACTATCATGCTTTTAAAAAATGCAAGTATTCTCTATGGAGAAGATTTACAATACATAGAGAACACAAACATTAGAATTTCAGACCAAATTTTAAAAAAAATAAAGCAAAATCTTGCCTTAAATCAAAGCGAAGAAAAACTTGACTGCGAAGGACTAGTAATAATTCCAGGATTTGTAAACGTACACACTCACATAGGAGATTCAATTGCAAAAGATATCTCATTAGAAAGCACGACTGAGGCTAGAATTCATCCTATACGTGGAATAAAATCAAAGATACTCAAAAACACAAAACCATTACATCTTGCAAATTTTATGAAAAACTCCTGTTTATCTATGATAAAAAATGGAATCACAACCTTTGTTGATTTTCGCGAAGGTGGACTGGAGGGAGTTTTGTTATTAAAAAAAACCATTTCAACACTCCCAATTCGTTCTATGATACTTGGCAGAGTAGAATATTATCAAAAACAAACAGAAATCAAACAAAACACTTCATTTGCAAAACCAAAACATAGGGAATTAGCTGCACTTTTACAAAACTGTGATGGTATAGGAGTTAGCGGCGCAAACGAGTACAGTGATTCTGTTTTAAAATATTATTCAAAAACAAAAAAAATCCGTGCAATTCATTCAGCTGAAACAAAACAAAGTTGTACTCTATCAAAAAAAATGACTAAAAAATCTGAAACTCAACGCTGTCTTCTTTTAAAACCACACTTTTTGGTTCACATGACTCATGCATCAAAAAAAGATCTTTGTCTGGCTGCAAGAAAAACAAGAGGTATTGTAGTATGTCCACGTGCTAACGCAGCACTTGCAGAAGGAATTCCTGACATTGAATTGATGATCAAAACAGGAAATACTCTGGCAATTGGAACAGATAACGTTATGATAAACTCACCTGACATGTTTCGAGAAACAGACTATCTTTGGAAAGTTTCTATGGCTATTCATAAAAAAAGAATTGATGCAAAACAGATCCTCAAAATGGCTACATCAAACGCTGGTAAGATATTAAACAAAAAAATTGGCTCAATTAAGGAAGGATATTTAGCTGATTGCATTTTCCTTGATAAACATGCAATTGATCTTGAACCCATGCACAACCCTTATGCCTCAATTGTACATCGAGCCTCAGAGTCAGCAATTAAAGCTGTAATGGTGGGAGGAAAAATAATTCATGGCAATCTATAGGCCATATGTTATTCTTAGCGCAGCAACCTCTTTGGATGGTAAGATAGCCACAAAAAGCGGAGATTCTAGATTTTCTTCAAGAAAGGACAAGATACGTGTATACAAGTTACGTGCTACCGCTGATGCCATTTTAGTTGGCAAAAATACTGTCAAGCGCGATGATCCAGTATTAACAGTACATCAGGTAAAAGGAAAAAATCCCATTCGAATAATTTTAGATTCTAGGGCAACCATAAGTACAAAATCCAGAATCATCAAAACTTGTAATAAAATTCCAACAATAATTGCAGTTTCCAAAAAGGCATCAAATAAAAATCTTGAAAATCTTAGAAAATTTCCGCTTAAGATAATTGTTTCAGGAAATAATATCGTAAACATAAAAAAACTTTTGAAAACTCTTTGGAAACTAGAAATTAAAAAAATTCTAGTTGAGGGGGGAGGCACTATTAACTGGGAATTTGTAAATCAAAATCTGTTTGATGAAATAATAGTCACAATTACACCATTTCTTGTGGGTGGAAAAGACGCAGTTTCTATAATTGAAGGGAAAGGATTTTCTAAAATTACAAAATCAAGAAAATTGAAACTAGAAAAAATTTTACATTTAGAAAATGAAATGGTTTTATATTACAAAAAATCTAATTGATATCTTAAAGTACCTATTCTAAAAAGTCAAAACACAATCCTTTTCATAACACATTATTTGTTCTTAAAATCATCATTTTTCTGCACAAAACAAATACGTATCATTAAACTATTGTCAGCAGAGGTACTCAAAGTATGGATTTTGTAAAATTATGTGAAAACATTCTCGCTTTGGATCCTATGATTCGTTTCGTTACAATATTTGATATGAAAGGAAAAATAATTCAAAGCAAACATCGTGAGGGTTTAACCAGCATTCTTAACAAAAAAGAAAGCAAAAAATCCATTAACGAAATTTTAAAATCAAATAAAACTCATAATGAATTAAGCAACAAATACGGAAAAGAAGAATATTCAGTCAGTGTTTTTGACAAAATTATACGAATGACAACTCCATTAGATAAAAAACATATACTTTATGTTACAACATATGCTGATGTTGATCCTTTTACAATAATTAAAAAACTGACCAAATTACTACAAAAATAATCTCTACTCAAGCCTCATCTTTAGTTTCTAATTCTCTCAACTTACGAGAGCAATCAAGCATCTCCTTGTTGGTATGCTCACTTTTTGGTTTTTTACACAATGGACATATTTCGTCTCCGCCTGTTGGTTTTGGAGGTGTTGTCATCATGTCGTTTACTAAGGTTTCAAATCATATAGTATTTTTTGGTCAAACATTGTTATGATGGAAAAACTACTTGCGCATATCTTTTCTTATTACATCAATCTTTGCAGAAAATGCTTTTTTCGATTTATCATTTTTCTTCAAGTTTAGAACTTTTCCACAGGAAGGACATTTGAAGAATCCTTCGAGTGCATCTTCAAATGTTACTCTCGGACAATCCTCGTTGCCACAATGATAAAAGTCTGATGCGTTCTCATAGTCTAATCTTTGCTGAAGTCTTTCAGCAATTTTCTTTTTCTGGCCCTCAATGAAATTTTCTACTTCGTCTCTTCTTGAACGCCATCTGTAAACAAACCACCCCTTTCTTTCATCTTTTACTCTTATTCCAGTAATGAGTGACTTGCCAAAAAGATCGTAGAGAACTTTTCTTACCATATTTATTCTCAAACCCGTAGAACTTGCAATTTCTTCATCTGTTGCATCTTCAGATTTTAAGAGAGATCTTGCAACCTTGAGATATTCATCTCCACCTATCATTGAAGCAATTCTTACAAAAGGATCTTCGTATTGGTCAACCAACATCCAACTTCCATTTATACTGATATTAATCCCTTGTCTTCTTTACAATGACATTTTTACCTTGTTTAGTAGGAACAATCTGTCTTTGAGCATTTTGATATTTTGTAAAAAACTGATTTCCTTTCTGGATTCTGTCCAACAAAACTGCTAGTGCACTTATTTCTGAATGAGGTTGGTTTCCAACAGCTACATTATAGTCAGCAAGCTCGTATATTTCACGTGGTACTTTTTCAGCTCCTACTATCACCAAAATATGATTTTCTTTTTCTATTGTATAATCGACTTCGTTGATATTTTGACCATACATAGTCAAATGAACAATCTTAATTTTTTCTCGTTTCTTTTCTTGAACTATTTTTTTCCAGTTTGTGATAAACTCAACCTCAAATGTTCCTCCCCAAGTCTTGCTTATTTTGTCTAAAGTCTCTTTGATTTCCGGATTTACTTCATTCATGTAGATTTTTGAGGCACCAAAAGCCCTTGCTACAAGCGCAACATGAGTAGTGACCCTATCATCTCGTACTAAACGTTGACCTATTCTTAATACCTCAATTTTCATAAATTGCACCAAACTCTATTGACTTTTTTTCAACTACTGGTTTTGGTGTTTCTAAAAGCTTTCCAATCAGGTCCTTTAATTGCAATATGTTTTGGCCTGTAATTGCAGATATTGGGATCCATTTTCTAGTATCATCAAGTTTTATCTGTTTTGCTTTTTGTTCAATTTCATCTGGTGCTAGTAGATCAGACTTGTTTAATGCAAAAATTATGCGGTCACGTTCAACACCTAAACTATTTAAAGTAGTAATACAACTTTGAAATTTCTTTTTTAGATCAAAATCAGGATCACTTGCATCAATTACAACTATTACGACATCTGTATAGGTCAGCTCTTCGAGCGTTGATTTGAACGCCTCAATCATGTAAGCAGGAAGCTTGCTGATGAATCCTACAGTATCTGAAATAAGAGCTTCTTGATTTTTAATTGAAATTTTTCTTGTTGTAGTTGAAAGCGTCGTAAAAAGTTCTTTGCTTTCTTGTTGTTTCTCACCTGTTAGATAGTTGAATAGAGTTGTTTTACCTGCTGATGTGTATCCTGCAAGTGAAATTGTTTTGAATCCTAATCTTTGCCTTGATTGCCTATGAAGCTCCCGTTGTTTTCCAGCTTTTGCAAGCTTTGATTTTATCGTCTGCATTCTGTGTTTTATGTCATTATAGTACACATCAACTTCGAATTTTCCAATTCCCATAAAACCTGGCTGCTCTCCCATCTTTGCGAGCCTGACTTTTTCTTTTGCTTTTGACATCTCATAACGAAGCTGTGCTAATTTTACTTGAAGTTGTGACTCTGAACTTTTAGCTCTGCTCTGAAAAATTTCTAATATCAAGGCCTCTCTATCAAGTATGTTTATTTTCAATCTTGATGCGAGATTGTAATTTTGACTTGGTTTTAATATTTCATCATAAACTACAACATCTGGTTTTAATCTTTTAATGGTGTCTTCTAATCTTTTTACTATTTCTTCACTGATTCCAAATTTTGGTCTATTAAGATACTTTTGTTCAACAATCTGTCGCGGATTGTAATCTGCGGCCTCACATAATGCTACAGCCTCTCTGATAGCGTCCTCTTTACCATATGTTATTAGAATTGCAGTTTTCAATTAGTTTTATTCACGCTTTCTTTTTCAATGCTTTTTCTACATTTATGTTAAGAACAATTTCAGCTATGTCGCTTGCATACTCAGCAATTCTTTGAATGTTTTCTACCATCCTTCTTACTCTGTAATGCTCTTCTTCGTCTTTTATTGATCTGGCGCTATCAAGAACTTTTTTCTCATATTTTGTAATCTCTAGCGCTTTTTCAATTGTTTTTTCTGCTTGGTAAAAGTCTTCTTTGAATAATGACAAGCATGCCTCATCCATTAATGAAATCGCAAATTGGTTCATCTCTTGAATCTTTTCGAGAACATCTTTTTTTATTGATTTTTTAAACTCAATCAAGTCTTTGGCAATAATTACAGCATGATCTCCTGTTCTTTCAATATTTTTTACAACAAGTCTGTAACCTAGGCAATTTCGAGCATTTGAAAATCCCATTTCTTCCAACATGTGTTCATTTTGTATTGCGATTTTGAGTTGGCGTATTATGTAAAAACCAAACCTATCTACCTCATCATCTGCATTTATCACCTCATTTGCAAGATCAAGGTTCTTTTCCTTAACTGCTAAAAATGCATCATTGAGCATCGATTTTGCAATATGCAACATTCTCTTGAAGGCACCATCAACTGAAAGCTCAAAGAGGTTTACTAGCACTTGAATTGTAATCTCGTTTGATGAATCAGCGATAATCTCTGTTCCCATAAGCATCCGCTTTACAGCATCTTTTACAACCATTCTTTGCGATGGCTTTATCCTTTCATTTTTTGGAATTATGTTTATTGTTTTAAACCCCAAAAAGTAAAGTGATATCAGTTTTCTTACAATTGCTGAATCTTTATCATCAGAGCCAATCTCAAATGTTGCCTCGTCTATTTGTGAGCTTTTAACTTGTTCTGTTGAAGGAAAAATCTTCAAGCCAGAGGCGCCTTGCCTTGCAACAATAACTTGATCCCCCTGCTTTAATCCAAGATCCATAACCCATTGTTTTGGCAATGAAACAATATAGGAAGACTTTCCTGTAAACTGGATTTTTCTTGCCTCTTCGCTAACCTTCATACATATATGAAATTTAATTTTCTATATAGTTCTTCCTTGAAATATATACTTTGTAAAAAACTACAGTTTTTACTTATCTGGCTTTGAATACGTTTTGAGATAATCTAGCATAGCATCCTCAATGCCGCTTTTGATATCTTCATTACTTTTGTCTTTGTTTGACTTGTACAGTTTCAAAAAAAATCTTTCTTTTTCGTTATAATCTATGATGTATTTACGTCTTCATATGATCTGAAGTTAATCATCTAACTTTACTAATCGAAAATTTGAGTTTGAAATACTAATTTAGAAATTAATTGTTTAAAATTAAATTATTTAGAAACTTTTTTGGGAATCTGAATTAGTTTAAAGTGTTATGATAAAGGATAGTTCTCATGGTTGAAATTTTTTTGGATTAAATTATCAATCTTATGACAAAGATATACAATTATTTAACAAATTCTAACAATCGTAGCTTTGGTCCTTTTACAAGTAACACTATTGACATTATAGCTATTGCAAGAATTATTGCAGCATAAGAGCCAAATTCTGGTACTACAAACGTGCCAACAATTTCTATCTTCTCAGCTCCTGCAGAAAATGGTACAGTTACAATACGCGTGTTAAAAGTTGTTTTCTCTGAATACATTTCAGCAGGCAAGATATTTTTGAACTCTTTTTCAGCAAAATTTGCATCTACTTTAGAAAATGAAGAGCCATCTACTAACACCAAAAAATCTTTATCGTAATTAGTTGTATGCTGTTGAGAAATACCTGCCCCTGCAAGTCCCTCAAATTGTTTTGAGGGTTCTTTAGCATCAATAATGTCTCTTGACAGATACAACTTTAACGTTCCATCAGTCTCAGTATCAGCAAGTGTTATAGTTAGAGTACTAGTTGTACTATCTGCCATAATATTGGCCACTTTGCCTCCTTCTATCTCATACCTTGCCAGCATGTCAGAGCCAACATAATCAAGCACCTTTACTTGAACTCTGTATATCTTATCAGCACTAGCGCCAGCATATGCAACAATGATATACGAGCCTTCTTTTTTCCACAAGTCACCGCCTGGCTTGAAATTTGCCATAAAGTTACCATCAGTGTCTGGTGTAACTTGCTCAACAGATACTATGGTGCCTAATGGATTGACTACCCTTAGAGTAACAGGAATTCCACCTACTACTTTTGAATGTCCAAAAACATGAATGGTAGAACCTTTATCATAAATTGGAGAATCAGTCCAAATTACTACCTGTGCTAGTTTTATGTAATTATCTAGAGTTTGTTGATCAGTAATTTCCTCACAAGTAATGCATGATTGTTCAGTAAAAACCGCCTGACCAAAAATAGTCTGTGGCATAATAGAAAATACAGAAAATATCACAATTGCAGCAAGTATATTTCGAATCATGGCTTTTTCAGCTATTTTGGGATCGACTAGTTATATGCATTACCATTATTTGGCTCTAAATTTTTTCTAAATGGGAACTTTTTGATTCGTAATATAGTAACATAATTGGATTAGAAGATGATTTTAAGAGATAAAGCGGCGTTCCATCAACGGATTTTTTTAGTTTAACTATGGTATAGGAAACATCGCTAGATTTTCTGTTTTCTACTATTTTTACAGCGTCGCTTACCTTGAATTTATGAGTTAAACTTTGAATTTTACTTTTTTGCATTCCTTTGATTTGCATATCTGCCACCTTATTTTCCGTTCAATAAAGGTTTAGGTAGGAAATCAAAATTTACAAGAAAACCAATTAAAGTCATGTTTCAGCTCAATCTAAAACTCATCAAGTAAATAATTAGTAGATTGACTTTGAACTATATCTATGGAACAGAGGATCTGCTGGGCAAACACTGACAATTTTGATGAAGCTAATATTGTTATAATTGGCGTACCAGACGAATCACAATCACATGCTTTGAGAAAAGGAACTTCAGAGGCACCAGACTGGATTAGACGAATTTCAAATTTGCGAGACACTTACACAAGAAAGGGGAAAAAATCAGTTGGTCTACCTTATTCTGGTTTTAAACATAAAGTATACGATTATGGAAACATAACAAGAGGCAAGATTGACGAGGTTTATGATAAAATCCTCTCAAAATCAAAAATTCCGTTATTAATTGGCGGAGATCACTCTATTTCATCACATATAATCAAATCAATCTCAAAAAGAAAAGAGTCATTATCGCTTGTTTATTTTGATGCACACCCAGATTTTGTCAGCTCAACTACAGATTACTATGGCTCAGTTTTTTACGATGTATTATCGCATATTGACATTAAATCAAGTTTACAAATAGGAGTTAGGACACCAGAACAAGAAGAGCTTGATAATTTAAGAAAACATGATCTTAAAGTAGTAACTCCATTTGAAATTGCTGAAAAGGGAATAGATTATGTTACAAAGTCTGTTCTAGACACGATTGGCAAAAATGTATACATCTCTTTTGATATGGATTGCATCGATCCTGCCTTTGCACCTGGCGTCTCAGTACCTGTACCACTTGGCCTAACAAACATTGAAGCGGTTTATCTTCTAAAAGCTATTACAAAAAAAGGAATTCTTGGCATGGATATAATGGAAGTATGTCCTAGCTATGACATAAAGGACAGAACATCACACCTTGCATCACGCATGATCTCAGAAGTAATATCTTGCTGTTGATTTAAAATAACATAAGAATATAGCTTATCCATGTTTGAAAATGAGTACACATGGGGAAAGGCAGTAGCTAATAATGCAACAAAAGAGTTTGACGAAAAATTTGAAAAGGCTGTTGAAGAAACAAAAAAAGATCTAGGTAAAGACTATCCAATAATAATAAATGGAAAAGAACTTTTCTTAGACGAAAAATTTGAGGTCAAATCACCATCTGATACAAGAATTATACTAGCTAGGTTTCCAAGTGCTACAAAAGAAGACACTATTAATGCGATAAATTTTGCCAAAGAATCTTTTCCAAAATGGAGTAAAATTTCCTATCAGCAAAGAGCAAAGATATTCAAAGACTGCGCTGACGAGTTTTCTAAACAAAAATTTCATCTAGCTGCTATAATGTCATTTGAAAACGGAAAAAATAGACTTGAAGCAATGGGAGATATTGATGAAGCAATTGACTTTATGCGATTTTATGCCTACCAATTAGAGATTAACAACGGTTTTTCAAAAGAGACAAGGCATCCAAATCCAAAAGAAAAGACAAGAACCACACTAAAGCCATATGGGGTGTGGGGGGTTATTGCGCCGTTTAACTTTCCTTCTGCAATTGCGATAGGAATGACAACTGGTGCTCTAATCACTGGAAATACTGCAGTGTTAAAGCCAGCAAGTGATACGCCAATTTCATCCTTCAAATTTGCACAAACAATTTACAAAAAACTACCGCTAGGTGCCATCAATTTTCTGACAGGAGCAGGAAGCGTTGTTGGAAAAGCATTAATCGAAAGCCCACTAGTTGATGGAATTGTATTTACTGGCTCACGAAACGTGGGAATGTCAGGATTTAAGAAATTTACAGAAAAAGTGGCAAAACCATTCATTGCAGAGATGGGAGGAAAAAATCCAGTAATTGTCACAGACTCTGCAGACCTTGAAAAAGCAACAGATGGGGTATTGCGTGCAGCGTTTGGCTATGGTGGCCAAAAATGTAGTGCATGTTCAAGAGTCTATGTTCAAAAAAAGGTGGTTGATGAATTTATTAAAAAATTGGTTGAAAAAACAAAAACAATCAAGGTCGGACTTCCATGGAAAAAAGATGTCTTTATGGGCCCAATAATTAATGAAGCTGCACTAGAAAAATTTCAAGAAGCTGTTGCTCATGCACAAAAAGATGGCGGACAGATACTGGCAGGAGGATCGATTCTAAAAGACGGCGAACTTGAACACGGATATTATGTTGAGCCAACCATAGTAACAAGACTCCCAAAGAATCATAGGCTTATGAAAGAAGAGTTGTTTTTGCCATTTCTTTGTATAGAATCATACGAAGACTATGATGAGGCCATAAAGCTAGCAAATGATACAGAATACGGATTAACTGCAGGAATTTTTAGCGAAAACAAAGAACAGCTTGAAAAATTCTTTGATAGTATAGAATCTGGTGTTGTTTATGCAAACCGAGCCTCAAGCGCTACAACTGCTGCACTTGTAGGTAGTCAGCCATTTGTTGGCTGGAAGAACTCTGGCTCTTCAGGCAAGGGAGCAGGTGGAGAAAGATATTTGCTTCAGTTTTTGCGAGAACAAACTCAGACTCGATGTGACTGAATAAAGGAACTACCAAGCAACAAAATGTTTCGTTTTCTCTCCTTTAGCCTTCGAATAGAATAGGGAAGCCAATTGGTTCCATATGGAATGTATTCTACAACACTAAATCCTTGTTTTACAAGTTCTTGTTTTAGCTCGTCTCTTATCCCTCTTAGCATTTGAAATTCAAACTGGCGTACATATTTTTTTGAAAATGCAACTGCAGCATCTACCATCTTACAGTCATGAGTTGCTATGCCAAACTCGTTTCCTTTTTTAAAAAGAAGTTTTGTAAGGTTTAGGAAATTTTCATCTACTTGGACTTTTGATTTGTATGAAATTTTGGCGCTTTCTCTATACGCTCCCTTTACAAGTCTTATTTTTGCTCCACGCTCAAGCATGTCAACAAGATCATTTTTT
>JBBDOC010000043.1:0-23689 GCA_040877295.1 Nitrosopumilaceae archaeon
TGCAAAAGAGCTTAGAGCACAAGGTGCATACATTGCATCACCACGTGTGCTAAAATGGTATTGTATTTCATGTGCAATTCACTTTGGCATACTAAAGATTCGATCCGAAGCACGAAGACGAGACCGCGGCAGACTGTACTGATTTAATCAAATCGTTTTGCAGTTACAATAACTCGTTGAACAAAGGTAATTGCTGCTATTATTACAACGACCATTACAGCATATTGCATAAAGCTAATCATACCTATTATTGCAATAACAAGTAGACGTTCTGCTCTTTCTCCAATACCAATACCTTGAAGTGTGATTCCAACAGACTCTGCTCTTGCACGAGTATAGCTAACAAGTAATGAAAGCGTAATTGCTAAAAATACCAAGTATGGTTCAGCATAGTTTCCAATTAAAATTCCAAGAAAAATTGCAACTTCGGCTATTTTATCAAATACAGAATCAAGAAACACTCCTTTCTTTGAGGTTGTTTTTGTAAATCTAGCTACTTGTCCATCAACTATATCAAAAAATCCCGAAACTAAAAGAAGCGCTCCGCCAAATATCAACGAATATTCTAATTGTAATCCATAAACTATAGCTGCAACAAATGCAAATCCAAGTCCTACTGCAGACCAAAAATTTGCAGATAATCCTGTTGCTGAAAACCCGTGCCCAAGTTTTTCTAGGTATGGCTGAAGCGAATTTCTCAAGTTGTTTAACATTGAATTCAGCTAATGTTCATGAATATATAAGAAATAATGGGCAATTTTTCATTTAATATTCATCATAAGAAAAAACTTTGACTAAAATAGAATATGCAAAGGTACGTTTTTACATCAATAAAATAGCGAGATTTTTTGAAATCACTGAACCAATATGGGATTATTTGTGGCCCTTGTCTTTAGATGTGTGGAACTAGACAACCCGGAATAGAATCAATTATCTATTGCGATCCCAATGGCAATCACAATTACATCCTTTATGGCATTTCATCCTCTTACAATCAGAACATACATTGCTATGCCAATAAGTGGCAGTGTTCATGACGTTATAATGAGTCTGAATACGATCTTTGCCGTACGTTTTAATTAGTTTTCAATGACTTTTAATGTAAAATTGTATATCTTTGGATAGAAACTAGCCTTTGATGTTCATTGCAATAATTGCAGACATTAGTCTTGCAGCAATAGCTGCTGTAGAACCATTATCAAATTCTGGACACAGCTCAACAATGTCTGCTGCAATAACTTTCTTATCTTCAAGTGAGCACACCATATCATATAGCTCTCTTGATGTTATTCCTACGGCTTCAGGATTACCTACTCCAGGAGCAAAGGCAGGATCTAAGACATCCAAATCTATGCTAACATACAATTTATCAAAAACTGATGCAGCATCTTTGATCAGCTTAACGGCCTTTCCATCTATGATATCCATATTCGAGATGCTTTTGACGTTATGTTCTTTTTTGAATGCAAGTTCTTCTTTCACATAGGATCTTGCTCCAACATGAATAATTGTATCAGAGCCTTGTTTTTCGATTATACGTCTCAAGTATGCAGCATGACTTAGTTTAGTATTGGCGTATTCATCACGTAAATCATAATGCGCATCAAATACTATGTAACCTGTATTTTTTGGAAAGCATGGATACGTACCTAGTGTTATTAGATGCTCACCGCCTAAAATAATTAGTTGCTTGTTTTTTGAAATAAGTTCTGTTGTTATTTTTGAAACCATATCTAACATATGTGTTGCAACTACAGTATGAGCAGTATTTCCCAAATCTTGTATGTTAACTAATTCCAAGTCAACATTGAACTGTGGCATAAAAATTTCAATATTGTTAAATAAACTTCTTATTGCGTCAGGACCAAACCTTGTTCCTGGCCTAAATGAATGTGTAGAATCAAATGGAACTCCATATACTATTACGAAAGCCTCTCCTCCTTCATTTGGGCTTGTAATTAACGGATTTTTGTTTAGGTATAGATCAAGATAGCTCATCTTCAAACACTATACCATGATTTGTGGTCTTTCAGACACATGTCTTGCAGAATTAAGCTGTGAAAATGGTTTTCCTTCAACCTGCTTTTGAATTTCTAAAACAAAATCATCCATTGATGTTTCCGTTACCAAGCCGGATTCCCTATCTCTAACATTGAGATTTTTGGAGCTTATCTCCTTTTCGCCAATGACTAGGATGTATCGGATCCATTCGGTTTCTGCATCCCTTATTCTTTTTCCAATGCTTTCGTTTCTATCATCAATATCAACGCGAATGTTTTTGCTGCCTATATTGTCTGCTAGTTTTTCACAATATTCAAGAAATTCTGGCTTTAATGTAATTATTCTAACCTGTGTCGGTGCAAGCCATAATGGAAAGTGAGGTTTTCTTCCTTCTCTAGAGTCTTTTGCAGCCTTTTCAAGTAGTGCGTAAATTACTCGCTCAATGGCGCCACTTGGCGAATTATGTAAGATTATTGGAAATTGAGGTTTGTTTTGCTCATCGACAAATGTAATGTTGTATCTTTGTCCATTTTCTACATCGATTTGATCAGTTGAAAGTGCTGATGCCTTTCCTAGATTATCAATAAAGTTAAACTCCCATTTTAAAACAAAATAAAAGAATTTTTCTTTCCACATCTCAATAAGTACCGGTTTTCCGATTTTTTTGACTGTTTCTTCAATTAATGGTTTATTTTCATTGTAAAAATCTTCGGTAAATCGTATTGCCATCTCATAGTCAGATTCCTCTATGCCTAGTCCATGTATCACATTACGTGACAAGTCAAATCGTTTTCTAAACTCGTCAACTGCCTGTTTCATATCTATGCAAAATGCATGACAATCAGGCATTGTAAATGCCCTTAGTCTTCTAAGACCTACTAGTTCACCTGATTGCTCTCGTCTAAAACTGTAACGAGTGAGTTCGTAGAGTTTAAGTGGCATTGTCTTGTATGACAGTTGAAAGTCTGTTGCCATAAGAAATTGACCAAAGCATGCTGCAAATCTCAAAATAAGATGCTTTCCTTCAGAGTTTATGTTATATTGCCTTGCAGGAAATCTGTTAAAATAACTCTCAAGACTTGGATGATGCGAGTCATACATTATCGGAGTCTCTACTTCTAGTCCTCCATACTCGTGAACTTTCTCATTCACGTAACGCTCGATTAATGATTTGATTAGTCTGCCATTTGGATAAAATCTCATATTGCCTGAATCAGATGCTGGCTCGTAATCTGCAATTGCCATTTTTTTCATCAATTTTACATGTGGCGGGGGTTCATCGACTGATCTTTTTTTTGCTGCTTCATATTTTGCTAAAACTTCTAAATTCTTGTGTTTTGAAAAATTAAAGCTACCAATATCATGCATTTTTCCATCTATAGTCATTATATGCCAAAATGACTTGATTTTTGATTCAGTTTTTAGCGCAGCTGATGAATTATCTTCTATACTTTCTTTTGTAATGACTTTAGAGTTTTCAGCTAGTGGGTGGCCCTTAACTTGTAATTTGTAAGATTTTGTCCATCCAAATGGGGCTCGATAAACTTCTAGATCAGATGCAAGAGATTCCATCTCTTTTAATACAGAAAGTGCTGCATTAGGCGACGCTAGAGTTGAGCTTAGATGAGCATATGGATATAATAGAAGTTTTTGACAGCCAATTTTTTTCATCGAGTCTTTAATTTGCAAAATGGCATTTGCTGCCACTGTTTTATCGTCGCCTTCTTCAACCGCAACAAATGCAACTACGATCTCTTCGAATCGTTTTGGTGCAGGCTCAATGTCTTCTGCCGATGAAATCTCTTTTTTGGTTGGACTGTATTCTATATTATCACAGTGTAATTGTAAAATCCGCATATTTTGACACTGAATATGTAATTGAATTAAATGTTATTGTGTATTCTGTTTTTTACTTGCTTCCTTTAATGCTATTACAGAACGCAAAATCAGGCTAGATAATCCAAGATGTGATTTTAAAAAGTCAGCAGTTTGCTCAAGTGTGTCTGCTCCTCGATATCCTTCATCGTATAATATCTCAATTGAGCCCTTGTCGGTCGCTACAAGTGCGGTAATTAATGAAAAAGGGCCTAGTTTTTCATCGATTTTTTCAATGTAAAGCCTTAGCTGAACAGTTTTGATCTGAAAGCCTTGTTCTATGTAGTTTCCTGATGACAGTAGTGTTATTTTTTTATCAGGCGCTCGATTTACTCGTTGCGGATTTGTTAAATCGATAATTTTCATGATAGTTTTTTGTAAATTGTTTCCAAAATATTTCTTTTATAATAATCTAGTTCTATTCGCAAGTATTATTTACTCCTAGGCAAGAGAATTTTCATCAATGGATCATCATCATTTCCGTGGAAAAAACATTTCTCACATAAAACTTGATCCAAAGATGAAAATCGAGGATTTAATCGAAGTTTATGCAGGCTCTGGATACAATGGACGTAAACTAGGCGAAGCAGCAAAGGTATATTCAAAAATGATTCAACAAGACGCTACAATATGCCTTACAGTTGCTGGTGCAATGACGCCTGTTGGTTTTGGCGGCATAATAAAATCATTAATTGAACGAGGCTTTGTTGATTGGATAATCACAACAGGTGCAAATGTATATCATGAAGATCACTTTGCATGGGGCCTCCCAATAAAGCAGGGCCACTTTGATGTAGATGACATGGTCCTTTATGAAAAAGAGATTGTCCGAATAAGGGATGTATACATCAAATATTATGAAACGCTTGAGGCAGAAGACCAAATTGTTCAAAAAATGTTCAAGACAAATTTAGTAAACGAGTCATTTACCAGCGCAAAACTTTGTAATATAATGGGAAAAATCAGCAAAGAAAAATCAAAACACCCAGAACGAAGCTTTATCGTTAGTGCATATGACTATGATGTTCCTGTGTATATTGGAACTTTGAGTGATTCTTCAGTAGCATTAAACATGGCATATCATAGATTGCACGACCAGATTTACTACCATGATTTTACAAAAGAGATACTAGAACAAGCTGCAATCCTGTATAACTCAAAAAAATCAGGAATTTTAGAACTTGGAGGGGGAGTTCCAAAAAATACTGCACAACAAACAGGTCCACTATTGGACCAGATTTTAAGAAGAAATGACGGAGGACAAGACTATATTATTCAAATTACAGATGCACGGCCAGATACTGGCGGACTGTCTGGTGCAACACTTGAGGAGGGAAAGAGCTGGGGAAAGGTTCAAGATGCACATGAAGACACTGTAACAGTTTATACAGATTCCACTATAGCATTTCCAATACTTGCATGGTATGTTCTAAGCAAACACAAAAAACGAAAACCAAAAAGACTATACACAAAAATAGATTCTTACTATGACAAGCTTCAACGTGATTTTTTTAAAACTACAAGAAAACTGCAAAAACAACATCAGCGATAGCTAGAATCTGTCATATCTTGCACGTTCCAGTTCCCGGTCCTCTTTAGTTTCTTTTTTCCATTGTTTGTAGTGTTCTTTACATAATACAGATTTTTTGTTGCCTGATGTAACTCGCAACCCAGCGTTTTCAACCTTAGTTATGTTTAAGGAACGAACTCCGTCATTGTTGCATCCTTCAACGGTACACTTTGCACCCTTGGCAATTACTCCCATGATGCTTCTTTTACATGATATTATTTATACTTGAAAAATATGCGGCTGAAACATTTCTTGATACATTATTGCAGTTGTAATCGCTTAAATCCAAAAATAATTAGCAAACAAGATTTGCTAATTTGTAATATCATAAATCGTTTATAAATAGGGTTAAATTCAAAATCACTCAATGGGTGGCGCAAAGAAAAAGTCTCCAGCACAACAAGAAAAATCACAAACAGATGAGACTTCAAAAGCATCTGGAGCAAAGAAAAAAGGCAAAAAGCATGAAAAGTCAGAGGGATCAAAATCTGAAATTTCTGTTGTAGTAAACGAAGAACAAGCAATGAAGTTCATTAAAGGTGCCAAAGTTCTTACTGTTCAAGAACTTGCAAGGCAGACAGGTGTGAAAATTTCTGCAGCCAATTCATATTTGAAAAAGTTACTTGATGCAGGTGCTGTTAAAAGAATAGGCGGATATAGTGGCCACCACATATATCAGCCAGTAGCTGGATAAAGCGAAAAAATATCTCCTGATTTTACATCTTTTAACGCATCTATGTTTGAAATAATTTTTCCAAGCGGACTCATTGCTTTGGTAGATATTGTGTCTTCAAAGAAAAAACAGATGCTTCCATTGTTTGGTAAAAATGCAATGTCGCCTTTTTTGAACTCTTTTCGTTGTCTTTCAATTCCAGATTCTATTGATGATTCAACATAGACAATTCCATTTGTTAAAAGATGTGCATTACCTTCCAGGGGCAATTTCCTTGATATTATTCCAACAGTACGCGGGGAAAGATGACGTTTTAGCTCACAATCAAGCTTTGTCTTTCCTCTAATCTCAAGGATGAGTTTTATTTTTGATACAGAAGATGATTCCACTTCAGTCAAGTATTGAATGTCATTATTTATTCGTAAAGTTGGCTTGGAATATATAACGGACTTTGCAAGTTTTTGACACTTGTCTGAGGCAAATGATCAAGAGGTAGTACTAGAAGAAACTGAGGAAGTAGAAGAAGAGCCTGCAGTAGCTGTAATTCAAGAAGTAGAAGAAGAATCGCCTGTAGCTCAACAAGTTACTGATGCAATAACAGCTTACAGAAAAGTCAGAGAAGCAGGAAAAGAGATTTCAGAAAAAGAAAAAGTTCAGATTGACAAAGAGTGCAAGGTGATTCAAGACAGAGAAGTTATTGAAATCGACCCTGTACATGAACCAAAAGAATTTCCTGCTACAGGAAAAGGAAAGGTGCAGATTGGACCACCGACTCTAACAAGATTTGAAAAAGCAAGAATTATGGGGGCAAGAGCACTGCAACTTTCACTTGGAGCACCAACGTTTATACCAATTCCAAAAGATGCAAGAACCTCACTTGATATAGCTATGGAAGAGCTTGAACGAAAATCAATCCCAATTACTGTTAGAAGAGTACTTCCAAACGGCGATTATCAAAATATTCCGATCGAATATTTTGATTAATGGATGAATCATCGATAAAATTTAAAAGAAAAAATTCTTGGGATTAATTGCTCATGGCAGATACGGATCTAGCAGTTACATCAATTATAGCAGATGAAAAAGTAAGTTTTCACAAAAATGTTTTTGTTATTCGTAATGAAAATGTCATGAATAATGTATTAGAGGTAATGGAACTGCTTGGAAAAACAGGTGGGGTTATTATTAAGGCAAAAGGGACTGCGATACCAACTGCTGTTGCAGTAGCAAACATAATAACAGAAAAGATGCTGAAAGGAAATTCACAAATTCAAAACATTACAGTAGATAGTGAGATTCCAGATGGCATAGGAAAAATGCTTTCAACAATTGAGATTATTTTGTCAAAATAAATTCTAGTATACGCTTCCTGGTCCTTTTAGAAGCATATTTTCACATTCTTTGCATATAGTTTCGTCTATATGTGATTCTAAGTTGTGATGTATATCACAAATTAACAAGCTGGATTTTATATAATTACATAATCCAATAAATTTTGAAAGACTTGCTGGAGTATACGCCATGTTTGATGCAAGATTGTCACTAATCTCATCAATCATCTTTGCAACTTGATCTTCAGATAATAATTTTGTAATTAGCTTTGGATCACCTCGTGTACCCCTGATATAATTACTAATTGCAGCTTGGGTAACTCCCAACATCTTTGATATTTCATCTTCTCTAATCTTATGAGTCTTTGCTAGTTTTTTTGCCAAAATTGCGCGAAGTGCTGGAATCAGTGTTTTTGATTCGATTTCTGCGGGAAGTAACATGTATGCATGTAATTTACAAAATATTTAAAGCTACTAATCAAAACAATGAACTAAGGGAAAATTCTAGTTAAACAAGAGTCTGACTGGTGCATAGCTGAAGCTAACATAATAACAAGATCAAAACTTAATTTGATTGCGCTGAATTAAAAATGTTGGAAAATTTTTCTTCTGAGCTATATGAACTTCTTAAAAATGCCACATTAGACTGCAGATCAGAGTGTATTTCTCTTTCAGGAGGTCTTGATAGCAGCATACTTGCATATTATCTTAAAGAAAAAAAGATTGCATCTATTGCAGTAATTGCAAAGGACTTTCTTGCAACTGATCTAACTTATTGTCAGATGATTGCAAAGAACTTTGATTTTACATTATACTTGAAAACTGTAGCTACTGAAGAGTTGTTAAAGGGAATCGAAGAAACAATAAAGATTTTAAAAGTTTTCAATGATATTGAGATTAGAAATGCGGTTGTTATGTATATTGCACTAAGTACAGCCAAGGAAAAAGGCTTTACAAACATAATTACAGGTGATGGAGCAGATGAACTCTTTGCAGGGTATAATTTTTTGTTAAAGAAAAATGAGAAAGACGCCCAAAAAGATCTTGAACGTATTTGGAAGGTAATGCATTTTCCAACAGAAAAGATTGGGGCTTCACTTGGAATTAAAGTAGAATCTCCATTCCTAGACAACAAAATAAGAAAATTTGCAGAAAAACTGCCAATAAATATGAAGATTAAAGAAGAAGGCGGTAAAAAATATGGCAAGTGGATACTGCGTAAAACATTTGAACAAAAAATTCCAAAATCAATTGTATGGAGAGACAAATCTCCTATGCAGGATGGAGCTGGCACAACTGGTCTTGTGTCATTGTTTGATTCGTTAATCTCAGATGAAATGTTTAATTTAAAAACAAAAGAGATTCAAAACTCAGACAAGGTTAAGATAAGAACAAAAGAATCGCTTCACTATTACACTATTTATAGAAAATACTATGCTCCGCCACATACACTACATACTTTATCACGAAAGTGTCCGTTTTGTCAGTATTCTATAGAGGATAATTCAAAATTTTGTCGCATGTGTGGAAGCTATCCTGTTTGAACATTTTTTTTCCATTTTCCTGGCTTTTTTACAAAAATGCGTCTGCAACCATTGCAACAAAAATAATATTTTTTGCCGTCATGTTCATGTACTAATGCCAAGCTTTCATCAAGTTCAATTCCACATACAGGATCAACTGGCACATCATTCAGCCTAATTTTTTATATTTATACATACTGACAACAGTTTATGATGTTAGTTTTTTTACTAAATCATTAAAATTGTCTCCAGATATTGGAGTAATTTTCATGATTTCTAAATTTTCACTAACATGTGATTCTAGTTTATGTCCAACAAGTGTGGCTAACACACCTGGTGTTGAACGTACAAATTGCAAACATCTCAGTGACGGTTTTAAATTATCAAATTCTGGAATAACTTCTTGTCCTAATAACTTGCCTTGCATCAGTGGTACACTAGTAAAGACACCAATGTTGTAAAGTTGTACTGCTTCTAAAATTGATACATCTTTTCCATCTACTTGTTGATTTTTCAACATGTATGCCTGATCAAGGTACATGTTAAATGGTAATTGTATAAATCTAAAACCATGATTATCTCCTCCTGCCTGTTTTGCCAATTCTAAAACATCAGATAGAAGCAAAAATTGCGGATCATCATTTTGTACTCTAAAACAATCCCATGTGGCCAAGCCATAGAATTTTATGGTTCCTTTTTGTCTTTGCGATTCATAAAATTCAAAAACATTTTTCAGGTTTTCCATAAATTGTGTTTTTGTGATGTCTTGAATTTGACCTTCAACTGCATTATGCAAATAAATCAAATCAATACAGTCTAAATCAAGATTTTTTCTACTACGATTAAGCTGGTCCTCAAGATATTGGACTGTCATACAATGATAACCTGACGAAATATCGTTTGATTTTATTATGCCAGTTTTTACATATTCTCTATTAACATATGACCAAAAATCTTCATTGATGTCGCCATCATTTGTAACATAACCATTTTTTGTGCTAATGAATACCTCGTCTCTGTTGATTTTTCCTTCACTAATTAATGCCGCAATAGCTTTTCCGACTGATCTTTCTGCCTTTTGAAACCGATAATTGATTGCAGTATCTATTACATTTATTCCAGCCAAAATCGATTGTTTTACGGCATTTTCTACGAGTGCATCAGTATTTGAATCAGGATTGCCAAGATATGTTCCAATTCCAACATTTGATAATGTTAGGTCGTGTATTTTGTGGAAGTTTTCTTGATTTGCTGCGCTTTTTTTTGCAAAATTTGCTGTTCCGTCAGATGTAGAATGTCCCTTAATCATAGTACAAGTAAAAAAAGACGCGATTTATTTGTAGAGACCATTTAACATACAATTGTGTATATAATCTTGAAGTTCTCAATAAAATTAGAAAAATATCAAATTAACCGAATCGATCAGTTTTATGATCGCGTTTTTTGTTGATTTGATTTGTATTTTTGTAAAAAAATTACTGTAAAAAATTCTATTAATAACGTAAAAAGTCGTGACTTGTACCATATAATGCGTATGAAATTCCACTTTCAAAAATAATGGCAACGTCAAGAGCTAAACGAAGTGCAGCGGCTAAGAAAGCTGCACGTACTAGAAAGAGAAATGCAGCGCTAAAAGCAGCAGCAAGAAAAGCTGCTGCTACAAGACGAAGACGTCGTGCAGCTGCAATGAAGGCCGCAAGAAGACGAAAGCGAAGTGGCGGCAAGAAAAGATCAGCTAAAAGGAGACGACGATAGTCATTTCTTAATTCTTTTTTCTGAAATTAATAAATCTTAAAATTATTTTATTGTGATAATTTGTATAGGCTACTAAAAAGAAAACCTAACACAAAAAGTAATCCAGTTAATCTGCTATACAGAAGAGTTGAATTCATGATTGGCAACAATTTTGTAAGATCATCAAAGCTATGCCTCAAGGTTTTTCCACATTTAATTAAAATTGGCAACGTTAGAAATACAATTAAACAAAATGTTGGAAAAATTTCAAACGCAACACCAAATCCAATCATAGCATAACAGATTATTGGAAATATCCAGTAAACATTAGTAGCTTTTTTCTTACCAAGAAGTATAACCAAAGTTCGTCGTCCTTTTACTTTATCTGCATCATGATCAGGAAATGAAGTAATAAAAAGAACAAGTGACGATAAAACCCCAACCGCAATACCGCCCATAATAGAAGGAGTTGTTATTTGCGATGACTGAATAAAGTAAGTACCAAGAACAATCACTGTGCCTTTAACTGCTACAAAAAATTCCGCCAGTCCTAAATCAACAATTTTAGTAGAGTAAAAGTAGATAGATAATACAGCAAATGCAAGCAGAATGGCAATTATAACTCCATCTATAATTATAAAATAACTTCCAACCAGAGACCCAATTACAAGAAATAAAATCCCAACCTTGTATACTTGTGAGGGTTCTAGTAGCCCTTCAGGAAGAACACCGGTTCCACCACTTATCTTTGTACGCTTAGTTTGCAAATCAATTCCTCGTTTAAAATCCCAATAATCATTGAGTAGATCAACACTAGCATGGAGGGCAAGCACTCCACCAAACGTCAAAATTGCATGTAAGAAATCAATTTGATTTGTTTGCCACCAACTAATTGCTAGTCCAACAGACACTGCAATAACAGACGATAAAAGAAATCTGACTCTAATTACTCGAAGCCAAGACGATAACATTATACTAGTGACTCATTACTTACGCTGATTGGTTTTCTTCCATTGAACCCAGAATCTTTTTCATGCCAGAATTTTATTTCGGTCTCACCATATTTCCAACACAACCAGACCTCATCATCAAAACGTTGTGAAGGAAAATCAAGAAGTCCATCATCAATGCTTTTAATGACAACGCCAGTGCTTTCTAGGTCTTCAATTGATTGGTAAAGTTTTGTCACAAAAGAGTTTAGCTTTTGTTTTAAGAGCACGTAATTTTCAAATGTGTTTGGAGTGACAAGTGATGCTTCAAGTTCTTGTTCTATCTTTATTACTTCATCTTTTTGTTTGAGGATTTTTTTGAATTTTTCAATTACTGTTGGCAGTATTTTATTTGCACTAGCTATTGTAAAATATGTAAACATATGCTAGTACGAAAATTCTGGTTAATTAAAAGTATTATTGCTTAACTTGAGTGCATCTTTATAGACGTTATAGTTTCATTAAATTCATGAGTTCTGATGAACAGCTAGAACAGATTATTGAACAAACAATTCAAGGAGCAACTGCGACTATTCCAGCACATCTTGAGGAAATTGAACAAAATAAGGAAATTCTCAAAGTAAATGATCCCAAAGAATTTGTTTATGGCCTAATCATGGGGATGGGATTAGGCATGGCAAGTGCCTTGATGACTACAATTACCAATCAAATGCCAACTACTGAAGACCAGATCAAGGTAAGAGACATGATATACAAAAAAATACCCCAAATACGAGAACAAATTTTCAAATGAGTACATCGTTTACAAAAAAGGAAATCGTGTTTCTAGAAAGCATGGAAGAATGCCGTATGGCAACATCACATGACGATATGCCTCATGTAAAGCCTGTTTCTTTTGTATTCTATAATGATGCGATATACATTGCAACAGATTATGAAACTAGAGCGTTCAAAAACTTGAAAAAAAATCCAAAGATTGCAGTTGTAATCGACAAGTATGTGCCAGGTTCTCACAAAGCAATATGCATACAAGGTAACTCTATAATACTTGAAAAAGGCAAAGAATTTGCAGAAATCTATAATGTTTTTTATAAAAAATTTGTATGGGTAAGAAACCAACCGTGGAAGGAAGGCGAAGCACCGTCTATCAAAATAATTCCTACAAACAAATCGAGTTGGGGTTTGAAATAACATATTAATAATATCATGAAGATGTGATGAATCAATTGTTGATTTCATTTTTCAATGATTATAAAATACCAATAATCATATTTGTGCTCTTTTGTACAATTCAGCAAGCAAGTGCAAACGAGATTGTTCTTGAAAAAAATTTTGCCGGATATTTTGATTCAGATGGCGTTTATACAGTAGTTGGTAAAATCAACAACGCACAAAAATATCCAGTCATTCCTGTTATTACTATAACCATTGAGGATGGAAATAATACAATTACTGAATCATATCAACTTACTACAGTTTATCCATCATCGGATCAACCATTCAAGTTCAAGTTTCCACAAGTCACTAGTTCAAGTCCAGTATTAAAAGAACCACAAGTTTTGTTCAATGTAGCGCAAAATAAAATACCATTAAGTGTTGAAGTAATTTATGATGAAACACTTGTTACCCACAAAAACGGACACAAAACTGGAAGAATAGTCAATAATGGAGAAAAAACAATAGAGAATGTAAAAATTTACGCACTCATTTATGATTCAAATTGGAAGTTGCTCGATATGGGTAAGAATGTAGAAATGATTGAAAAAATCGAACCAGGACAAATTATTGATTTTTCAATGTATCCAGATCCACTTTTTAGTTCACGAGCATATTACTATAGCTGCTTTGTAATTGGCGATGAAGCAATAATTCCAGTAAACACTATACGAAACGGCAAGGAATACAAATATCGATATGATTCTGGAATTTGGTTTGCTTATCCAGAGTTTAATGACGATGGGACCTCACTTTTAATGAGAATGCAAAATAGTTGGCCACTAGAGATGTATGCAAATTTTGAATTTCCAAAATTATCAGATGCTGAAAAATTTGTTGTGTACTTGAATAATGAGCAGATCAAGTCTATCCAAAGCATAGATGAATTTAACAATTGGCATGTTGCCTTTGTAATGGCACCTCACACATTAGGCGATCTTTTGATAACAGGGTTTGGAGAAGAACCTAGTAAAACACAAGAAGAGAGTGTAGAAGAAAACACAATACAAAACAATAATGATTATCTCTATTACGTAGTGGGAGTAATTTCTGCAGCTGTAATAATAGGAATTACTTTTTATCGAAATAAAAGACGAATGCCTAAGATTTAAAATTATTATATTATGTAATAATTGCATCTTAATTATGAATAAAATAAAATGTTCACACATTCTAGTAAAAAAACAAAGTGAGGCTCTTGCCATTTTAGAGCAGTTAAAAAAAGGAGAAAAATTTGGCAAGCTTGCACGCGAACTTTCAATTGATTCTGGTAGTGCAAAACGAGACGGAGATCTTGGTTATTTTGGGCGAGGCGTAATGGTAAAACCATTTGAAGAAGCTGCTTTCAAACTACAGGTCGGAAATATTTCAGAACCTGTTAAAACAGAGTTTGGATATCATATAATCAAGCGACTAGGCTAAAAATAGGCATCAAGAACAGATGTGGACTCTTGCAGACGTAATTCCTTAGATATTTTGTCCCCCATTCCTTGTGCTGCACTTATCTTTCGTTTTCCAATCCAATAGTATGTTTCATCTATAGTGTCTTTAGCTATTAACACAATTAATTTTCCGCTGTCTTTTCTTCCAGTTCTTCCTTTTCTTTGGATGTATCTTATTGAGCTTGGAACATTATCATAAAATACAACTAGATTAACTTCAGAAATGTCAAGGCCTTCTTCACCAACGCGCGTTGCAATCAAGACCTTGTACTCACCATCACGAAACTTTCTTACAGTTTCAATCTGTTTTTTTTGTTTGAGTCCAGTTTCACCTGCCTTGCCAATCAAAAAGCCAGTAGAGATCCCCATTTCGGTTAGTTTTTGATGCAATATCTCAACTGAGTCACGATAACTTGTAAAGACAAGTGCCTTGCCTGTTACAGATTGTAAAATTTCTTTTAATTTGACTATTTTACTGTGTTCAATTCCAATTTTTTGTGCATTCTTTGCAAGGGATATAGCTCGCATAAAGTTTTCATCTGCTTCAAATAGATCACGTATTCCAACTCCTTTTTTTTCTCGTGTTCGTTCACAGAAACGAAGAAAAGAGGTTACTCCATGTGATTCAAGAATGTTTAATGCATAATGGATTCTAATCGCAGTAAAAAGTGGCTTTGCCGATTTACGGTTTTGTTTTAGAACATAATCCCTAACCCGTAAAAGTTGTGAGAGAGACTTGTTATCTGAAACATGAATTCCATTTCTTTTTAGTTCTGCATATCTTTGGTCAAGTGCTTTTTTGAGGTAGTGTTGGATCTCTTTCATTGCAGGCGGGAGCTCAACAGTAATCCATTGCGTAGTTGTTTTCTGGATGTATGGCTTTACGTCGGGGCTTTCTTCATTTCTTTGTGCAATATTTGCAATGCAAAGTGTTTTTACGATTTCCTTTGCTTTTTCTTTTTCACTTGGCAGAGTAGCAGTCATTGCCAATATCCTTGCATTTGTATGTGCAAATCGTTGTGCTATTCCAGAATATGCATAGTCACCAACAGTTCTATGTGCCTCATCAAATATTACAAGATTAAATTGAGTTTGTAATACAATCTGTCTATTCAAATCATTTTTTGTGATTTCAGGTGTTGCACAAACAACACTATTTTCCCAGTGTTTTTTGCGCTTTGTTATAACATCTTCGCCTGTAACAAGTGAAATGTCTTCTATTGTAAGATTATTTTTTAAAAATTCATAATGTTGATTTGCTAAAACTCGTGTTGGTGCAAGAAACAAGACCCCTCCTGTTCCTTTTTTAAGATATTCAGCGATTACTTGAAGTGCGACTGCTGTTTTGCCAAGCCCAGTAGGTAAAACAACAAGGCAGTTTTCAGACATTGCTTGATTTGCAAGGTTTACTTGATAGTCTCTTTTTTCAATAGAATTTTTTTTGATATATTTATGCTCTATATAGTCTAAGGCAAAACATCTCCTTTTGCTAGGATTTAGCAACTATCGATTTTATGGTTTCGTGTAATGGTTTAGCAGCTTTTACTCAAAATCAAATGATCGGTACAAAGTTTTTGCAACTTGAACCTTCATCTTATATATTATAGGAATCGCCATTTTTTACAATGGCTAATTCATACGAAAGACCAGGTTGGGATGAATATTTCATGCTGCAGGCTGAGCTTGCAAAGCTGCGCTCAAACTGCATAACAAGACATGTGGGTGCCGTTATTGTGAGAAATAATCGCCAAATTGCAACAGGCTACAATGGAACTCCTCCAGGAGTAAAAAACTGCTATGAAGGTGGGTGTAAGCGATGCCAACTTAGGATGGAGGGAAAACTAGAGTCTGGGGCAGCTCTTGACAGATGCTTGTGCAATCACGCAGAGGCAAACGCAATCATGCATTGCGCGATCCTTGGAATAGAGGCAGGTTCAAGCGATGCTATACTATACACTACCTTTGTTCCATGTTTAGAATGCACAAAAATGGCAATTACTATTGGGATTAAAAAAGTAGTATGTCTTGATTCTTATCCTGAAACAGATTTTGAACTCATTAAAGAAGCAGGCGTTGAAGTAGTAAAACTAGACAAAAAAAAGATTCAACGCTGGGCAAGTGAGCTTGTCAAGGATTATGACACAAAACTAATTTCAAAATAATACCATGATGCAATCTGAACCAAAACAAGGTGTATCAATACCAACATCGTTACTAGTATCTGCAACTTATGATAGCCAAAAAAAAGCTGCAGTTTTAAAATTTTATGAGCCAAAATCACAAAAAATAATACTCTGGGCTGACGAAACCGGACACAAACCATATTGTTATTCAAAATTAGGTCTCGAGGATCTGGGGTTTTTATCAGACAGAGATGATGTGTTAAAGATTGAGCAAGTCATGCGACATGATTTGCTTAAGGATTCCGATATCAAAGTCTCAAAGATAATTGTGGCGGATCCTTTAGCAATAGGCGGCACACAGACCGATAAAAGTCTTAGAAACATAATTGAAACATGGGAATCTGATATCAAATATTATGAAAATTATCTGTATGATATGTCACTTATTGTGGGAAAATATTACAAAATTGAAAATGGAAAGATAATTCCACAAGAGCAAGAAATTTCTGACGAAGTGCGTCTTGCGCTAAAAAGTATGCTCTGGGACAAGCTTACAGGCAATCATGTGGTTAATGCAAATGAATTTCAAAAGTATACTTCAGAATGGGCTGATCTTCTAAATCAACCAATTCCTACAATCAAAAGAATAAGCTTTGATATTGAAGTAGAATCACAAGCCGAAAGAATTCCGGATACCAAATTGGCAGAAAATAAAGTTACTGCCATAGGGTTTGAAGGCTCTGATGGATTCAAACAAGTATTTGTTTTAAGAAAAAAAGATGTAGAAGAAGGAAAAAACGAACTGCCTTCAGATGTAAAGATTGTCTTTTATAATGACGATAAAGAAAAAGACATGATTTTAGATGCATTTAGAATAATTTCAGAATATCCGTTTGTAATTACCTTTAACGGTGATGAGTTTGACATGCCATATCTTTACAATCGTGCAGAAAGGCTAGGCATAGCAAATAATGATAATCCTTTGTATATGATGAGGGATTCTGCTACCCTAAAACACGGTGTGCATATTGATTTGTATCGAACATTTTCAAATCGCTCATTTCAGATATACGCATTTAGCCACCAATACACGGATTTTTCACTTAATAGTATAGCAAGTGCATTATTACATGAATCAAAAATTGATTATGGCATAGATCTTGAGAGTCTAAATCTATACCAAACTGCAAATTATTGTTTTAATGATGCGCGTCTTACTCAAAAACTTACAAGCTTTAACAATGATTTGTTGATGAAGCTTCTTGTCGTTATAGCAAGAATTGCTAGAATGCCAATTGACGATATTGCAAGAATGGGAGTATCACAATGGATTCGTAGTTTATTATATTATGAACATAGGCAGCGTAATGCCTTGATTCCACGAAGAGCTGAACTTGAAACAAAATCTGCGGGAGTATCAACTGATGCTATAATCAAAGACAAAAAATATCGTGGCGGATTGGTTGTAGAGCCTGAAGAAGGAATTCATTTTAATGTTGTAGTGATGGATTTTGCAAGTCTGTATCCAAGCATTATCAAAGTCAGAAATTTATCATATGAAACCGTTCGTTGTCCTCATGATGAATGCAAAAATAACAAAATTCCAGAAACCACACACTGGGTGTGTACTAAACGAAACGGTATGACTGCAATGCTAATAGGTTCCTTAAGAGATCTTAGGGTAAATTATTACAAAAGTTTATCAAAAAATCCATCGTTTTCTGAAGAACAGAGACAACAGTATAATGTAGTAAGTCAAGCACTCAAAGTTATTCTTAATGCAAGCTATGGGGTTATGGGTGCAGATATTCTCCCACTATACTATCTTCCTGCAGCAGAGGCAACAACAGCAATTGGCAGATACATAATTTTGCAGACTATTAAAAAGTGTGAAGAGGTTGGGATCAAGGTCCTATATGGTGACACAGATTCATTATTTTTAAAAAATCCAATAGAAGAACAAGTTCAAAAGGTTATTGAAAATGCAAAAAAAGAACACGGCGTAGATTTAGAAATCGATAAAGAATATCGATATGTAGTACTTAGTAAAAGAAAGAAAAATTATCTCGGAGTAACAAAAAACGGAACTGTTGATGTTAAAGGTTTAACAGGAAAAAAATCACATACGCCTCCTTTTATCAGAACCTTGTTTTATGAAGTATTAAACATATTATCAAAAGTTGAAACAGTTGAGGGTTTTGAAAATGCCAAAAAACTAATTAGTAATAAAATTGCAGAATATGCAAAAAAAGTACAAGCAAAAGAAATTCCTCTATCCGATCTTGCCTTTAATGTAATGATAAGTAAATCTCCCGCAGAATATGTAAAAACTGTTCCACAGCATATTCGTGCCGCAAAACTTCTTGAATCAATGAGGGAGATAAAAAAAGGCTACATTATATCGTATGTGAAAATCATTAACAAACCAGGTGTTAAACCAGTAGAAATGGCAAGACCAGATGAGATTGATTCATCAAAATATATGGAATTTATGGAAAGCACGTTGGATCAGATTACTTCTTCTATGGATCTTGACTTTGATTCTATAGTCGGTAAACCAAAACAAATGGGCCTAGACCAATTTTTTTGGAATTAGTCTATGAAATTACTAACTATACTAAAATATGGTTATACTGCCGGATTACTGGATGTTGTTTGATGAGTTTTCCTTAGGAATTCTTGCTATACTTGCTAGTATTATAGTCTTGACTGGCTGGTTGCCTCAAATTGTTAAAGGCTACAAAACAAAAAAACTTGATGATATTTCTTCTTATTTAATGATATTAATTGCATCTGGAGGGGTTTTGTGGCTTGTGTATGGATTTGAGATAAATGATCTTTATATTATTGGAGTAAATGTGGGCATAATTATACTTACAATGATAACACTGGGTCTAAAAATAAAATATAAAAAAAACATTGCTAAACTAACATAATTATAATTTTTAGTATGATAGACTAGTGAGGGCATAAAAAACATGCCCTCACACTTTGGCATGGCAGACACATTCATTGAATGCTAATATCACTACGTACATAATAAAAAAAGCCTTACGTAGAATTCGTACATGATTATAATGTCTGAACAACAAATATTACCATAATTTCCATTACACGAAGCATTGTTTATCATTAACTGTAAAAACTATGAAGAAATAGCAGGTGATAAAGTAGTAAAATTAGCTAAAATAATTGAGGGAGTTTCCAAAAAATACAAAATAAAGATCGCTTTAGCACCACCACACCATCTTTTAACAAAAATAACTGATCTTTCAATTCCAGTTTTAGCTCAACATGTAGATAATAGGCCTGTAGGGAGTACTACCGGTTTTATAATTCCAGAATTACTAAAAACATCAAAAATTGCAGGTTCGTTGATCAACCATAGCGAACATAGAATTCCAAGCAATGACATTAAACAACTAGTTTCAAGACTACAAAAACTGAAAATGCTGTCAATTGTTTGTGTGAAAAATATAGCGGAAGCACAAAAATACGCAAAACTAAATCCAAACTACATTGCAATTGAGCCTCCAGAGCTAATTGGTTCTGGAAAAGCAGTGTCAAAAGAAAAACCTGAACTTATCACAAAAGCTGTTGCTGCGGTAAAAAACGCAAATAATTCAACAAAACTATTATGTGGCGCAGGAATTGTTTCAGGAGAAGATGTTGAAAAAGCACTTCAGCTTGGTGTAAAAGGCATACTTGTTGCAAGTGGAATTATAAAATCAAAAAATTGGGAAAAAATAATTGTAGAGTTTTCCAAGGCAATGATATAAAAACCCTGAATTTGATTATCAAAGGATAAATCATGAAACAAGTGTATTTTTTTAACGAAGGAGACGGTAAAAACAAAAAACTACTAGGTGGCAAGGGGGCAGGACTATGCGAAATGACGCGACTAAAGTTACCAGTGCCTCCAGGTTTTGTTATTACAACTGAGGTCTGTAAAAACTATTACAAAAATAACAAAAAATTACCACATACTCTACTTTCTGATGTTAAGAGAAATATTGTGAAAATAGAAAAACGTACTGGGAAAAAATGGAACTCTAAAGAAAATCCATTGCTTGTTTCGGTACGATCTGGTGCAGCAATATCGATGCCAGGCATGATGGATACTATTTTGAATTTAGGCCTAAATAATGCAACAGTAGAGAGTCTAACAAAAAAAAGCAATAACCCAAGGTTTGCGTGGGATTCGTATCGAAGGTTTGTTCAACTATTTGGCAAGGTAGTATTTGGAATTGATGATAAAAAATTTGATGAAGTTTTAGAAAACGTCAAAAAAAATCAAGGTGTAGAATTAGATAGTGAACTAAATGAATCATCATTAAGAAACATAGTTTCACAGTACAAGAAGATCTGTGAGACACATATAGGAAATCCATTTCCTTCAAATCCAGATGAACAGCTTGAATTAGCAATAAAGGCGGTTTTTAACAGTTGGATGGGCGAAAGAGCCCTAGTTTATCGTGAAAAAAATAATATTACAAAAGACATTGCTGATGGAACAGCAGTAAACGTTGTTGCAATGGTATTTGGAAATATGGGGAATGATAGTTCCACAGGCGTCATATTTACACGAAACCCTGGGGATGGCACAAACAAGATTTTTGGTGAATATCTCGTAAATGCTCAAGGAGAAGACGTTGTAGCTGGAATTAGAACACCAAAACAAGTAGATGAAATGAGAAAAGAGCTTCCAGAAACATATAGACAGTTACTAAAAACATGTAGTAGACTTGAAAAACATTACAAAGAGCCACAAGATATCGAGTTTACTGTAGAACAAGGAAGATTCTATCTACTACAAACACGTTCTGCAAAAATGAATGCAGTAAGTATGGTAAAAACATCAGTAGATATGGTCAAAGAAAAATTAATCACAAAAGACAGAGCGATTCTCAGATTACAAGCTGAACAGCTTGAACAGCTGTTACACAAAACAATTGATCAAAACAGTTCAAAAAATTATGATAAAGTTGCAAAAGGCATAGCTGCATCCCCCGGTGCTGCAAGTGGAGTTGTAGTGTTTGATGTAAGAAGAGCTGTTGCAATGGGCGAAAATGGTGCAAAGGTAATTCTGGTAAGAGAGGAAACAAAACCTGAAGATGTACCTGCTTTTTTTGCATCTGTCGGGATCCTTACAAGTCGAGGAGGAAAAACATCTCATGCAGCTGTTGTAGCAAGAGGGATGGGCAAACCATGCATTGTTGGATGCGTTGACTTGAAGATTGATTATGAAAATAAAAAATGCGTTGCAAATAGCAAAACAATTTTTGAAGGAGACGCAATCACAATTGACGGTAGTAGCGGCGAAATTTTTGTAGGAGAAATACCTACAGTAGACCCCAAAATTACAGAAGATTTTAAGACTATACTTTCATGGTCAGAGAAAATAAAAAAGATTGGAATCAGAGCTAATGCAGATACTCCAGATGCTGCATCTTTAGCAAGAAAATATGGTGCAAAAGGAATTGGGCTTTGCAGAACCGAAAGAATGTTCAACGCACGAGATAGAATTGGATTATTTGTTGATATGATTATGGCAAAGACTCTAGAAGACCGTAAATCAATACTTGAAAAATTAGGGGAACTACAAAAAAGTGATTTTATCAAAATTTTAAAGGAGATGGAAGGATATCCAGTTACTATACGATTACTGGATCCGCCACTACATGAATTTCTGCCAAATCCAGAGGAGTTAATGAATAAGATCTATAGATTAGAAAAAACAAATTCTACACAAGACCTAGAAGAAGCTAAACGATTATTGGAACGTACAAGAGAGCTTTCAGAAATCAATCCAATGATGGGACATCGTGGTGTAAGAGTGGGGATAACATATCCTGAGATTTATGAGATGCAAATAAATGCTGTATTTGAAGCAGCGGTAGAGCTTGTCAAACAAAAAGTTAACGCGCATCCACAAATCATGGTTCCACAAGTAGGAAGTATTTCTGAGCTTAATCACATCAAGCAAATTTATGATCGTATAAAATCTGAAATAGAAAAAAAGTATAAAATGAAACTTAAAGTAAACTTTGGAACAATGCTTGAAGTGGTAAGAGCATGTCTTATTGCAGATGAGCTTGCAAAAACAGCAGAATTCTTTAGTTTTGGGACAAATGATCTTACTCAAGCCGTGTTTAGCTTTAGTCGAGAAGATGCCGAAGCAAAATTCCTTCCTGAATATCTTGAAAAAGAGATGCTTGACCTAAGTCCATTCCAATCAATTGATGTGAATGGTGTTGGAAGTTTAATGAAAATTGCCATTGAAAAAGGTAAAAAAGTAAAAACTGGACTTGAAATTGGTATATGTGGAGAGCATGGGGGAGACCCAAAATCAATAGTATTTTGCCATAACTCTAAACTCAGCTATGTTAGTGCTTCACCTCACAGAATCCCTATTGCCATAGTATCTACAGCTCAAGCTGCACTATTAGAAAAAAAGCAACGAAAACGATAGCCAGATATCTGAATTAAGATTTTAATTAGATGATATGCTTCCAAGGTTAGACTCTATAAGACAAGCAAGAATAAAGTTAGGTTTAACACAAAAACAATTAGCAAACATGGTTGATGTCAGCACCTCAATGATTAATCAAATTGAATCTGGACGTACACACCCAAGTTACGATACAGCTAGAAAAATATTTGACAGTCTTGCAACATTGGAGGGAAAACTTTCACCAAATAAGGCAGGCGATATTTGTAGTAAAGAAGTTATAAAATTAAAACCAACCAATTCGTTACATGATGCAATAAAACTGATGCGAAAACGTTCTATAAGTCAAATTCCAATATTTAATGGTCAAGAACCAATTGGAGTCGTAACGGAAGATGGCATTGTAAAACATCTAGAAGAAAACGAAGACCATTGGAAAAAAATAAAATTAGCAGAAGTTATGGAAGTGTCTCCTCCAATAGTTGATTATAAAACGCCAGCTAATGCACTTGTTCCTTTGATCAGATTTTCAAAATGTATACTAGTATCGAAAAATTCAAAAATTTGTGGCATTATAACTGCGTCAGATACTCTAAAGATGATGGAGTAAGTTTTTAGTTATTTATGATGTGAACATAGTTCTGCTAAAACACCGTGTAGAGATTTTGGGTGAATAAAAGTAACTTTAGTTCCAGCAGAACCAGATCTTATTTTTCCAAGAAATTGTATTCCACAACCTTGCATTCGTTCAACCTCACCTTCAATGTTATCTGTTTCAAGTGCCACATGGTGTAATCCTTC
>JBBDOC010000044.1:0-23522 GCA_040877295.1 Nitrosopumilaceae archaeon
CTGATGCTGCACTAACAACCAGACCATAAATCATTGCATGTTTTGCCTTTAGTCTTCCTGATGGAATTGGTCTAGTACTTGTTCTTTTCATCAGTGGATCAATGTCTTTGTCATAATAATGATTCAATGCACTTGAGCCAGCAGAAGCTAGTGCACCAGCTATTATGATGTGCAGTAGATCCAGATAGTCTAGTGCTGGTCCAATTAACTTACTTGCTGCATACATCGAGGTCACTGCGGTTATCACAAGCAGAACTACTATTCTGGGCTTGGATATCTCAAGTATTTCCTTTAAACCCAATCTCTTTTTACGCAGTGTTAATAGGGATTTAATTTCTTCGACTAATTGAGAATCTTTCAAAAGAATTAAGTATCACACGAATTCCATCTAGCTCAAATGAGTAATTGGGACCTTATGATGCCTGGAATGGGTCTTACTGCCATTGGAATAACAGGAGTTACTCTATCGTATGCTGGAATCGCACATACCTTTATTGATGGAATGCATGCATTGACTGGACTTACATTGATACTTGGTTTGATTTTCTTTTCTGTTGGCGTATTAGAAGGCGGGATTTCAACAAGTAATAGAGCAAAGGCAACCACTCTAGTAGTATTATCAATTGTTTTGGCTTTTGGAACATTTGCGTTTACACTTAGTTCTGTTTCATCAGTTCCAGTTTTTGCAGGATTGTTGTTGATCATTGTGATACCTGCAGTTGTTATTGCTTATGTTGCAATGAAGATTCCAGAATATGCAAAACCAGTTGCAGGTATTTTCATTTTAGCCTCAGGGGCTGGAATTGCAGCATATGTTGGATTTGGTCTTTCAGGCCCTGATACTTATCTTATTAGTGAGCAACCAGTTGAAGAGATCACAGAGCAGATAGAAGAAACTATCCCTACTGTACCTGTGTTTAAAATTTCCATTTTAGCAGGATCATCAGTGCAAGAAAATCCAGACTATGAACCTGATTTGGCTCATGTTACAAAAGGATACATTATAGAATGGGTAAATGATGATAATACGATTCACACTGCAACTAGTTCAGTTGACTTTGGTGAAACATTTGATTCCAGTATGATAAATCCTGGAGAAATCTTCCAGCTTGACACTTCAAGTCTTGAGCTTGGTGAATATCAATACATGTGTATAGTCCACCCATGGATGACTGCATCATTTGTATTAGAAGAAGCAAAAGAACCAGTCAAAGTCGATGTTTCAATACCACAAGGGGCAAGCATTCAACAGATAGGCCAGATTTACTATGATCCAACAGACATTAGTGTATCTATAGGCACTACTGTTGTTTGGACAAACAATGACAATGCAGCTCACACTGCAACTAGTGGAAGTCTTGAACAAGGTATTTCTGGCGAATTTGACTCTGACCTGATTCCACCAGGTGGAATTTTTGAATACACATTTAACACTGCAGATACTTTTGATTATTTCTGCATATTACATCCATGGATGAAAGGAACTGTTACTGTAGAATAAATTTGCAAAATGCAATAACCATATCAACATCACAAAAACAGATTCTATCTAGTCACGCAAAAAAACAAAAACCAAACGAATGCTGTGCAATCTTACTTGGCCACATACAGGACAACAAGGCAGTTGTTGAAGACGTACTTTTAACAGACAATGTAGAAAAATCGCCTGTAAATTTTACTATTTCACCAGAACAAACTCTTCAAGGATACAACAAAGCTCAAAAAAACAATATGGAAATAGTTGGAATATTTCATTCGCATCCTAACTCTGAAGCGTATCCATCTACTACTGACCAAAAATATATGGAAATAAATCCATACGTGTGGGTAATTTTCTCAGGGCTAACAAACGAGTTTAAGGCATTTGTACTTGAATCAAAGATTGTTGAAATTCCTATAGTCTAGTTATTTTTCTTAAAAGATACAATTGTACCATTTTTTATTTTTGATAAAATGGACTTGTCTGGATTTACAATTTTTCCAATCACATTTACAGGAGAATATGGTTTTATTTCCCCCTTTTTACCGATTGGGGTAGGACCATAAAAAAGACATACTGCCTTTCCAGTTGGCCAATATGCTACATCATTTAATTCCACAACAGGTTTTGCGTTTTCTTCTGCCACCTTAACAGGTGTTTCATCAGTATAGATCTCTTGGCCCCACAGATTAATTCCAACAGAGAAGGGTAAAGAATCTAAAAGTGAATTTACGGTTTTTGGCGATGTTTTGTCATCTAGTTCCAGTATTATGTTCTGTAGTTTTGGGATTTCCAGTGCGATTTTATTTTTCACGGTCTGCCTAGTTATTTGAATTAAATATCCCTTGCTTTCAATATTTGATATGGAGATACACGTTTACGATACGTATGTAGAGGCAAAAGATGGCCACACAATGCACTTTGATGTCATTACAGAGGTCAAAGATCATGACAAGGCAATCGAGTATGCAAAAGAGTGGTTAAAGTCAATTGGAGAAGGAACCGCACAAGTAACTACAGAGGAATGTCAGTTTTGCCATTCACAAGGAGCTCCTGAACCAATCTCTGAGGCAATCAAGAAAGATGGATTCTTCATCCAAAAGATGGAAGGCTGTCCATAAACTTTACTTTTTAAAATACAAACTTTTTTTATTCTATTTTATCAATATAATAGATGAAATCACCATCCTATGCAAAATTAACAGTTGAAGGAGACAAAAAAACAAGGTGGATTTGCGGCTGTTTTGTAACAGTAGATGATTTTTTCAAGTTCTGTTCTGAGCACAATGACGCATTAAAGCGGGCAATAGAGTCTCAGATAGATGAGCTTGATATGACTATGGTTGTAGACGACAAAAAATCATAGTACAAGAATAGCAACAAATGCAGAAACAAACACTATGGCAACTGTATTAAGTAATTTTATTACTGTATTCAAGGCAGGGCCTGCTGTATCCTTGTAGGGATCGCCAATTACGTCTCCAACTACTGCTACTTTGTGTTCTTCTGTTCCTCTTGCCCCCCTCATTTCAATTAGCTTCTTTGCATTATCCCATGATCATCCAGTGTTAGCAAGATGATATGCCAAAAATATTCCAGTAACTACAGCACCAACTAAAAGTCCGGCTACTGCTGTAGGGCCAAGTATGACTCCAAGAACTATTGGTGCAGCAATAGCTATGCTTGCTGATTTCCATAGTTCTTTAAGTGAGGCAACTGTTGCAATATCTACACATCTAGCATAATCGGGTTTTGATTTGCCTGTAAGTATTTCAGGATCATTTTTGAACTGTCTTCTTACCTCATCAACCATTTTTGATGCGGCTCTTGAAACTCCGTTTATTAGCTGACCTGTTATAATAAATGGGATGAGTCCACCTACTAGTAGACCAATTATCACAGTAGGATTTGTAAGACTGTAATCAAAAACTTGATGAAATACTTCGCTTGCTTCATACTGGAAAGCCTGCATCATAGCTAATGCTGCAAGACCTGCGCTAGCAATGGCAAAACCTTTTGTAATTGCCTTTGTGGTGTTCCCAACTGCATCAATCTCATCAGTTACTTTACGATTTTCTTCACCCATGCCAGTCATCTCTACTATGCCACCAGCATTGTCTGAAATTGGGCCAAATGCATCAATGCTTAGTACAATTCCTGCAAGACTCAGCATTGCCATTGCAGTCAATGATGTACCAAATATTCCATAAAGTAGTGCTTGTGAAGGATCTGGTGCAGCTGATGATGATATTGCAAATGAAATGGCTATTGCTACAACAAGTGCAATCATAAATGGGCCAGTTGATTGCATGCCTTTGATGATTCCCATCAGTACTAATGATGCATAACCCCACTTTGCTGATTCAGCAATTTCTTTTACATGTTTGTATTTGTAATTTGTATAAGTGTCTGTAATTTTTTGAATTACTGGAACAAGTATTACGCCAACAATAGTTGAGCCAAATAGTGCATATGCAATTGTACTCTGACCTAAAAAGAGATACGTGAATACAAAGTTTAATGCAATGGCAATTGCGGCAGTAACATAAAATGCAATGTTAAGTGGCTTCATTACATCTGAAGTTTTTCTAGAACCTACAGTTGCAGTGCCTATTATAGAAGCAATCATGCCAGATGCACCAATAAGTATTGGATAGAGAATGTTTTCTGGAGCTCCAATAAGCGCAGCAATCAGAATTGAGGCAAGCATTGTAACAATATATGATTCATATACATCAGAGCCCATCCCTGCTGCATCACCTACATTATCGCCAACATTATCAGCTATTGTAGCAGGGTTTCTAGGATCATCTTCAGGGATGTTAGCTTCAACCTTTCCAACCAAATCGGCACCCATATCAGCTGCCTTTGTGAATATGCCGCCACCAATCCTAATGAAAAGGGCAATCAAACTTGCTCCAATCCCTACTCCAGCAATTGTGATTGGGTCAGGGAATGCAAAATACAGCAATGTTATTGCAAGAAGTGCCATTGCCGGAACTGCAAGGCCTACTGTTGCACCACCTCTAAATGCTAATGCAAATGTTTTTCCCAATCCATTTCCTGTTGATTGAGCAGTCCTTACTGCTGCTTTTACTGTAATCTTTAATGAAATAATTCCTGCAATTGCTGACAGAGCTGCACCAACTGCAAAAGCAATTCCGTTTGAAAATCCTATAAAATATCCAATAATTACAGAAAGACCAATTGCTATTGGAATAATTATCTTCATCTCTCGTCTGAGAAACGCAGATGCTCCAACCCTTACTGCATTTGAGATTTCCATCATCTCTTTTGTTCCCGCATTTTGTTTTGAAACCCAAGCGGCAAAACAGCCTGCAACAATAAAAGAAGCAATGGCAGCTCCTATAGGTAGAAGCTCTTGTATTTCCATTTTATACTAGCACGCCTATTCGCGGGAAATATAAATCATTGAGAAAAAATTATCAAAGTTTTCATTTTCGTTTTTGATATGGAGGAAAGGTTTTGCCATGGAGCCCTTTTCTTACAAGCTTGTTGAATCTTTTCCCATGAGCAAGATATGGAAACCTCATGTGGATTAGTTCATGCACAATTGTGTTTTCTAATGTTTTTTCATCAGGTATTTTTCTTACATTTATGAAGACAAGACTGTGTTGCAAATATGACACGCCATAATACTTGTGTGCTGAAGTTCTCCTGCCAGCAGTAATTTCCTTTGGCATTTCTAAAACTTCTCGTGTGGTAAGAAGAACTCGCGGTTCAGGAATAGAAAATCGGCTTGAATAGACCCCAATCTTTTCTAAAATCTGTAGCCTAATATCAGGATCAAGATTCATGGTTTTTTGTTATAAAAATGCAGTTTATGTTCAAATGTCAATTCTTGTCTTGAGTTTTGTTTATTTTGATTCTTTCAAATTTGATTTAGTAGGGTCAGAGTTTTTAGTAGTGTAATCATTTATCATACAGCCACCGTCTCATCATACCCCATTAGATCATTGAATCAAGTATCTTTTGTGCTTTATCTCTAATTTCTGTATCAATTTTTACTATCACAAGTCCTTCATTTGGCTGTCCATACATTACAATAGCATTGGCTGGAGCAAAAATGCATGCGGGAATTACTAGTAGATCCTCTTCGCCATCAACAGTAATTCTAATTGGGGGTTTTGAATTAAAACTATTTTTTATTGCAGTAATGCTTTCTTTGGTTATTTGACCTGCTGGATTTTTACAAGATAATGTGGCGTTTACACCTTTAATGGAGAGTGATTTTCTTTCTTTTCTTTTTTCCTGATTATCTATTATTTGAAGAGATGGAACTATACCTAAATTTATCATGTTTTCTGTTGTGGCATCGCCAACTGTAATGAGGAATATTTTTTCTGAAATGTGTTTTTGAATATTGCTTTTATTTACTTGTGAGTTTGGCAATAAAATGCCAAAGGGAGTTTTTAGTTGCTTTCG
The DNA here is from genome assembly GCA_040877295.1 of Nitrosopumilaceae archaeon. Taxonomy (GTDB): domain Archaea; phylum Thermoproteota; class Nitrososphaeria; order Nitrososphaerales; family Nitrosopumilaceae; genus VHBM01. The sequence goes on from JBBDOC010000044.1 coordinate 5,927, forward strand.
AAGACTTTCTGGAAGGCGCACAACAATTCTAAAACTTAGCTTGTTGGAGCAGGTTCTGCAGCCTCTGCTTTCATTTCTTCTCTAAGTTTTGCAGCAAGTATACTACATTGTGCGGCTATATTTTTTGCAGATTTTCTAAAAGCCTCAGCACTTGGAGAATTTGGATTTGTTAACATGATTGGTTTTCCTTTGTCAGAGCCTTCCATGATTCCTGAATTTAGTGGTACTTCGCCAACAAATGGTATGTTGAATTTTTCACTGATTTTTTTTGCTCCACCCTCGCCAAAAATATAATGCTTTTCATTACAGCTTGGGCAGATAAAATAACTCATGTTTTCAACTACACCTATCAAAGGAACATTTAGTTTGTTGAACATTCCAATTGCCTTTACAGCTACATTACTTGCAACATCTTGTGGGGTAGTAACTACTACTATACCAGTAATAGGAATTGTCTGTGCAAGTGTTAATGGAATATCTCCAGTTCCTGGTGGAAGATCTACAATAAGATAATCAAGATTACTCCAGTTTGTGTCTACTAAAAATTGTTTTAAAATTCCAGAAATTATCGGGCCTCTATAAATTGCAGCTTGATGCTCTTGTTCTGCAAAGAATCCAAATGAAACTACTTTGAGCCCATTTGATTCTGCTGGTTGTAATTTATTGCCATCAACTTCCAAATTTGCTTTTTGCATTCCAAGCATTAATGGAATACTAGGGCCATAGATGTCTGCATCAAGTAGCCCTACTTTTGCTCCAGATTGGGATAATGCTAATGCCAGATTTAATGCAACGGTTGATTTTCCCACGCCCCCTTTGCCGCTTGCAACACCGATGATGTTCTTTACTGTAGCTAATGCTGTGTCTGCATCTAGTGAACGACCCTCCATTACCTTGGCTGTAACACTCATGTCAAAGTTTTTGATTCCATCAAGCTCACCTACTGCCTTTCTAACATCTTCTTCAATTTCTGCATTGAATGGGCATGCAGGTGTTGTTAGCTCTAGTGTAAATTTCAAATTACCTTCATTGAGTTCCAAGTCTTTAATCATTCCCATTGATACAATGTCTTTTTTCAAGTCAGGGTCAATTACTGTACTTAATTTTTCAAGAACTTGATCAACGCCTACCATAATCAAAAAATTCCATTTACATTATTTAAAGATAGGTCACTTGCAAAATTCTTGAATTCCATTTATTTTGATGTTAGGGAATCCTAATCAACAAGTAAATTTCAAAATTTCAAACCACATAACTATTCATTTCATCTACGTATATCAAATTGAGAAATTTTCAGAAAAATTATTGAAAATTACCCAAAGATTCATAAATTGAAGTTCTTCAATCACGCACAGTTGTTCTCAATATCTACACTACTTGATGTTATCAGAATACCGCCTAGTCTGTTTGGCACTGTTCTCAAAAAAGCTGCAGTCAACATTTTGAAGGAAAAATACGAAAGCATGATCAATGCAGACTTGGGCTATATCATCATGATTTTAGATGCAAAGGTAGAACCAATGGGAAAGATGGTACCAGGGGATGGTGGAACTTTTCATAAAGTAGAATTTGAAGCATTAACATTTTATCCAAAGATTCAAGAGATTGTACACGGCGAAATTGTGGACATTACAGATTTTGGTGCTTTTGTAAGAATTGGACCAACAGATGCCTTGTTACACCTATCACAAATTATGGATGATTATCTAAAAAGTGATGTAAAATCAGGAATAATTCTTGCAAATCAAAGTGGCCGCACATTAAAAGTTGGCTCTACATTGCGTTCAAGAATAACAGCTGTTTCGTTGGGAAAAGCAGCATCAATGGGAAAAATAGGAATTACATGCAGACAGCCATTCTTAGGAGCAGATGAATGGATTGCAGAAGAAATTAAAAAATCTTCAGGCGCTGAAGAAAAGAAAGAAAAAGAACCAGAAAAACAAAAGAAGGTAGTAACAGTCAAGGGGAAGTAAAATGGCCAGGGAAATGGCATGCAGAAAATGCAAATGTATTACAATTGCAAAAGTTTGTGGAAATTGTAAATCATCAGATCTTACACCTGATTGGACTGGGATTGTTGTAGTTGTAGACCCTGTAAATTCTCACATAGCTCAGACTTTGGGAATTACAAAGGAAGGAAAATACGCCTTAAAAGTAACATAACCAAAAATCTGTTCAAATTATTGTGTGGTAATTTCTTTGGTTTTTGTGTTATGATTAATAAGTACATAAAAAGCAAATTTTGCGTTGAAAATAAATCAAAAAAAAGAACTTTTACGATTTTTAGCTGAAGATGTTGGCAAAGGAGACATTACTAGTAGGCTTTTGCCAAAAAAAATCATAACTGCACAAATTATTGCAAAGCAAAATTGTATACTAGCAGGAGTAAGGTTTGCAAAAGAAATTTTTTATCTGAAAGGTTGTAAAGTCAAAGTGTTAAAAAAAGACGGAAGCAAAATAAGACAAAACCAAATAGTTTTGCAAGTTTCAGGATATGCAAAGTCAGTATTAACATGTGAACGTACTGCCTTGAATCTGCTTACAAGAATGAGTGGGATTGCTGCCCAGACAAATAACCTAGTAGAAAAAATTCGAAAGGTAAATTCAAAATCACATATCTTTGCAACAAGAAAGACAGCTCCAGGACTGCGTTATTTTGACAAAGAGGCAGTAAAAATTGGTGGTGGAGAGAAACATAGAATGTCACTTGATGAAATGATCATGATAAAGGATAATCACTTGAAAATTGATTCAATAACAAATCTAATTCGTAAAGCCAGAAAAAAATACAAAGAAATTGAGATCGAAGTTGAAAATCAAAATGATGCAATCCTTGCGGCACGTGAAGGTGCTACCATCATTATGCTTGATAATTTCAGTCCAAAAGAGATTGCAAAGACTATAGCAAGGCTGAAAAAATTAGGACTACAAAATAGAGTTTTGTTAGAAGCTTCAGGCGGCATTAACTCAAAAAATATTCAAGCATTTGCCAAAACCGCAGTCGATATGATTTCTGTTGGTGAAATAACAAGCAGTGTAAAAGGAATTGATTTTAGTCTTGAAGTTATCTAAGCCATCTTTGTTTTCCGTCAATTTTTGATAATAAATCTAAAACTACTTTATTTTTAGAGTCAATTTCTTGAATTTTGTTGCAACATTTGACTGCTTCATTGTACTGACCTAATTCAAACAGCGCATTTGCCTTTAAAAGTAGAGTTTCTGTGTCATAGGAGCTTATGCCAAGGATTTTATTAAAATATGAAATCGATATTTTGTGCTTGCCACGCATATAGTGTATGCTTCCAACAATGAATAAAACATCTAGATCATCTGGTCTTTTTTCTAATAGCTCAGAACCGATTTGAAGAACTTTATCGTATTGTTTGTCTTTTACAAGTACCTTTAGCTCTTTTTTTCTTTTAATAATCTCTTTTTGTTCTATGCTTTTGTGAAATAATCCTGTCAATACACCAAAAAAATTATCGATTAGATAAAAAATCTAACTGATTTCAAGCATTCGTTCTATTGCCAAGCGTGCCTTGTCTGCAATTTTCTTTGGCACTTTTACTTCGTATTTGTCTTCAAGAAGAGATTTGTAGACTTTGTCTAAGGTAATCATCTTCATGTATTGGCATTCAGCCTTTTCTGAAGCTGGAACAAAAGTTTTGGTTGGATTTTGTTTTCGCATTCTATACAAGATTCCTGTTTCAGTAGCAATTACAAAGTTTTGTGTTGGTGAATTGTTAACATAGTTCATCATGCCCTCAGTTGAAAGAATTTGAACTTGTCTGTTGTTATAATCACCAACTGCAATATCATACAACATTGGAGTTGTACAACTACATTCAGGATGTACTACAAGTTCGGCATTTTGAAGCTGTTCAAGTTTGTTTTGTATGTCTTGTGAGCTTATACCTGCATGGACATGACATTCGCCTGCCCAAATGTACATGTTTTTTCTTCCAGTCATTTTAGAGACATAAGAGCCAAGGAACATGTCTGGCAAAAATAATATTTCTTTATTTTCTGGAATAGCCTTTACAACATTTATGGCATTTGATGATGTGCAACAATAGTCTAGCTCTGATTTTATTTCTGCAGTTGTGTTTACATAACCTACAGATACTGCCCCTGGGTGTTCTGTTTTCCATTGTCTTAGCTCATCAATGGTTATAGAGTCGGATAATGAACATCCTGCTGCAGGATCAGGTATCAAAACTTTTTTGTCTGGACAAATTATTGCTGCAGTTTCTGCCATAAAGTGTACTCCACAAAATAGTATTGTTTTGTTGCTAGTTGTTGCTGCTTGCCTTGAAAGACCTAGTGAATCTCCAACATAGTCTGCGACATCTTGAATGTCTGGGATCTGATAATTATGAGCTAGAATAACAATGTCCTTTTCCTTTTTTAGTTTTAGAATTTCGTCTTTTAGATTCAAACAAAAAAATTGGTTTTACTTGGCATTTAAAACATGACATTATAGACCATAATTTTCACAAATCTTATAATTCTGGCAATTTTTGCCAAATCAGGTACCTATTCGGATATCACTTGAGCATATAGAGCGCAAACATTCTATTGCTGAAAGTATTGCAAGTCTGCTAGTTTTTGGGTTATTTTGGTCAGGCACATTTTCAACCTTGATTGATATTTTACCAAATTTGCCGCCTGCTTCTATTTGATGTGTGTTTTTGTCAGTGTTTGGGTCTGCGACAATTCTTACTTTGGTATTTTTGTTGCCAAGACCTGTCAGGCTTAATAGCGCTGCCACATTGATATTTGCTGGAAATAGTTTGACTGCGTCTTCTGCATTGCCTTCATAGATTGTTGTCAGATGTTTTATTTTGCCTAAATCAATGTCTGACGTCTCAAAGAACTTTGCGCCTTTTAATGACTTTGGATTTTTTGTTGTAACAAGTGTTAATGATTCTAATTCGTCTTTTACAGATTTGATTGCATCAAGGCCAGCTATTGCCCCTGATGGAAGATAAACTTGTTTTTTAAAATCTTTACATCCTTCTAAAATTACATCAAAAATGGATTCATCTAAAAGTGCACCAACACTCATGATCATCAAGTCTTTTCTATTTTGCAATATGGTCAGGGCATTGTCCCTTACTGCGTCTTGAGATGCTGCTTCAACTATAAGATCAACTGGAGAGGATGCCAAAAGGGCTGCGTTTTGTGTTATTTCTGGTTTTGTGTTAAGCTTTGAGACAAGTGATGATGCTCGTTCTTTTGAGATATCGTAAATGTGGGTCAGTTTTGCTGGAATCTTGCCAGAATCAATAGCTAGTGCTATTTGTGTTCCAATTGCACCACAGCCTAGTAAACCGATTTTCTTCAAGCGAAGACCTTCAGATCAGATTGTAATTTAGATTATGTGTTTGTGGCAAAGTTAGCTCGTCTTAATTCCATTTATTTTTTAAAAATTTGTTCGTAAATAAATGGAAATAAATGGTACAATTAAAAAAAATTCTTTTGATAAAACAATAAAGCGACGTTTGCAAACAATTTTACAAATTAGAATTAAGCAGAATCAAAAAAAAGCAAACAAAATCACTTGCTTTTATGTATTTAGTTTTTGAGTTGAAAGTTTTCACTTACTATTATGTATTTAGTTTTTGACGCACAAAGTTTCAATACATAATAACCGCGTTTGCTAACTTTTAATTTGGAATGAGTACTCAGATCAATAAAAAGAAAGGCAGACCTACAAAGCAGGAGCAGAAAGAGCTCAAAGAAAAGATTCAACAGTACCACGAAAAACATTATTCTGCTACTTCGACACATAGAAAGACAGGAATTAACATCAAGACTGTTTTAAAATATTTTAATGAATGGGACAACAAATTACTTGAATCATCAGACAACGACTTTTTGAAGCGATGTAAAGTTGCAAGAGAAAAAGGAATTATTACGATAGAAGAAGAAATTGAATCACTTACCAGACAAGAGATACTAGTTGATGAGATTCGTCAGAAATGTATAGAAGCGGGCGATTTACAAAACATTGTAAAGTATTATAAATTAAATTTAAATATCAAAGAGCTAAAGGCAAAATTTCTAGCACAAAAGATCAATCTAGTATGTACACCAACTTATGATACTATACTGGAATTAAATTCCAAGGTTGATAAGCAATGATGGTAATAGATAGTTGGGGAAGGCACCATCAAAAGCTTGCAAAGATTCTTAGTCAAGGCTCATCAAATAATCTTCCAAAACTACCTTCTGATATCTTGCCATGGATTAATGAGGCTAGACCGTTTGTAGATAATAACAAAAGGGATTTTAGAATAGTTCCGTTTTGGCTTCCAATTTACCAAGATGATGCCGATTTTGTAATGGTCATGGGTGGAAGGCAGATATTCAAATCTACTGCATGTACTGATTTTATTGCAAAAGAGGCCACAACAAAATCTGGTATTCAGATATGTTATGTAACTCACGATGAAAAGAATCTTTCAGCTTTTTCAAAACAGAAATTGCGAGTTGGAACATTTCTTTTAAATCCAGTTCTTTACAAGTTTCTGCGGCATCCTGGAAATGTGGGTGAAATCTCACTCAAAAACAACAGCACCATATACCTGCTAACGGATAACTACCAGTACAGGCACGTTGAAGGAAAATCACCAACGCTTTGTGTGATAGATGAAGCACAATACCAAGACATTGAGCACGTTGGAAGAGTGAATCAGACCATGATGGCAACAAAGGGAAAACTCAGGATCTTTGGAATTGGTGGTGAGTCTGGTAGTGCGTATGAAAAATTATGGATGCAAACAAATCAGATGGAATGGTACTACGATGATCCAAACTGGCGAGAAAGGTTACAGTTTGGAGATGCAAGCACATTAAAAGATGGCGAATATCTATTTGGCAGAACAAGCTTGATAGTTGGTAACTATCTTGCAGATGTGCTAAAAGGAAAATGGGTTCCGCAAAATCCTGATGCTACCATGTTTCATGGGTATCACATACCACAGACAATATTTCCAAGCATTCCACTAACAGAAGATGACGCAGTAACAAAGTACAAGATACATCCAAGATTTTCTATACAGTACCAGAAAAAAGAGCTACCTGAATCAGAGTTTCAATCACATGTTCTTGGAACGTTCTACAACAGTCCTCACAGGCCAATTACAAGAGAGATGGTGCTTCAGTGCATGACTCCGTACCGACGTTTTTCACTCTTGTCAGCTAGGGAGGTCACTGAACTAAAGATGATTTATGGAAATGAAATAACAATCGGCATGGGAGTTGATTTTGGGTCTGGCTCCTCAAGTGTTACTGCAATTGCTATTGTAATGTTGTGGCAAAAATCAAACAGGGTGCAGCTTGCCTTTATTGAGAAAAGACCTCAGGAAAATCAGATGGAGCAAGCTGAATACATTGCACAATTATTCAAGGATTATAGTTGCGACATTGGAGTTGGCGACCTGGGATATGGTGCAAACCAAGTAAAATTGATTCAAGATGGTGGACACAGTGTAAGGACTGGAGCTGCATTTAGTGGAGTTTCTGCTACAAAGTTTATTGGCTCACGCACAGTATCCGATATTACAAAACCACTCCAGATTTTTAATGAAAAAACAGATGAGCATGGGGATCAGGTTGGCAGGATACAGATTGACAAGACTTCAAATATAGATTTGCTAGTTGGGTCAATGCAAAAAAAAATCTACCATCCTCGGTTTGAATCAGATACCAAAAAGAGTAGATTACAGTTGATGATTCCTTCACTACACGACTATGAGACAGGCTTTCTTGTTGATGATCTTACAAGTATTACAAGAAAGGATATTTCGTACCTAGAAGATGTAATTGAGGATGCAAGGCAACATCCTGTAAAAGAATACAACCATCCAAAAGATTCAGTCATGGCATTGGTGTATGCGTTGGTTTCATTAGAGCATCTAAAAAGATCACAATGGCGTTGGGCTTAATTCATAAGGTTTTGCGTTCTTGATTTAAGAAAATAGAGTCTTCAAACTGTTTTATATTCTCTCTTTTCTTTTATATTCTGGTTTAGATGTATCTTATCTTTTTTTATTGTATCTAGTTTGATATTGTTTAGTATTTTTCCAAAAATCATTTGGTGTTTTTATAAAAATATTCCGTACTTCTTTTTTACACTTGAGTAGGTCCTCACCTTTACATACAGCTATTTTTGGTTTGTTATACTTGGGATTAGGATTATACTTTAAACGATAGACTATCCAAACATCAAACCTATCAGGATTATTTTTTAAAAAATCATATTCAGTTTTGGAAATTGAAATATAATGTCGTGGAACATCCCATTCTGTATTTGAGTCATAGTCTTCGCTCTGGCCTTTAACTTCAATAATTTTACAGGTGTTTTTGTTTTTTCCAATTTGAACATCACCAAATTTTTGGCAGTATCCCTTTGTTCCATGTAAAAATACTGGTTTTTTCTGAGATTTCTTTAGATGATTAAAAGCGATTTCTTCTGCTACTGGTCCATAGTCTATTTTTCTTACCATTTTATTTCATTCTGGTTAATATTGTAATATTATCGTAGCTAAATCGTATTTAACTGGTAATAATGAACAAAACCCCAGTTACAAAATAGCTACGAGATAGATACTTGACAAAACCATCATACAAATTAGGATATGTTATAGCAAGCAATTATAGAAAAAAGATAATCCTAGCTTTAAAAGATAAATCTATGACACCTGCTGAAATTTCCAAAAAAGTCTCTATCTACCCTAGCCACATCAGCACTGCATTAAAAGAACTAGCTAACAAAAATCTCGTTGTTTGCCTGACACCAAAACTGCGAAAAGGAAGATTGTATGGTCTCACTAAAGAAGGCCATAAGCTATCGATGAATCTTTCCTAGCATAGAAAAATAAAATAAAAAAGAAGATGTATGCAGACAAAATTAGGCTCAACGGTAGCTAAAGTATGCATACTATTGACAGGTCAGATAATAACTACACATACTATCAGCCAGTATGCGATCAAATCCCAAAGAGGTTAAAATTCTGACAGCTACGAGTCAGATCGCAACATTTGGTAAACATCATACCAAAGGAGAAAAACAAGGTTACAATGACTGAAGATCCAGTAAAGAGTTTGATTGGTGAGCTTGGAGCACACCTCTCACAAAAAGAGCATCTTGATGTGGTACTAAACAGCAAAGGAAATCAGTATGTTATAGAACCTTCAAAATTTGAGGAGATAAAACCTGTTTCTGATTTTAAAAAAATTGCGTTTATTGATGGTGGAGATGGACCACTTGATGATTCACCAAACTTTTTGATTACAATCAATCGGGTTTATTTTTCATTGTTCCAGGGCAAAAAAAGAGTAAAACCAAAGATGGGTCCCAGGATTCAGTTTTTTTCCTATGTTGCTTCAAATGTGCATACAGAAGATGGAAAGAAAAAGGTAAGCTATCAGACTAGATTGTTTGTGCATGACAAAAAAGATTACGAGTTTTTGCCATCAGAAAGTGATCTTGAATCGATTACAGAAAGCACTACCATATTGCAAGAAGCTAGATTGAATTCACTTGCAAGAAGATTTGCAGAGTGGCAAATGGCAATTCGAGTTGTTGAAAAGGAGTTAGAACCAGGCGATGTGATTGTGATTGATGGCTCACTACAAACTAATTTTAAAAACGAGATAAAGTATGCAAACAGATTGTATGATGCTGCAAAGAAAAAAGGAGTGATTGTGTGTGGTCTTGCTAAAACAAGCAGATTGATTACAGAGGCAGGTGACCCCTTGCTAGCTAGAGTGTCAGAGATTTCCGAAAATGTCAAATTTGATAGATGGTTTATTAGAATAGCTGAAGAAGTCTCATCAGATGACAGAGGCTTTATGCTTGTTGTCAAGTTTCATCCAAAGTCAAATTTTGTGTTTAGATTTGAGATTTTGCGAGAACAGTTCCAGGAAATGAGTAAAGATGAGCTAAATTCCGTACTTGCAAGCCTGGCTGAAAACGCCCAGGACGTATCCATGCTTGGATATCCGTATGGAGCAATTGATGCAGACAGGTTTGCCCAAGTACGAATGGATGAGCTTGGCATGTACAAGGGAATCGTACTTTCTGAGATGCTAAAGCGCCCAGAGTGGAAAAAATTACAAAAGTATAGTGCAAGTATGACTGCGCATGATGTGTTAAATGGAGTGACTAGTTAATGGAAGAAATTTCAATAATTGGACAAGTAGTTGGAGGAAAGTTTGGCGACATTATAGTTAGACAAAAGGCAGGCACTAATTTAGAGATTGGAGATTTACTAGTATCTGAAGAGGATAACTCGTTTTTGATTTTGCAAGTATTTGCGTTGCAGTATGGTTCTCAGATTCAAGAAAGGATGCAACAGATGATGTCAGGCGTTAATTTAGAGCAAGGGGTAGTTGATGCCCAGTTTTATGAGCCAGAGTTTGTAAATTATGTTTTAGCAAGGATAAAACCACTTGCCAGGATCTCAAGAGGAGATGGCCAGGTCAAGATACCAAAGTCGATGCCTTCATTTTTTAACAAATTACGACTAATTTCAAATAAAGATCTAGAATTTTTGCAAAAAGGCGGCGACCAAATCTTTGTTGGCTATATTCGAAGCGGTACCAAAGTAATCAAAGAGGCCGAAGTGTGGCTTCCTGCAGAAGATGTGTTTTCTCATCATATCTTGATTCCTGCAACAACTGGTCGTGGAAAATCAAACTTGGTCAAGATGATTTTGTGGCATGTTTTGGATTCAAACAAAGTTGGTGCACTAGTTTTAGATGCACATGATGAATATTATGGAAGACGTGGCCCTGGACTCAAAGATCATCAAAATGCAAAAAATAATTTGGTGTATTATACTCCTGCAAATCCACCAGCTGGCGCAAACAGATTATCAATTAATTTAGAATCAATCAGGCCTGAGCACTTTGAAGGAATTGTCGAGTTTTCTGATGCACAGTTTCAGGCAATTCGAACATATCATAGAAGACATCGCAATGATTGGTTAACACAAGTAATGCTTGCAGACCCTGAAACTGTAGCAATGGGAGGAGACAGTCCGAGTAGAGGAGAGTTCCAGGCAGTAACTTTGAGCGTGATTCAGCGAAAATTACGCCTAATTTTAGGTCTTGAGCGAGACGAAGAAGGGCATTTGATTTCAAGGCACGAGGTATTTGATTCAACAACAAAAGGGCTCACTACAGTTGAGGGAATTGTAAATGATATAGAACAAGGCAAAGTTGTCATTCTTGATACTTCGCGATTAGGTGATGAGGCAGAATTAATTGTTGGAAATATTATTGCATCAAGATTATTGCATAGATACAAAGAGTACAAGTCAACTGGCGAGCTTGCAAGAAAGCCAGTAGCTACCGTAGTTATTGAAGAGGCACCACGCGTAATTGGCGAAGATGTGTTGACATCAAAAAATGATAATATCTACAGCACGATTGCAAAAGAGGGACGCAAGTTCAAAGTTGGCTTGACTGCAATTACACAACTATCAAGTGTGATTCCAAAAACTATTTTGGCAAATATGAATACAAAGATAATTTTGGGAAATGAGATGAAGCAAGAACGTGAGGCAATTATTGCATCAGCTTCCCAGGATTTATCAGAAGATGACAAAAATATTGCAAGCCTGGATAAAGGTGAGGCAATAATTACAAGTATCTTTGTTCCATTTGCAATGCCGATAAAGATTCCTTTGTTTGAAGAGATGATAAAAGAACATCAAAGAGTAGAAAAATCCACAAAAACAAAGGTGTTCTAGTTTGAGGTTTGCGCACCTCTCTGATATTCATCTAGGATTTCAAAAACAAGAGGCTTTGCAAAAAATAGAGCAAGAAGTGTTTGAGAAGACACTAGATGAGTGCATAGCTTGCAAAGTTGATTTTATTTTGATTCCAGGGGATTTGTTTCATAGCAACATTCCAGAGATGAGGGTGCAAAAGTTTGCCTTTGCTAAATTCAGGCAGGTGCATGATGCAGGCATTCCAGTTTATGTTGTGTATGGGAGTCATGATTTTTCACCTGTTTCAAATTCTGTAATTGATCTTTTAGCAGAGACTGGATATATCACTAAAGTTACTAGAGTCAAAGATTCTCAGGATGGCAAAATCGCACTTGATTTTATTCAGGATAAGACTGGTGTCAAAATTGCAGGCTTTTCTGGGCTCAAAGCAGGCAAGGATAGAGAGTATTATGAGAAATTAGATAGAGAATCGCTTGAATCCGAGCCTGGCTTTAAGATATTTTTATTTCATGGAGGAATTTCTGAGGTCAAAACAGAGCAAGGCCCAGAAGGTGAGTTTATGCCCCTGTCTTTTCTGCCAAAGGGATTTTCGTATTATGCTGGAGGCCATATGCACAAATTTTTGCATCAACAGTATGCAGATTATTCGCATGTTGTGTATCCAGGAGCATTGTTTGCAGGATACCATAGTGATTTAGAAGAAAACGCAAAAGGACAAAAGCGTGGTTTTGTTTTAGTAGAATTTGATGACAAGATTACAAGTGTCGAGTTTGTTGAGATAAAAAATGCAGATTATGAAATAATTGAGGTTGATGCAGAAAATAGAAAGACTGAATCTGTAAATAAAGAGCTTGCAGACAAAGTAAAAGAAATTGATCCTGCAGGAAAAATTGTAATTATCAAAGTTGAAGGCGAGCTTTCATCTGGCAAAACAGCAGAGATTGATTTATCATTAATTAGAGAGCAGCTTGTGCAGAGTGGAGCTATTTCAGTAAATATCAATAAAAACAAACTCACATCAAGTGAGTACAAGATTACAGAGGCAAAGGGACGCGACAAAGATGAAATTGAGACAAATGTGTTCAAAGAAAATATTGGTCAGCTTCGATTTGAGCAAAAAGAGCTGATTGGTGATTCTGGTGTTTTGCTTGCAAAAAAATTACTCAGTGAATTAGGACAGCCATCACTTGAAAATGAGAAAAAATTAGAGTACTTGAAAAGAATCAAGCAAGGCGCTTTTGGTATTTTAGAGCTGAAGACAGATGATTCTTAATTCCATACTGCTTGAGAATATTCGAAGCTATTCAAGACAGCAAATCGAATTTCCGCGAGGAATTACTTTATTTGAAGGCGACATTGGGTCTGGCAAGTCGTCTGTTTTAATGGCAATCGAGTTTGCATTGTTTGGTCTTGGGTCTCAAAATGCACAGGCATTGCTTTCAAAAAAGGCAAATGATGGATGTGTGATGCTTGATTTTTCAGTTGATGGGAAAAATTACCAAATAAAGCGGTCCTTGAAAAGAAGGGCAAACTCTGTGAATCAGGACCCACGAGGGTCGTATCTTATGATAGGTGACACAAAGGAGCCGCTATCGCCAGCTGAGCTAAAGCAACGAGTTTTGCAGATACTCAGGTTTAACGAGCCTGCAAGCGCAAATGCGGAAAGCAGGATCTTTAGGTATGCCGTATTTACGCCCCAGGAAGAAATGAAGCAGGTTTTATCTGATTCGGCAAAAAGGCTTGAGACTATCAGAAGGGCGTTTGGAGTAGAGGATTACAGGACTGCAGTTTTTAATGCAAAAGAGGTTGCATCTGAAATCAAATTACAGATGGCAAGATTTGAAGAAAGATTTGGCAATATTTCAGAGTATGAGAGCATAGTAGATGATGCAAGAAAAAAGACTTTGCAACTAGATTCTGAGATTTCAAAATTAAAAAAGGAAAAAGAAAGACTAGAAGAGGCACAAAATAGTGTAGAAAAAAAATTAGAAGAGTTACGTAGAAAAAATCAAGAAAAGGTGCAGTATGAGACAAAATATGATAGTACAAAAAGCAATCTAGAGCAAAACAGGAAAAATTTGCAAAGTGTGTTGCAGGAGATAAAGGACACAAAAAAGGATTTGCATGACTTAGCTGACAAGTTATCTCAGTATACAAAAATTACAAAACCAACATCAATGACTGTTGCAGAAATTGTCACAAAAATAAAAAAATTCAGAGACATAAGTAATGAGCTGACAAAGTCCAGATCAGAGTCAGAATCATTAGATTATGAACTTGCAAAATTAAAAACTAAATTAGGTAAAAATGTAAATTCAAATAAAACGAAGCTTGAAAAGAATCTAAAAGAATTAAAAAATGAGTTAGTAAATCTTGAAAAAACGATAGATGGTAATCAAAAAAGTGTTGACTTGTGCAATAAAGAGAAAATAAAAAATGAAACGATATGCCAAAGGCTTGAACAAGACATAGCAAATATTGCGAAACTTGGCTCAAAATGCCCTATCTGTGAAGGTAAAATCACAAAAACCCACATTGCAAATCTAGAGTTAGAGAGAAAAGAAAAACTAGCTGAAATTGATACTAAATTAAAAACAATAACAAAAGAATATTACAAAACAAAGTCAGAATTAGATGATCAAAATTCTCAAAAAGTGAAATTAGAGAAACAAATTTTAGAGTTAGAAACGATAATTCCTGGAATCAAAGAGTATGAGGAAAAGCAAGCTAGATTAAGCAAAATTGAGACTAAAATCAAGGATTTCCAGAAGCAAAATAATGTTCCAAAGGAAGATTTTGAATTTGAAACAGATGACCCAGTAGAGTATTATTTAGCACTCAAAGACAGATTGGTAGAATATCAAAATTCAAAGAATCAGATAGAGCAAATTAAAGAAAATCAGACAAAGGGAAGCAAATTACTTGCAAAATATGAAAAAGAGATTGATGGTATAGAAAATGAAATTTCTAGCCAGGAAGAAAAATTAAGCGAAATTAAAAAGAAAATAGATTCGTTTGCAGAACTTGATGGAGAGATTAGCCAGAAAGATTCTGAGTTAAGAAAGTTACGATATGAGATTAGTATAGTTTCTTCCAGGGTTGCTGCAGCCAATGAAAATCTTCAAAATGAGAAAAGTAAAATTTTAGAAAATGAAAATAAAATATCTGATGCAAAAAAATGGCAAGTCGAATACAAAAAATTCAGGCAATATCATTCCTGGCTTGATGAATTTTTTATTCCAACTATAGGATTAATTGAAAAGCAGGTGTTACTATCAATATTTCAGAGCTTTAATGAAACATATAGTCGATGGTACTTTATCTTAATTGAGGACCCAACAAAAGAGTCACAAATTGATGAGAACTTTACGCCAATTGTTTCACAGGATGGATACGAGCAAGATGTGTCGTATTTGTCAGGTGGAGAAAAGACAAGTATTGCACTAGCATATAGATTGACTTTGAATTCACTTATGAGAAAGGAAACTGAATCAATGAAGTCAAATTTGCTTATTTTAGATGAGCCAACAGATGGATTTTCAAAAACGCAGCTTGCAAAGATTCGTACATTGCTTGATGAGCTAAAATCTGAACAAATTATTTTAGTGTCGCATGAAAAGGAGTTAGAGACCTATGTTGATAACATATTTAGGATTTCAAAGGATAACGGGATTTCCCAGGTTTTAAGATTAAATTAAAAAATTTAATACGTTATACAGTGAAAATATACTAAATAACAACTAGAGATTCTACTTTTTATGAATAATGAAGGCGGAATTAAAATAAATGATGTTCTAGTTGATCCAACTGGAGATTATGTTAAGAATTATTTATTTAGCTTAGGAAAAGAGACTCCCTTTTTAGATTACAAGAAAAAAATTAGTACAGATAAAGATTCTGACTTCCCAAAGTTTGTAAAAGATGCTCTAGCTTTCGCAAATTATGGCGGGGGTTTTATTTTCCTAGGAATGGAAGAAAATCAGTATTTAGATCCATCTGTTAAAGGGAAATTTTTACCTATTGGCTTACCCTCAAATTTTCATATTGAACAAGCTATACTTCAAGAAAAAACAAATTCGTATACTAATAGTCCTATAACAATTGATTATGATGAGTTTTGATCGAATTTATCTAAAAGTTATAAACACAGACTTGGTATGGGAATTTCTAATAGAAGACCTCCTTTGGCACGATTGATGGCCTTTATTGATGGTGGTTATCTACGAGAACAGTGTAAAAGAAAAATTAAAACAGATACAATTAATTTTAATATTTTAAGGGATAGATTAGAAGGAAGTTTTACTGCAAATTGTAGGGGAAAATATTCTGGCGACTTGACTCGGGTGTATTATTATGATGCTATGGTCGATCATTCAGATCCAGAATACGATGAACAGAACAAATGGTTTTCAAAAATTAAAAGCATTAATGGATTTGAGGTACGATTAGGACGACTTGTAAGAACAGGTCAAAATAAGAACGGGCCATTTAAACAAAAAGGTGTAGATACTAAATTAGCCATCGACATGATTTCAAAAGCTTATCAAGGCCAGTACGATTTCGCTTTACTACTTGCAGGCGATAATGATTTTTTGGATTTAGTAGAAGCAGTTAAAGACTCTAATCGGAGAGTTTATGGATTTTATTTTATAGATAATGTTTCAAAAGAACTTTTGGACTCGTTTGATCAAAAAATACCAATTGATAATTTTGTAAATGAACTAAATCGAACAGACTACTGAAATATTTAGTATTTCTTTAATTATACTATAATTATATCAAATTATGACAAAAAGAAAGCGTTTCAATCAAACTGCCATACTTAGACATCTAAAGGCCAAATGCGAGAGATGTGGAAAGGGAATTCCTGAAGTATCACTTTCAGTACACCATAAAAATGGAAAGTCCTATGATGATGATTGGAAAAATGTAAGGATCTATTGCATAGGTTGTCATAGAATAGTTGAAGGTCGGGACAAAAAAGACAGTCAGCTTAGGTAGTTATTTTGTGTTAAATTGGTTGAACTATGTCGCCATTGTGGTAGTAAAAAGCAATTATTGAATGGTTATTGTTGGGAATGTAGACAAAAATGGAGAAAAAAGCAATAATTGATAAATTTGTAGAGGGCAAACCTGTGACTTTTGGAGATTCTAAAATAGAACGACCTTGGAAAGACACAATAAAAAATGCCTTAAGTGATTGGCAGGGAGAACCAATAGAAAAAGCAATAGTACAACTTGATTTTTCGTTATTGCCTATACGATTTATGCGGCAAGGAAAACAAGCGCGAAATGATTTAGATAACCTCGCAAAGCCTACTCTAGATGCACTAGTTGAATTAGGCGTTTTTCAAGATGATTCAGGAATATTAGATCTAATACTAAGAAAACGTAAAGCAAATGTTGAAGGAGTGTCGATCAAAGTATATCATTTCAAAAAAAATGAATTTACTTTTTAGAACTCAAATTTTATGTTGAAAAAGATCAACTAAAAAGAATTTAAAGAGGTACTGTACACGACTGTTTGAACTTTGTTAAAGGCTAGGATAAAAAACGTAGGAGAATGGAAGGCAGTCCTAAATGCGATCGGAGATATTGTTGAAGAAGCCATGTTCATTGTAAATAATGATGGAATTACCTTTAGAGGGATGGATCCAACTCACATTGCCTTACTTGATGTAACTTTTCCAAAGTCTTCTTTTGATGAATTGGATACCAAGACATCATTTTTTGGATTACGAGTAGAGGATTTCAAGACTGTTATGAATACTGCCTCAAGTGATGATATTGTAGAATTACAAATAACAAACCAGAATTTGCTTAATGTTTCAATAAAAGGTCTTCTTCCT
>JBBDOC010000045.1:0-21552 GCA_040877295.1 Nitrosopumilaceae archaeon
CAAGCTGCAAGCTGCAAGCTGCAAGCTGCAAGCTGCAAGCTGCAAGCTGCAAGCAAAATTGTAGTGGGCGCGAAGTTTAAAGCAATAGGCATTTAGCTTTTAGTCTTTTTGCAATTTTTCTTGCAAGTACTTGAGATGCAGTTCCACCTATAACAGTAGTAAACATCAAGTCAACGAACAAAAAGACATTCTTAAGCTTTGATATAGTTAGAATAATCTAATGTTGTTTAATCTAAACAACCAATCTTTTCCTAGCTTCTATTTTTGTTATTATGGTACAAAGTCCTACTATTGCCACAGCTATGAGCTGTATGACAATCCAGTCATGACCTTGAAATGTAACTGATTCTACTACAAAAGGTGTTAAAATCGGGAAAGTAGTTGTTCCACCAAGCAAAATATCATAAGATACATGTGTAAGCATTGCTGCAAAAGCTATACAAGCTAACCCATAATCGCGTTTTCCAAAAATCAATAACAAGACAAAAGACGCTAAAAATCCAAATGAAATAGAATGTGCCATTCGCGGCACCATTTCCAAGTCAAAGAACTGAATTATATGATCCGAGTCTAAAATTATTGGGAAAATACCACCTAAAACAAAATATCTAAGACTTAGGCTTAACGCAGAAACTATCAACCCCCACACAATATGACCAACTATATGTTCAACACTGATAGCACTGACTTCTAGAGGGTTACCAACAACATAGGTTACTGTCGGAGGTAAAAATACTCCAATTATAGAAAACAAAAACGCTAATGCACTATATACAATGGATGTCTTGATAATGAATTCTAAGGATTTTTGCATGGATACAAATGAGACATAGATTCAAAATTTGATTGTTGCCATTTAATTATACTAAAAATACACTTCATATGGTTTTTTGTATTAAAATCCCTTTTACGATGTTGATTAATTCAAACGGTTTTGTAGCAACCACTTTGACTAGCATCTACAGCCTAGGCAAAAATGGCGTTGATTCATAAATACCAATTATTACATCATACACTACTATAGTGAGAATATGCTAAAAGAGGTAGTAAATACCAAAGAACGATGTCCACGTTGTGGAAGGGGTAAACTCGTAACTGACACAGAATCAGGCGAAATGTTTTGCTCAAAATGCGGCTTTGTTATGTCAGAAAAATTACAAGAATCAGGTCCCGAATGGCGTTCCTTCACACAAGATGAACATGGAGATAGAGCAAGAGCGGGTGCTCCAACATCACTTACTATGCATGATATGGGTCTTGCAACAATAATTGATCCAGTAAACAAGGATGCTTCTGGAAAACCACTAACTGCATCAATGAAAAGTACGATTGAACGCCTTAGAACATGGGATAGTAGAAGCCAGGTTCATGAACCAGTAGATCGAAACTTTAGACAGGCGTTTAGCGAGCTTAACAGATTAAAGGATAAACTGGCAATCTCTGATGCTGTAATCGAAAAAGCAGCCTATATTTACAGAAAGGCTTTGGACAAAGGTCTTGTAAGGGGAAGATCAATATCTGCATTAATGGCAGCTGCGCTTTATGCTGCTTGTCGTGATACAGCTACTCCACGAAATCTAAAAGATATAGAAATTGCTGCAAACATCAAACGAAAAGACATTGCTAGGTGTTATCGACTTCTTGTAAAAGAATTGGATCTTAAGATGCCAGTTACAGACTCGATTCAATGTGTAGCTAGAATTGCAAGTGTTATTGGAATTGCAGAAAAAACAAAACGTTATGCGATCAAAGTACTCCAAGATGCACAAAAAAATGAGGTTTCGGCAGGAAAAGATCCCATGGGACTTGCTGCCGCAGCACTGTACTTGTCATGTGTTAAAAACGGGGAGGATAAAACTCAGAGAGATATCGCAGAGGCAGCAAATGTCACAGAAGTAACCATACGAAATCGCTACAAAGGCTTGAAAGATTCTTTAACAATTTAACTATCATTAATTATCATAAAGTTTTGATAAATTAGAAATTAACCTAAGAACAAAAAACAAAACAATGGATCTTGTATTATCTGACATTCATGCAGACATTAATGCACTTGATACAATCTTGAACATAGCCAATATGTCCGAGTTTAAAAAAAAGTATGGCGAATACTCACGAATTATTAATCTAGGTGATATCTTAGAACGTGGTACACATCCAAGCGAAGTTTTAAAAAAATTAATCTTACTTGAAAAAACCTATCCTCTAATCTCTATTATGGGAAACCATGATGAAGCTTTTTTGTATAAACGACATGTAAGTGGAAGTACACTTGAAAGCCTTGCAGCTCATCAGTCATTAACTGAAAACGAGCTTGGATTTTTTAAACAAAACAACGATGAAACTTTTGGCCATCAACAATTTATCGATAAAAAAAATGACCTAGTGTTTGTTCACGGAGGTACACTTGATCCAGAGAAAATAACACCACCAAATGCAGGTCAGGAATCGTGGTTGTACCAACGGACATGGCAGAGACTTTCTGAAGAGGATTTTGAATACTTTAGCTATTCAGGATATCATTATACAGCACCCTCTGCGTTTAAAGAAAGTAGAAAAAACCTTGATAACTTTGTAATCTTGTGTGGTCATCAACATCTAGAAACTGCAATAGAACAAGATAATGAGTCAATTAACGAAATCTATCACTCAACGAAAACAGAAAATGAGAAACTTGGAAAATTCTCACTTGTAAAAAAAGAATTTGAAATAAAGAACACCAGCAACTATCTAATCCGATTGGGTCTTGGTGGCCCAGAAGGATATTATGGTAATGGATTTGGCCAGACTCATTTTGGCATTATTCAATATAATCCAAAAAAAGCCGTTCTCTTTACTATAATATGATTAATTATCGAATTATATACAAATCAAATTTCTAAAGCAATTATGAGTGCAACAGATGTACTTAGAAATGACCATAAGCAAATTAAAAGACTAGAGAAAATCATCTTAAAATGCTACCAGAGTATCTATGAGCAAAAAACAATCCCATTTTCGGATCTTGAAAAAATTAATCTAATAATCCTAGAATTTTTGGATTCCATTCACTATTCAAGAGAGGAGAACTCATATTTTGCTTGTGTTGGAAGCTATGGTACACTAAAAAAGGAAATCAGGGTCTTTATGATAGAGCATGAGTTTAGCCGTAGAATAGCAAAGAACATAGCAAAATACCTCCAACAATGGAAAAACGGCATTGACGCAAGCGAGTCTGTTGCAAGATTTTTACGGACTTATTCGATTTACCTAAAAGATCACTTGGCTAAGGAAGAAGAATTTTTTTCAAAAACAGAAAAAGAAGTTCTCTCACAAGAAGAAGAAACTGCAATGTTTGAACAGTTCCAGTCCCAAATAACTATAACAAAAAAGATTCAGGAAATAATAAAAGAAATCGATTTTCTAGAACAACAACCATGGTTTAAAAACTGACTTTAGCCTATGTTGTTAGTTCTGGTTTTATAGTCCATACTATGGCAAGTATAACAAAAGGAACAGAAATTAAGGCAGTAATCTGTAAAATTACGGTTAGCTGTATCTTGACATCATCAAATGGTGCTGTTATTATCCAAGGTAGGGGCAAAGTTATTACAAACCATATAAGTGAAAGCAAGATAATTATCTCTAGTTTTTTCTTTGTCTTTGGTTTCATATGACATCAATTCTACAATTTACTATCATTTAGATTTTAGAACGTAACATCTAATGATGTTATTGTTATCGACAGTCTTTACATATACTGATAAAAAATACAATCTATTACCAACTAAAAATAACAGACTTGATTTTTCTTCTAGTTTTGATATTTGTTAATAACAAATTTGTTGATATGTAAAATTTATATGTAAAATTTATAATAAAATCTTAAATACTTTAAAATCATACAATAATTAATGCGGAAGGATGCAAATCCTAACGACTAACGTGCGTGACCTCGCAGAAAGTATGTGTAGTCAAACGCATATGAAGCGTTGACATGAGAGGTAATCTCTCAAACTTCTGCATCGGGGGTCACGCCATCACTTTTTACTATCTTGATTATGTCAAGTGATACTGGACCTTGAATATTGCCATTAGGATTAATCAGAATTTCTAATTCCTGTTCATCTGGAATCGATAACCGCTTTTTACCAATGTAGTCCCACGTATAATAAACTGAAATGTCAGTTTCATGGGAATTTTCTTCTAATTCAAAATCTTCTGAAAAGGAAAAAGAGTTTCCAGTTAAGGCAATAGATAAAATCTCTGGACTATCTCCATTTGGTACAAATCTAAAGAGGTATTCTCCTTTTTGAATAGTAAAGGAATCAGCAAAAATCCCCTCTTTATAGAGATCAGGATTGGCTAGCGTTACATGATAAATTATGTCTGCTTTTTTAAATTCTGGCTGTTCAAAATCCAAAAAAACTAGTATTACTACAAGGGAAATAGTTATTGCTATAATTGCCCCCAAAACATCCTTTCTCATTAGAAAAATACTGTCTTAATGGATTTTAAAATTTGGGAAAAATCAGAGTTTTAGTGCTTCTTTCAAGCCTTTGTATCGATTTCGTATGGTTACTTCTGTGACATTTGCTGTCTCTGCGATTATCCCCATGTTCATCTTGTGTGAAGGAACGCCATTCGGGACCTGATTCTTGTAATTTTTCTGACATAACAAAGCCGCATTTTGAGCAAAACATTTCGCCTGATTCTGTGTCAGTTACGAGTTTACCCCTTCCACAACGTGGACATCGTTCTTTGGTATTTACTATTCACGTTATAAAATACGAAAAGTTTCAATTTGATTCAAAATAAAAAAATCAAGTTTTGTTTATTTTTTTACTCTTTTAGAACGAAAAATCCTTTTAAAGCAATATTTAAATACGAATGTTCTAACTCACAATCAGAAAATGGAAAAGTGCCCACTTTGTGGTGAACTGATAAACAATCCATCGGGAATACCGAATCACATCAGAAAGATTCACCCACAGAGAACGACTCTATTGAAGGTCTAAACTAAATTTCTTCTCCTAATTTTTGTTAGCTAAATTTAGTGTACTGTTAAGTATAATTCACATCTTGAATTAAGAATCAAATATTATAGCATGTGGCGTGACTAACTTTCAAAACAAATGGTCTAAACCACAAACACAAGGATTAGGCGAACGAATCAATGATGCGTTAAAACCTAAAGGCGCACTAAAGCCTAGAGTTGAAACAGCCATCAAAAGACTTCAACTGCAAATTGGAAAGTTAGATAATATGCTTTCTAAACTAAAACAACGAGACGAACAGCTTTTCCAGAGAGTCGTTGCTGCTACTCAACAACATGATACATCAACTAGTAAAGTACTATCAAACGAGCTAGCTGAAATTCGTAAAGTAAGTAGAATCCTAGGAAATGCACGAATAGCTCTTGAACAAATCGAATTAAGATTAACAACATTCCACAACCTTGGCGATACAGTTGTAACCATTATGCCAACAATTGGCCTAATGAAGAGTCTCAAATCTTCACTAATTAAGTTCATGCCAGGCGCTGATCAAGAATTGAATAGAATGACAGAAATGCTAAGCGGCTTGATGACTGAGACATTCCAAGGCAGTGACGCATCATTTGGTGTAGACGAAACTACAAACTCAGAATCAGAGAAGATATTGCAAGAAGCGGCAGCAGTGGCGGAAGCCTCTATAAACGAGAAATTTCCATCAATGCCTATACAATCATCCTCTTCTATATCGTCCTCTACACGATTCACCTAGAATCTTACATTTTTTCAAATTTTTTAATTAATTTTTCTAATTGATAATTATTCTTGTTCTGGCCTAGACTTTTTGAAGGACTTTATTTTGCTACCCTCATCATCTATTATTCTATCTATACCTGATAGCTTATTTCGCAGATTGCTTATAAAATTCCCTACCTCATCTGCCTCTTTTTCAACTGCAGTTCTTTTCATTTTAAGATTTTGAATTCCCTGATTTTCCTCTTCAATGTACTCGCTTACCTTCATGAGCTTTTCTTTAAGATTTTTAATATCAACAGATTCTTGCTCAATATCTTTTTCTAACCTCGTACGTTTATCCTTGAGATTTTTAATCATCAAGCCAACATAATCAATCGCTTCATCTAGTCTAGTACGCTTATCCATCAATGCACTTATTCCAATCTCGCTTGTCAAAGAAACAGACGAACTTTTTTGAGGCTGTGTTTCAACAGGAGTATTGTTATCTGCTTTCTCAGTTAATTTTTCTTCATTAATTGATTCACGTGCATCTGAAGAAAATGCTTCAACAGAATAGTCTTGATTAAAACCTGGTCTCTCTTCAACCATCTCAAAACCAGCATCTTCAGACGCTTCCTTTTTTTTCCTGAATCTATCAAACATGTCTATTACGACTTATGAGAATCACATTGAATAAAAAGTTATTAATGAATATTAAAAACCAAAAACCTCCTTTTTATAGCAGGAATCTCAGATTGCTTAAATTTTGAAATATGCTCGCGCGCTAAAAAATAACCATTTTTACAATTTCTAAACGGTGAAACAGGCGTTCCGTCATGCGTTCCGCTTTAAGGTTTCAAAATGTACCTGATTAACCAACTCGCCGTATAGGTGGTATGTCAAAACAACAATACAGATCCGAGATGGGAATAATTGGTGACATTTTGGATGTAACCATGTCAGGTGGCCGTGAGGGAGTTATTGTTTCTGCCATATCAAGAAAAGCTAACCTTTCTCACTATGCCGTCTTAGACAAGTGCCAAAAACTTGTTGATGCTGGTCTAGTAGGTTCGATCAAAGATGACAGAAACAGAAAGTATATGGTTACTGAAAAAGGAGTCCAATTCTTCCAAGAATTCCAAAAATTCCAGTCTCTGGTAGAATCCATGAATCTAAGGTACTAGTTTATGAACCCACAATTGGTACTGTGTAATTCACAGGAACCTCTTCCAGAGGATGGAATCCTTTTTGTAAGGAACCAAAGTATCCTCACAACAATGGTCAGGCTGCCTATAATTGCATTAGGCCTTGTTATACTAGCCGTAGGCATGCCTATTCAAAGCTCTCTTAGTGCTCTTCGAACTATTGATTTTACTATTTATCAGGATGGTTCAACCCACATCTTTTATCAAACAGAAACAGATCCGCTTTCTCCTGACTTTACTGTAAAACTGTTTGGAAAAACAATAGAAAATTTTGTCGCGCAAGACGAAAATGGACTTTTACTTACAAGTAATATCAGAGATGACATAGCAGAAATAGAGACATTTGGAGCTTCGACGCTTACAATAGATTATGATACTCATGATTTTGTATCAAAAAATGGTAAGATCTGGTCATTTACTATAGACGTACCATCAGAGCATACAGTACTCATGCCAAAAAATACCGTTATTGTTGGAATGAATACAATTCCTTCAAGCATAGAAATAATTGATGAACAATCACGTCTTTTGTTACCTGCAGGTCATACTGACATTAGCTATTCTTTTGGTGTATCTGGTTCAGCTCAAACTGCATCAGATGCTATAAATGAAGCAAGAAATTCAATTGAGCAAATAAAAAACAGTGGAATACAAACCCCATTAGCTGATACTAAACTTGACGAAGCATTAACTGCATATGATAATGGAAGATTTACTGACGCAATGGATTTAGCAAATGAGGCAAAAAACTTGGCAACCCAAGAGCAAGAAACCTCAATAACATCTAATTCATTACAGACCAATTACATTGTCATAATTGCCGTAGCTGCTGTAGCTATAGCAGCTGTTCTAGTTCTAAAGCAAAGAAAAAGTATCAATAAGACACTAGTTGTTACATCAACACAAGAAAAAATAGTATACAAAACACTTGACAAAGAAACAATCTTTAGACTAAGACCAAATCTTCGAGATGATGACAAAGAGCTGATTTCATTTATTTCTGATAACGGTGGGCAAGCATATGAAAGCGAGCTACGTAAGAAATTCCTTCAGCCAAGAACAACTATGTGGAGAGCAGTAAAACGCCTAGAAAGAGAAGGAATAGTTGAGATTGGAAAAAAAGAATCACAAAATCTAGTAAAATTAAAGGATGGTATAACTGGTGAGCAATAATGAATAAAACCTCTCTTGTTATGTTATTTTTGATTGCCACTTTCCTAGGAACCATCACAACTAGTGCATATGCTGAATCAGAAACAGAATCACTAGTAAGACTTGCAATGCAAGCAAGAGATCACATAAAATTTGAACTCTCAAACACAGAATCAGTACCTGATGAAATAAAGAAATTATATGAACAAGGTTCTGCCGAAATAGACGCATTAAATAATGCTGCCAAAGAGGAAAACGCTGAAGAAGCCAGAATCCACTTTTTGGCCGCAATGAGGATCTTTAAAGAAATTGGACAGCAAATTAGCCAAGCAAGCCCAGTTGCAGAGCTTGCATTAGCACAAGATACCAATACACAATATGGAATAAAGCCGGTTATTGATAGAATGGAAAAATATGTGAATAGGCTTAAAGGAATAGCGGAAAAAAATAACGTAGAAATTGATTTTCAGGCGCTTGATAAATTAATAACCACTGCAAGAAACAATTACAACAGTGGAGATCTTGGATCTGCAGAAAAGACCATTGACATACTCGAATCACTAACCCTTGATGTTTATAATGTACTCAAAGATAACGCCGATCAAAAAAAGACTACACGTGCAAAGGATTTTGCTGAAAAGCAAATACAACGAGTCGATTTACTTATTGTACAAGCAAAGGATCTAGGCTTATCAGAAAATATAACCAAAAACCTAGAAGAATCAAAACTGCAACTCATAAAAGCATCTAATTCAAGCCAAATAGCAAAACAAACTAGAATCATCATTTCACTTAAAAATCAACTTGATGAATCAAAAACAAGCAGAGTAGATGCAATAATTAACAATCTTGAAACGAAATTAGACAAACTATCAACTAGTAAGCGAATTGACACAGCTAAACTTGATAGGGCAAAAAGCATGTTTGATGAGCTAAAAACTCTTATTTCAAAAGGCGAGCTTGAAAACGCTCTCAAATTATTTAATACACTAAATAATTTAGTAAACGATATTGAAAATTCTGCAAAAACCGAAAACAACAAAGCTAACTCTTTACGAGCTGAGCCTCTCTCGGAATCAACAGCAGAAAGAATTAAGCTAAAAATTCAACAATTGGAAAATGACTTACACAAACTAGAGGCAAAAGCAGACAAAAATGCAGCTGCCAAGCGTTGGATCAAAAACTCACTTTCATTATTAGATCAAGCAAAATCTCAAGTTGAGGATTCACCAAAAGATGCATTAAATAAAATTTCTGAAGTTGAAAAGACACTTAAGAAATTGTATAAAATGCTTTAATAATCTGACAAAACTTCATATACATTTTAAAAAGAGCTCAACTATACCATGGCTTCTAAACGAATTACTGTTGGTGTTGGTGTGCCAATGATGGTTGTTGGCTCATTGATTGCGTTTTTGTGGGCACCAATAGTCATTGAGCTAGGTGAAACAGTAGAATTTGTTGGAGGACTAATCGGAATTTTAGGTGTAGTATTTTTCATTTCTGGTTTATTTTATACTAAAGAACCAGTAATGTCATAACAAACACAATCTTATTGAATAAATAACAACCATTCATAATTAAATCCTTGAAAGTAAGACTATTTGAGATATTTACTTCGGTAGAAGGTGAGGGGATACTTTATGGAACAAAGACGCTATTTGTTAGACTAGCAGGTTGTCCTTTCACATGCTTTTACTGTGATACCGTAGAGGCGCTTCCTATGAATTCTGGCACAGAATATTCGTTAGAAGAAGCCTGTAAAATAATAAATTCCAAATTACAAGACAAAACCTATAAAGTTAATTTTACAGGTGGGGATCCTCTCATTCAACACAAGGCAGTTAGGGAAATGGCAAAACATGTAAAATCAAAAAACATCCCTACCTATCTAGAATCATCATGTTTTGACTCGTCTAAATTTTCTGAGGTTTTACCGTTTATTGATTTTGTAAAAATTGAATTTAAGACAAAGGACTCTGAATTTGTTGATCCTAAACACTATTCAACACTAATGGAAAATGCGTTTGAATGTCTTAAAACATCAGTAGCACTAAAGAAAATAACATACATCAAAATTGTAGTTAGCTCAAAAACAGATTTACTATCATTTAAAGAACTAATCAATAGAATTTTTAATACAATTTCGAAAACCAATATTGCAGGATTTATAATACAGCCAACGTATGGTGTAGCTGAGCCAAGCTTGGAGCGACTCTTGGAATTTTATGACATAGTACATCCTTTCTATACTGAGGTACGTATAATACCACAATTACACAAATTGATAGGTGCACCATAATGGATGAACAAAGAGTACGAAAACTAATCAGAGAATTAATAATTGAGATAGGCGAGGATCCAACCAGAGAGGGTTTACGCGAAACACCAGACAGAATAGTTGACATGTATAAAGAGATCTTTTCAGGATATGATTCTGATTCTGAACTATCAATTCAATTCTCTGAAGATTCCGATGCAGTCATTGCAAAAGACATCCAGTTTTATTCAATGTGTGAACATCACATGTTGCCATTTTTTGGCAAAATACACATAGCATATTCGCCTAACGGAAGAGTATTTGGAATCTCAAAACTGGTTCGTTTGGTAGAAAAATACTCAAAAAGATTGCAAATTCAAGAACGACTTACAAAAAACATAGCAGATGAGATCTTTGTCCAAGGAGTAAAAGGCGTTGCCGTGGTTATAGAGGCAGAGCATCTTTGCATGAGGATGCGGGGAGTAAGAAACGACGCAAAGATGACTACACATGCATTTAGAGGAGTTTATGAAAGAAAAGAAGATCGAAAAGATATCATAGCTATGATAAAAAATAATACCATTTCTTCTTCATTTACCTAAATCTTTCTGAAAAAATAAATAATCATCTCATAAGACACAGTATGTGGGAGTACACAATAACGTACACATACCAAAAGAGTCATGGCCTTATTGGACTTGGCTAGCCATTGAATTCTTTATAGTTCTAGCAGTATCAACTCTAGCTTCAAGAGAAATTACAGGCGTGTTTGTACAAATGGGTTTTGATGCACAAATGCAAAACTGGATCTTTTGGGGAATAGCTGGAGCAATTTTTGTAGGATGGTATATTATAATCAGATGGTTGATACTGAAAAAACCAATTCTAGAAAACAAATAGTACAAATCGATTAAAACTCACTAATTCAAGTATCTAGTCTTGTCTAAAATTCTAGCTTTTACAAAAGCAGCTTTGCGGTTGTTACATGATTCACACCTACCACAATGCAATTTTAGATTTGAATAACAACTCCACGTTCTAAACAGCAAGTCACCAACAACTTCATGACCTCTTTTTAGTAACTCACTTTTAGAAAATGATTCATTAAACGGTGTCCAAATTTTTATTTTTTTTCTTATTCCATATTTTATTCCATCAATCTCTCCTTGATTTAACGCAAGTTCCATTTTCTTTGAAAAGGAAGGACGACAATCAGGATAAAACAAATCGCCTTTATGTGCACCATATGCAACCAAGGATGCATTTAGTGTAAATGCCCATGCAACAGCAATTGACAAAAACACAGCATTTCGTATTGGAACTACAATTGAATAATTAAATCTAGAAGGTATTGGCCTTGTTGTACTTGTAAGGACATTAGTCTTCCCATAAAGCTCTTTCATGAAATTAATATCTACAATTTTATGTTTTTTTAGTTTGAGACTTTTAGCAAGGCTCTTTGCAGTTTTTAGCTCTTTACTAGCTCGTTGTCCATATGCAAACGTGATTCCATATAGCTCATATTTTGACTTGAGGTAGGCACATGTACACACAGAATCTAACCCACCACTAAAAACTACTACAGCTCTTTCCAATACATAACACCATCAAATACTAGAGAGATCAATTGCTCCTTTGCAGGGCTTACAGATTATAGTCTGACAGCTTGTATTAGATGAGGCAAAACCCCTTTTCATAGCAGCACAAATCTTTTTTTGATTTGATGATTTTGTTGTAAAAGCTATTACAGATGGACCAGCTCCACTTATTGTTACTCCATTAGCACCAGCATCCAACGCATTTTCCTTGACTTGTTTAAAACCCGGAATCATGTGTTGTCTTGCAGGTTCAACTATGACATCTTTAACGGACTTTCCAATAAGTATAGGATCTTTTTTCATAAATCCTGCTACAATTGCAGCTGCATTTGATAAATTGGCAATACTGTCAGTTATTTTGATTTTTTTTGGAACAACGCTACGTGAAACTTTTGTTTTCTTTGCTGGCACTTTTAGGTTTGGAATGGCAATGCACAATACAAGATCGCTAGGTGGTTCAATACGAATTACATCAAGAGGATTTGTTCTTACAATTACAAAACCACCCAAAACTGATGCTGCTACGTTGTCGTAATGAACTGAACCAGCACTGGCCTTTTCACCTGCTCCTGCTAATTTAACTAGCGAATTATTATCCAGATTTAGTTTAAACAATCTGTTCATAGCAACCACTGCTCCTGAAGCAGAAGCTGCGCTACTTCCAACACCAAAACCTGCCGGAACACCTTTTTTGATTTTCACTTCAATTCCATCTTTTATCTTAAACTTGTTTGCCAATTCACTTACAACAACACCAGCAGTATTCTTTTTTGGAATAGCAGGAGTTGAATCTGAAGTAATAATTCTGATTCCTTTTCCTTTTTTTGTAATGGTTATTTCATCAAAAAAAGCATCCAATGCAAGACCAAATACATCATAACCCGGCCCCAAATTTGCAGTAGATGATGGAGCTCTTACAGTTACGCTTGATACCACTAGTCTTCTACCTCTTCGCCTAAGTTAATTGCTCTGCTTAAAGCAATTTCTAAATTAACAATTCCCTCACCTGTCACATTTGAAATAGGAATTAAGCCCTGAGCAAACCCACTCAAATTTAAACCTCTTAACACATTAGTGATAAGAGAATAAGTTTCTCCATCAGCTTCTTTTGCAACAGCTTCTTCGAGTGTTCTCAAATTAGACGACCAGCTAAGAACATCTTTTAATTTTTCACCAATAAGATCACTTTTTGTTAAAACATTAACAGTTGGAATATTAAGTCTTAATTTAATCGAGGTTGCAAGAAGTGAGACTGAAACAAAATTAATTGGTGATGTAATTAATGAACCATCAAAAAGAAAGATATTTGCTTTTTCTTCAGATCGTAAATTTTGTATAAAAAATGGCCCACTGGTTCTATATGCAAATAGTTCGATCTGACCTGGAGTATCAACCAATAGATAATCAGGATTGATTCTATCTATCTCATTTTGCAGTTCATCAATTTTTGATGCAATAAGATCATTTGCCATAATCAACGAACCATTTGGACCCAAATCATATTGGCGCATTATGGAAACAATATCAACAAAATCTCTAACATCAATATCACATGTATATGGTAAAGACTCAACGCCTGGATCTAAATTGAGTACTGCTGCAAATGCACTATTTCGTGTATAATACTCATAAATCTTTGATGTAAGTAAAGATTTTCCAGATCCTGCAGTACCAGTAACAAAAATAGTTTTCAATCTTTTGCATTATTTTTTATTAGCTTATATTTGAATCATAAAAAAGTCATCGAATGAACTGGCGACTCTTAGCTATACCTGCAAGCACAATTCCTCTCATTATCATAATTATTCAGTTTGACATTAAACCTGAGGATGTATTTGCTGTAGGTCTTTTACCGTTCTTGGCAGCTGTTCTGGCAATGATGGGAAAACTCTTCATGCAAGGTCTGAAATTCAGTTATATAGTAAGAAAATATTTTGGCCCAATAGAATCCATTTGGAAATTATCTGGCGTTAAGGTTGGAAGCGAGTTCATACGATTTACAACTCCAATGTTTGTTGGAGGGGAATTTGTTTTAATTTACTGGCTACACAAGAAGGGTTTTCCAACCTCTAAAGCATCATGGGTTGCAATCCTAGAAATTGTTACAGACGTAATAGCTGGAGGATTACTATCAATAATTGCTGGCGTTCTTGCATTATTACATGGAGCAATCGTAGTTGGAGGAGTAGTACTTGCAACCAGTATTACTGTAACAACAATCTGGGTAGCTTTGTTTTTCTTGTCTACCAAAAAAACATTTCAAATACCAACTGGCTTGTCTATATTAGTCAAAAAATTTGGAAAAGAAAAAGGAGCTAACTATATCCAAAGAACGAATCAATGGATGGAAGAAATCTGTATAATGAGTAGAGAGAACCTAAGATCACAGCAAGCAAAAAAGATCTTTGTCTACAGTTTTCTTTTTTCTATAGGATCATGGATTTTTTATGGAATATCATTTATGGCAATAGCAATTGGAGCAGGATATATCATTGATTTTTTTGATTCGCTTATGGCAGTAATGGCAGCAAATGCAATTGGCAATTTGCCAATAACAGTAGGAGGTTCTGGGCTTGCTGAATTTGGTGTTGTAGCATACCTTAACAATCTTGACCCGTTTAATTTTGAGGTAGCAGAAGATACTGTAGAGTGGAACGTTATCATTGCATGGAGGATTGCAACGTATTATGTTCCAATAGGAATTACATGGCTGTTATTGGTAAAGTTTGCATTAAGCAAATACACAAAAGCTGGTATTACATAGAGCAAAATTTCAAGATGTGATTAAAAACAAAATCCGTAGCCTTTGAGGAATTTTACGTTGAAATGTTTTTGTTTGCCTTTAAGAGTCAATTAACTTTGATTATTCCATTCTCAATCAAATATTCTATACCTTTCACAAAATCCTCATTTTTAATTGAGCCTTCTGACCACCACTTCGCATTGTTTTTAATCCATACTGGTATTGCCACAGAAGTTGTGGTTTTAACTGGTTTTTTATCAAGTTTGATGGTTCCTTCTTTTATCAAAAATTCTATTCCATCAGTAAAATCTAAATCTGTAATTTGACCATCACTCCACCATTTTGCAGTATTCTTTACCCATGATGGTATTACAATTGGCTTTTGAGAGGGGTTTTTTCTTTTTCAGTACTTAACTCAAATCCGATAGTTTCACTTTTCAAATTTTTATAGGTTGCAGATATTTTATAAATTCCATTTGGCTGTTTCGAATCTAAATTAACAAAGGTTGAAAATTGGTTGTGACTACCTATTCTAACTTTAGATTCTGACAAAGTTCCATCTGGATGTTCAATGGTAATATAAACAGAAAGGCCGCCCTCTGCTGAAATCACCTTACCAGAAATCTGAACTAAAGTGTTTTTTCCATAATCGATTTCATATTTTGTACGATCAACTGTAATAGTTCCAAAAGAAATGTTTGACGCTGAATTTTTTAATTCAAATGTATTTTGGACAGGTAGTGATTGCTTAGGAGTTTGTTGTGTTTCCACATTCTTTGATTTTATTGTGAATTTTTTTTCAATTATATCTGTTAAAAATCCATATTGTGCTTTGATGATATATAATCCATCTTTACTAAATCCTCCTGCAAGTCTTAGTGTAGTCATGTAGGTTTTATCAGGCTCTATTGTTACAAATTCTGTTTGGACAAGTTCTCCACTTGGATCTAATATTTCTAATTTAATGGTTTTAGATATTTGATATTTCACACTTCCAGAAATTAAGGCTATATCATTCTGATAATATTCTGACTTTTGTGTATTGACACTGAAATCTGGAAGACGATTTGATTGTTTACATTTACCTGAAAAGCTAACAGAACCAAATTCAGAAGTAGTGCTTACCAGATTAAGTAATTTCCCGTCCTGAATAATAGCAACAATAAGGTAACCCGGACTATTAGTTTTGTAAAAATAAAATGAATAATAATCAGAAGACTTGCAAAGAATTGGAATCTTTTGAAACATTTTTCCTTGTGTCGAATAGCTTGAACTAGAAACTGCAACATCTCCTCTCCACTCAGTATCTGAATATATTAAAATGAATCCAGTATCAGGTACATTGTTATCTTTTGACGTTAATTCCTTTTCAATTTTATTTTTAATATCTTCTGTAATTTCTGATTGGCCATTTACTTCTTGTGAACTAGATAGTAAAATTATGAAACTTACTATAAACATAAAAGATAGCTTTGTCCATGAAATGTCATTCAATTTATTATCTTCTAAGCATACTTATCATAATTAAGCTCTCTCCAACAAATCCTAACTCACGTAATAATCTAGTTCATGATCATTTTTACTCACAAAAACACGGAAATTTCCTTCGGGAGAGGGGGGGATTGCTTTTTTACTGATTATCAATAAACTCGTTTGGCGTTTTATATACAAAAATATGAATTAGAAACCACTTTATTTTTCAAAAAACCTGCAGATGTATGAAATTTAAAAATAAAATTGTTGTAATAACTGGCGCATCAAGTGGAATAGGTGAAGCTTCCGCACTAGAATTTACAAAAAATGGTGCAAATGTAGTACTTGTTGGACGGAAAAAAAACAAGTTAATTGAAGTAGAAAAAAAATTATCAAAATACAAAATTTCTACGCTTTGTTGTGAATGTGATGTATCACAAAAAACTCAAGTCAAGGAACTGAGTAAACAAGTACTTGATAAATTTAGTCGAATTGATATTTTGGTAAATAATGCAGGCTTTGCAATTTATGGTCCAGTTTTAGATCAAAGCATTGAAGAAATAGAATCCCAAATGCATACAAATTATTTTGGAATGATTTATTGTACAAAGAACTTTCTACCAAAAATGCTAGAGCAAAATTCAGGTCATATCATTAATGTGGCCTCTGTTGCAGCAAGCTTTGGATTACCCGGAATAGCACCATACTGTGCATCAAAGTTTGCAATGCTTGGTTTTTCAGAAGGACTAAAACATGAGCTAAAGGGCACAAATGTGAAAATTACTGTTGTGAGCCCTATAATGGTACGAACAAACTTTTTTGATCATCCATCTTTTTCATCAATGATAAAATATTCTCCTACCTCATTAAGTGCAAAAACTGTAGCAAAGGCTGTTCTGAGGGCAGCAAATTCCTCAAGACTTGAAATTATTGTACCGTCAGTAGTCAGGGGAGCAGTATGGGCAAAGCATACTTTTCCATTTATCATAAATCCAATTATTGGTTCAAAATTTAGAAAAAGACTGAATCCAAAAAATAATTATTCTTCTTCCTTAGGTGGTGATTCTGTAGAACCCACATCTAAAAGCTCAAGTTCCTTTAATTCAAATTGATATATTGCTTCCATGTCGATCTCTTTTTCCTTTTTTAGAAAATCAATTACTTTTTGACCTAATGGTGCCTTGAAAACATCAAAACTAAACTCGTAAACAACTCCTTTCTGAAGATCTGACGGTTTGAATTTTTTTGGCAGATCTAAGGTTATAATGTATCTGCCATCCTCTACTGGCTCATAGAGTTGTGCATCTATTTTGTTATCCTGTTCATAAATATCTAAAATATAGCCTGTCCTCGCAATAGACTGAGGTTTACCAAATTTTGCGTTCTGTATTTCATCTGTAACCCACTCTGGAACATCTTTTGCCATGTGCGTCAGATACTCTATCTTTGTTTGTCTTTCTTACTTTTCTGCCACCATTCCAGGTAGTCGTATTGCTTGTCTTCTCTAGTTAACTCTCGTTGGTTAAGTTTTTCACGTATGTCGCCTACTTGTTCTCTTGTTGCATACAAACCACATTTTTTACAAATAAAGTGTTTTGTAACTGGATCAAATTTCATTGGTGCCTCGATTTTTTTAAATATCTCTTCCAAATTCACATCTGAACTAGTATATTGTTCGCGGGCGGCTTTTCTTTGTCTTGCAACACACTCTGGACAATCCGGCATCTGCTGTCATCACTCAAGTTTTCCATAAAAGCGTTCCCACTTATCGTGAGTAACTACCAAGTTTTCTGGTACGCGGATTAATATCGTCATCCCTAACAAAAGGTCAGTTCGCCCATCGAATACCGCGTACCAGACATGAATAATTTATTGATTAAAACTATTATCTTTTTTCTTATTTTCTAGTATTTCGCAAACAATTTTTGCAGTAGTTTGTGCACCATCTCCAATAAAATTTTTCTTATAAACTTCTAGCTTTTCACCGAATTTATCAATACGATTTTTAATTTGTGTTATTGCATCAAGAACCTGTTTTTTGTTTCTTGCCAGTATGCCTAAACCCTGCTCCTCAATGCATCTTAGATTATTAGTGTGCTCATCATATACTGGAATTCCTATTATCGGTTTTGCATAAATTCCTAGTATCTCGCCAACTACTGTATGGGAACCATTGGTTACAACATAGTCACATAATCGTAAAACAGCATCTTTTTCATGTTCGGATAAAAATCCTATATCTATCTGAAGCCAGTCTATCTTTTTCTCAAGTGCTTCTGAAATTGGATAACTCTTACCATCCTTTCCAATTACTTTGTCTATTGTAGGATCGTTCTTTGCATGCGAAACAAGTCTTCTTTCATTACTCATTTTATCATCATGAAAAATTTCTTCATATTTTTGACCTGTTGTAATATTAGTTGATCTGTTACCCGTTCTCATCCAATAACCGAAATTGGTTTCCTCAATCAATCGTTGAAGATCTGTTTGAGATTTTTTTGTTACTAGTTTACGATTTGCATAATGACCAACATAGATCACTTTATTTTTTATTTTATCTGGAAAATTTAGATTGTACTTGCAAATCGTATATGGGGGTGGTGAATCAGCTACGATTATCTTTGTTGCCTTTGCAATCTGTTTTGCTATAAAATACAGAGAAGGATAAAAATAAACTCTTGTTGACCATAATTTTGGCATAAACTGGTTTGTTACAAAAACACTTGGAATCCAACGGTTCTTTGCTAATACATTAGAGCCCATGTCGCCGTCATTTACAACCAAATCAAATTTCTCTTTATCATATAACTTGGCTTCTTCTCTTAGGTAATCTGAAATTTGTTTGATCAATGATGGTTTTTTTGAAACAGGTAGGAACACGTTAAGTAATGACATGGAAACACTTGGTCCATTCTTGCCATCTATGGGTGTAGGCATCAAGATTTCATGAACATGTTGTTTTTGTGATGGAAATTTTTCCAGCAATCTTTGATAAATTTCGTCTTTACTAGAATAATGAATCTCATATTCCTCTTTGAGATATCTTGGAAGAGCTTCGTTTAATGACATCATTCTTGAGTAGTGTCCATTACCCCAAGGGTAGATGAATTCGCCTATCTTTATCACGATTTCAAATCATTCCTGCTTTAATTTTCAATAATCCACTTTTAGTGAATCCAGTATATCATGAACATTATTTGGTCCTACCATGACTGATACAACTTTTTTTGTCTTTATAGCTTGATTTGCAATCTTTTGAGCTTCTTTTTCGGAGATCTTTACATTAAATTTCAAGTTAGCCATCTTCTCTATCTTCACAATGTATTTTTCCAAGCCAATCTCTCTGGCGTTATCAAAAATGTCTCTATCAAGCCCAGCTAGAGGCAACCATGGGATGAAATTTTTCTTAAACACTCGCTTTATGATACTATTTATAAAATTGGGAGGAAAAATCAACGGTGATAGGGAAAGCGATATTTTTCTTATATTATTTGATTTTGCAACAAAACACAAGATCTCAGCTACTGCTATTAACATGATATTTTTTGCACTATTTTTTATATCCACATAAAAAAATTCCAGCTCTATCTTTGATTGTATTATTTTTGGTAATATTCGATTTAAAATTTTGACCAGTTCTATTAGATTAGAATCACTATTGTAACATATCACAATCTTAACATCAAATCCCTCCCTTATTGTTTCAAGACATGAAACCGCTGATAATTCATCATAAACACAACAAACTATTTTCTCATTTTGTGAATTATATGGCAAGCCTCCATGTCCTTTATCTGTAAAAATACAGATGTAGCCATGTAGTTTTGTAAGATAAGCATAGATCAATTTATCATATCTTTCTTGTGTACCAGGTTTTGTACCAAGAGTTGTAGTTTTTTCTATCAATGACGAAGTTACAGCAAGTTCTACATCCTTTGTCATATAGCCAACTGAATGTCCCTCAACTTTTACTAGAAATCGTTCTCCACTAAGCAAAAGATTTGTGCCTATCTTGGCAATTGCTGAAACTATAACATCAAACTCATTTTTTACCTGCCTTGCTATTGCTACTCTCTCTATTCCATACAGCAAATTTACCGTAGATGAGGCAAATACAGGATCATTTGCCTCAATTACTATAACCGAATTGTCTTTTGTAATTTTGCTAAACTTTTGATTTTGAACTTTTAGTATGTTTTTGATATTAGAAACAAGCAAGTCAAGTTTGTTTTTAGCAAAAACTGATGGAAAAACAATTACAAATGAATTATCACTCATCTTCAAATGTTATATCAAGTTGTTTATAATTTTAGGACAACAATTGAATTACTCTATCTCGTAATAATTATAAAAGAACAGAAAACAAGTCTTATCATGACTAAATTTACTCCCGAACAAATAGACGAGTTAAATACTCAACTTAAAACTCCGCAAGAGGTTCTCAAATGGGCCTTAGATAACTTACATCCCAAACTAGCACTGGCATCTAGTTTTGGTGCTGAAGATGTAGCTGTAATTGATATGTTAATGAAGATTAATCCAAAGGCTAGAGTGTTTACATTAGATACAGGAAGATTAAACCAAGAAACTTATGATGTAATGGATGAAATTCGTAAGAAATACAACATAAACATCGAAGTTACATTTCCAGATGCACAGGAAGTCATTGAAATGGTAAGAGTAAATGGCATGAATCTATTTTACGAAAGCCCGGGAAATAGGAAATTATGTTGTGGAATAAGAAAAGTGCATCCATTAAATAAAATGTTAGCAACTTTGGATGGTTGGATAACTGGTCTTAGAAGTGATCAGACACAAAATAGAAGCGCAGCAAAAAAAATTGAAATTGACGCACAACATAATGATATGATATAAATTAATCCTATACTTGACTGGACATGGGAACAGACTTGGAATTACATAAAAACAAACAACATCCCATATAACAAACTACACGACAAAGGATATCCAAGTATAGGATGTGAACCATGTACAAGAGCAATAAAACCTGGTGAAGACCTGCGAGCAGGCCGCTGGTGGTGGGAAAACCAATCAGATAAAGAATGTGGTCTGCATATGGATCATGGTAAATAGACGTTGGCAAAGAGTAACGGTATTGCCAAACCTCTTGGTAGCAAGTTAGTAAATAGAATTACTACAAAAAATACAGGCGGATTATACTCATTTTCTGTTAGCGAAGATATTGCTAATGATGTAGAAAATATTGCAGATGGAATATTCAGCCCACTTGAAGGATTTCTTGACCAAAATGATTTTGAGAACGTAATTAGTCATGGCAGATTAGCAAATGGTACTCCATGGACAATACCAATAGTACTTGATGTTGACAACTTAACAGGTAAAAAATTGAAAGATGAATCTGATGTTTTATTAAAAAACCCACAAGGAAATG
>JBBDOC010000046.1:0-20989 GCA_040877295.1 Nitrosopumilaceae archaeon
TCCGGGTTCATCATTTAACGAACTTTTGTCTGAAACTAAAGAACAAGAAGTTGAAGCTTCAGCCGAACAATCATAAGTTAAGCTTATCTGTAAATATCATATGATTGGGATCATACTAAGATGTGTTCGATAATAGGTTATTACGGTAATGGTGATGCTGCACCAATACTAGTCAAGGGATTGAAGCGAATGGAGTACCGAGGTTATGACAGTGTCGGTATTGCAACAAAGTCAAACAATCAGATTCTTGTAAAAAAAGGGGTTGGAAAAGTAGTTGAGGTAAACAATATGTTTCAGCTTGACAAGCTTCCTGGAAAGATTGGTTTAGGCCACACAAGATGGGCAACTCATGGAAAGGTAACAGACGCAAATGCCCATCCTCATCCAAGTAATTCAGGCAAAATTGCCATAGTTCACAACGGAATTATTGAAAATTTTAGTGATCTCAAGGCTGAGCTGCAAAAAGAAGGATATACATTCCAAAGTGAGACAGATAGCGAAGTCATTGCAAATTTACTGCAAAAAAATTTTGATAATACATCAGACATTAAATCATCAATAAGAGCTACTGTCTCTAGACTAAAGGGACATTATGCGTTTGTAGCCATGTTTGAGAACGGTACTTTGGCTGCGGCAAAATATCATGAACCATTGATTGTTGGAGTTGGAGAAGACGATTATTTTCTCTCAAGTGATGTTCTAGGATTTATAGAAAGAACAGATGATGCAATTTATCTTGATAATGGAAATTTTGCACTAATAGATCCATCAGGACTCAAACTTTACAATTTTGAAGGAGATCTGATCAAATACAACATTACAAAGGTCTCAAAAGAGTTTGCCGATGCCTACAAGGGCGATTATGCACATTATACGTTAAAGGAGATCTCAGAGCAGCCAGATACTGTTTTGAAGGCAGGAGAAAATACCCAAGATGCAATAACACAGACTATTGATTTTATCAAACATACAAAAACTGTATACATTACAGGTAGCGGAACAAGCTATAACGCGGCACTTGTAGCAAAGTATCTCATGTCAAAGTATGCAAAGATAAAGGTAGAGCCAATAATCTCAAGTGAGCTACCACACGATCCAGAGTCCATAGAAGAAAATTCCATATTAATTGCAATTTCACAGAGCGGCGAAAGTGCAGATGTTTTAGAGGCTGTAAGGATTGCAAAAAATTCGAACGCCAAAGTTCTCTCTATTGTAAATTTATTGACGTCTTCGCTTGTCCAAGAGTCCTCACTTGTCATTGGCATGAACTGCGGCCCAGAGATCGGAGTTGCTGCTACAAAGAGCTTTACCTCACAGCTTGCAATACTTTACAAGATTGCCGATGGCCTCTGCAATGGTTGCCTCAAGCCAGATTTTGATAAAGCGTCAAAGGCAATTTCTAAAATATTATCAAATCACTCCAAGATCAAGAAAATTGCAAGAGAACTCAAAGAGGTCTCTGACATTTACATATTAGGAAGAGGAATCAATTATCCAATTGCCTCAGAGTCTGCACTAAAACTAAAGGAGCTTACCTACATTCATGCAGAAGGAATACCTGGCGGCGAGCTAAAACACGGCCCTCTTGCACTCATGGATTCAAATGTCTATGTTATAATACTCAATCCCGACGATTCGACATACAATGATACACTAACCAGTGCAAATGAAATCAAAGCAAGAGGTGCAAAGATAATTGGCATCTCAGATAAGAAAAGTGATGTCTATGATCACTGGATTGAAATTCCAAAGGTTGATGAGTCCTTGTATCCATTAATTGAGATAGTTCCAATCCAGCTTTTGGCATATTATTGCGCCTTAGAAAAGGATGCAGATCCTGACTATCCAAGAAATCTGGCAAAATCAGTTACTGTCCGATAATTTTCCGATATTCCTTTTCAATTAATTCTAGTAGAGTCTGTGTGTCAATTCCAGTTTTTAGTATGGCAGAAATCATGCAGCCACCAGCACCTGCACCTTCCTTTACGAATCC
This sequence comes from Nitrosopumilaceae archaeon, assembly GCA_040877295.1. Lineage (GTDB taxonomy): Archaea > Thermoproteota > Nitrososphaeria > Nitrososphaerales > Nitrosopumilaceae > VHBM01. The sequence goes on from JBBDOC010000046.1 coordinate 1,994, forward strand.
ATCAGAAAAGGCCTTCAGGCCTGCAATTTTAGAGTGTTCAAGCTTTGGGTTTACAACAAGTATTGGAACGTCAGCGATTTTCTTTATAGTATCCACAAAGTTTGCGCTCTTGTCTTCGATTATGTATGATGTGGTGCCAATTGCAAGCTTGTCTTGGTTAAATCCAACCGAATTGCCAAATGCCAATACTGCTGCCATCTGCGTTCCACCTGCCAGCATGACATTTGTGATTTGAGATGCAGAGCTGATCATTCCTGCAACCAGGGGGATCATTGGATCTCCAACATTTGATACAACCTCATAAGGATCATCAGAGCCAAGTCGCTTTAGTGCATCAAAGACTACCTTTTTTTTAAGCTCAGTTGGGTTCTGCGGCATGCTTGAACTGACCATTGCATTGATTCCAAGTCCCTTTAAGACAGCCAATGCAGTAGTTGTGCCGCCTGGAATGCTCTCCCCAATTACCAAACAGTCGGTTAGCGATGCAAGTGTTCTTCCAATTATTCTTCCATAGTCTACTGCATGTAAAACAGATGAACGATCAAGTGCAGGCTCTAGTGAAATGTTTTTTCCAAACTTCATTCCTGTTTCAAGGTATGGAATTTGTGGGATTATTTTACTTCCAGAGTTTATTACGATGTGGGGTATGCTTGCTGCCTCTAGTGCAGTTTTTGTGAGTAGTGCTGGAGTTGGCTTGCCGTCAGGTGTCATAGGGATTGCTTTTATGCATTTGCAGAACCCATAATGCAAAAATTCTGCATCTGCAGGAGGTGTAAACTTGATAAGATCCTTGTTTTCTCCTGCTACTGTAATTCCTGGAATCTCGCAGGTTTCAGTATATGAAATTACAAAAGAAAACAAAAAATTCTTTTTTTGTGTGTCTTCAACAAAGTTTCCCCCCCTGTCCAAATTTCCAAGAATTTGAATGTGAGCCACTAGTTATACTCCTAAGAGCTCAACAAACTCCTCTTCGGTTCTGTTTTGCATTACAAAGTTTGTCTTTTTTTCTTCTCCAAGAGTTGATGTTGGTCTAGTGCCATAGTTATGACCGGAATACATTACAAGTTTGTCGTCTAGCTTTGCTAGCACATCAAAAAGGCTGTGATAAAGATCTTTTGAGCTTCCCCCTGGAAGATCAATTCGTCCACAGTTTCCAACAAAGAGTGTATCTCCTGTCAGTATCTTTCCATCACCTACAAGACATATGCTGTCCTTTGAGTGTCCAGGGGTATGAAATACAGTAATTTCAGATTCGCCAAATCGTATCTTATCACCATCTTTTACAGCAATGTCATGTTTGAGTGTAGATGCCTCATGTTGAATGATTTTTGCACCAGTTGTGTTTACCATTGCCTCGTTTCCAATGGTGTGATCAAAGTGGTGATGTGTGTTAACGATGTATTTTATCTTTAGATTGTTTCGTGTGATTAGTTGTTCAACTGCATCAAGATCCCATGATGGATCAACTAAAACCGTCTCACCTGTTTTTTCGTCTTCTAAAATGTAGGTAAAATTTTGCATGTTTCCTACCTGTAGCTGGTGAACCTTCATAGTACTCCAACTTCGGCTTCTGGAGGTATGCCAATCTTTTCAACAAAGATTTTGCCACATATGTCCTTTCTTTTTGGCATTCCAATCTTCATTTTGTGAAATGTTACGGTCATGTCTGCTTTTACACAGAGGTTTGCGGTATTTCCAGTATCAGGATCAAGGCCAGATGGCACATCTACAGCTAGCTTAAAGGCCTTTGATTTATTGATAAATGAAATCGCAGATGTGTATGGTTCTCGTATTGTTCCTGTAATTCCTGTTCCAAGTATGCCATCAATAATAATATCTGCGTCAAAATTGTATTGAGTTTGTTCTCCTGTGATTAGTTTAACAGAGTTCATCTTTTCTAAGAGTTGCCAGTTCCATCTGCTTTCCTCAGTTTTTATCTTGTCAGGATTTCCAAGCAAGACAAGTGTTACTGCTGCACCGAATCCCGCCAAATGTCTTGATATAACCAGTGCATCACCACCGTTGTTTCCAAGTCCTGCAAAAACAAGAACCTTCTTTAATGATATGTCTCCGACTTTATCAACAAGACGTCTTGTCGCAGCTGCTCCTGCATTTTCCATCATAAATTTTCGTAAAAACCCCATCTGATGCCCGTTTTCCTCGATTTGCATCATCTGCTTTACTGTTATTTCCACAACCTATTGACAAAAATTAACGTAAAATAAGAGCTTTGGAAAACGGCTTTATCTTGGTTTTTTGTGCCTACACATATTGTTAAAAAATGTAAAAAGTTCACTTGATAAAATTGCAAAATCACTTGAAGAGTCACATCAGGCACGCGAATATCTTATCAAAAACACAAGAGATATTGTTATTTTGTGCAGCCAGTCGATAATTGCTGTCCACAAAGGAGATCTAAAATCGGCTAGAAAAAATGTGCGCAACGCAAAAAAGTTGCTTGCAAAGTACAAGAAAAGTGCAAATGGAGATCTTGTACGCTACCTTGTTACACCAGAACAAGAAATTGTTGAGGCAGTATCTTTGATTTCTATTGTAGAAGGAAAACCGATTCCTTCTGTTGAGTCAATTGGAGTCTCAAATGAGTCTTACATACTTGGTCTTTTGGATTGTATTGGAGAGCTCAGGCGTCTTGTTTATGACAAAATTAGGATGGGAAAAACCTCAGAGTCTGTACGTTTTTTTGAGATAATGGAAAATCTGTATCTTATTTTGTATCCGTTTGCAACCTATGATAAGATTGTAAAGGAGACAAGAAAAAAACTTGATGTCAATCGAATTCTTGTAGAAGAGACAAGATCTGCACTTACCGAAGAGATTAGACGAGCAAAACTGATTGACATAATAAACAAAATAAAATAATTTTTCAAAAACTATGCGGGCGATGGGATTTGAACCCACGAACTCCTGAGAGACTAGCCCCTCAAGCTAGCGCCTTTGGCCATGCTCGGCGACACCCGCAATGGATTTTCATGCAGGGTTTTTATAATCCTTGATTACATTTGCAAAACATGCTGGTACCAGTTAGATGTTTTACCTGCGGCAACCTCATTGCAGACAAGTTTGAAGATTACCAAAACAAAGTTCGTTCTGGCGAGGATGCTGCAAAGGTCCTAGATTCTTTGGGCGTTAAGAGGTACTGTTGCAGAAGAATGTTGATAACATCAGTGGAGACCATTCAGCAAGTGGTTCCATTCTATGAGGCAATAAGACGAAGGCATCTTGAAGTTCAAACTGAGCTAGAGTAATTTGCCAATTACAGCAGTTAAAGGACGATTAATTTACAACAGCAGAGGAAATAAGACAATAGAGATCGACGTCATTTCAGATAATCAATATCTTGGAAGAGTCTGTGCCCCCTCAGGTGCAAGTGTAGGAAAAAATGAAGCAACAAGTTTTCCAAATGGCAAGCCAGAAGAAAGTCTACAGCAGCTAAATAACAACGTAAAAAAGTTTGTTGGACTTGAGGCATCTGATCCTAAAACAATTCACGACGCAGTCAGAACAATTGATTCTACGCCAAACTATGCAAAAGTAGGTGGTGCCTTTGCATTTGCGTTATCAATTGCAGCAATAGAATCAGCTGCAATGACAGTGGGTGAGCCCATATTCAAAATAATATCAAAGAAAAAAGATTGGAGATTTCCTTATCCACTAGGTAATATTTTAGGAGGGGGAGCTCATGCAGGTCCTGGCACCCCAGATATTCAAGAGATTTTGGTTTGTGCAAACAGCGCAAAATCAATTCGAGAGGCCATTGAAACAAACCTAGCAGTACACAAAGAGCTTCGCAATATTTTGGAAAAAGGTGATCCTAGCTTTACAAACGGTAGGGGAGATGAGGGTGCTTGGGCCCCAAAGCTTGACAATGATAAGGCACTAGATCTTTCTGCAAAGGCTATTGAGAATTTAGGGTATACGTTAGGAAAGGAGGTTTCTCTTGGCGTTGACTTTGCCTCATCAACTCAGTGGGATGAGAAGAAAAAACTCTATGTGTATGACAGAGCAGGATTTGAACACACATCAAAAAAACAGATAGAGTTTGCATCAAAAATTATAGAAAAATACAAGCTAATCTATGCAGAAGATGCTGTCCATGAAGAAGCGTTTGAGGATATGGCAGAGATGACAGTAAAGTTTCCAAAAGTTCTGATAACAGGTGATGATCTGACTGTAACAAACAAGCAAATTCTTAAAAAAGCAATCAAGCTAAAATCATGCAATGCCGCAATTTTAAAAGTAAATCAGGCCGGCAGCTTGTATGACGCACTAGAGTTTGCAGATGAGGCAAACAATAACAACATCAGTCTAATTACATCGCATAGATCTGGCGAGTCAGTTGATTCTCATATTTCACATATTGGAATTGCAACAAATTCAAAAATGCTCAAAGTGGGAGTTGTCGGTGGAGAAAGAGTCTCAAAACTAAATGAACTCATAAGACTCTCAGAGCATGATTTAATACGCGGTATGGCACAACTTTAAAAACACGAAAATGAGCCAGCAAAGCCAAACTGAAGATATTAAGAAAAAGATCCTCTCAACAGGAATCAGGGTAGGAACTCAGGTAAAAACAAAGTTCATGCTTCCTTTTATCACAAAGGCAAGTCCTGAAGGACTTTACATGATTGATCTAGACTTTACCTTAGCAAGAATTCAAACTGCTGCAAAGTTTATCAATCGATTTGATATCGAAAAGATTTTGGTTTGCTCAGCTAGAGAATATGCCAATACTCCAATTGAAAAGTTCTGTGAGCTGATAGGTGCAAAAATGAGACTAGGTAGATTCATGCCTGGAACTCTTACTAACCCGTCTCTTCCTTTCTATACAGAACCACAGCTTGTAGTTATTTCTGACCCACAAGTTGATGCACAGGCAGTAATTGAGGCTACAAATGCAGGAATTCCTGTTGTTGGAATTTCCAATACAGATAATGTAACATCAAAGATAGATCTTGTAATTCCTGCAAACAATAGAGGAAGAAAGTCTCTCGCTACCATTTATTGGCTCTTAGCACGTGAAATTCTCATTGATGGCGGTAGACTAAGAACCGATGAGCAAATGAAATACGAAATTGATGATTTTGAAACAAAGATAACAGAAGAGGAAATAGAATAATGCAGATAAGAACTCCGGCAGTTGCCGGTATGTTCTATCCCAGTGAAAAAAATGAACTTGAGGCCTCCATCGATGAATGCTTTTTACACAAATATGGCCCAGGCAAAGAGCCGCCATCTGATACAAAAGAGCGAGTTTATGGAGTTATTTGCCCACATGCAGGATACATGTACTCTGGTCCAGTTGCAGCAAACTCGTACTATTTGATCTCGTCATATGTACCGGAGCTTGTCATCATTTTAGGTCCAAACCACTGGGGCATTGGCTGCAACGTTGCGGCAATGAAAGAAGGCATATGGGAAACCCCCTTAGGACAGGTAGAGGTAGACTCTGAAGCTGCAAAGGAGCTTGCAAAAATTTGTGATATTGTTGAGCTAGATTTTTTCTCACATACAAAGGACCATAGTTTGGAGGTTCAGATCCCAATGTTGCAAAAGATTTATCCAAAGTTTAAGATCTTGCCAATAATTCTAGTTGACCAAAGTCATGATATGGCAACGCATCTTGGTCCAGCTATTGCAAAAATAGCAAAAAGCAAAAAAACAATGATCGTAGGATCATCTGATTTCACACATTACGAACCAAATGACTTTGCACATAACCAAGATGAAGCGCTAATTGAGCCGATTTTGCAATTGGATTTAAAAAAATTCTATGATGTTCTTGAACAAAAAAGAGTCAGCGCATGTGGATATGGTGCTATGGCAACAACTATGGTAGCATGTAAGGAGCTTGGAGCCACAAAAGGAAAGCTGCTAAAATATGCTACAAGTGGAGACGTTACAGGCGAAAAGAGTTCAGTTGTAGGCTATGCCTCCATTTGTTTTCTTTGAAGTCCATCTCGTCTTCTCCAGCAAAGGCAATTCTATTTGGTGAGCACTTTGTAGTGTATGGCGTCAAGACAATTCTTGCTGCAATAGACAAAAGAGTTACTGTTATTACAACAAAGACAGATGACGATAAAATTACAATAAGATCAACACTGGCTAGCTCAAGTATTCCTGTTTCTACACACTATGAAGAAACTAGAGGTGTTTTTCGTCCATTTTTTTATATTGCAAAAAAAACCATTCAAAAACATTCTTTCAAAGGTGGCCTCGATATTACAATTGATTCACATGTGCCTTCAGGTGTAGGTTTGGGCTCCTCGTCTGCATGTTGTATTGCGGCTTCTTCGTCAATTATGGGTCTGTTTGAAAATAATTTTCCAGATGAAGTATTGAAATTGGCAATTGATGCAGAGCGAACTATCTTTAAGGAAACTTCAGGTGCAGATTGTACTGTCTGTACATTTGGTGGATTAATTGAGTATGACAAAAAAAATGGTTACAAGAAGCTTGATGTAAAACCAACATTTCATCTTGTTATAGCAAATTCGAGAATTTCTCATTCAACTGATGCAGTTGTTTCCAAAGTAAAAAAGTTCAAAGAAAAAAATGCTGTATTTTCAAATTTGTGCACACAAGAATCAGAGCTTGTCGAAAAGGCAATCAAATCTCTAAAAGAAAATGATCTAGTATTGCTTGGCAAGCTCATGTCACAAAATCAAAATTATTTAGAACAGATTGGGGTTTCTAATGAAAAACTTGATTCTATGATAAAGCTTGCAAACAGTACATCTTTTGGTTCAAAACTTACAGGAGCAGGCGATGGTGGGTGTATCATAGCACTAGCTGATGAGTCAAATCTCAATAAAACAATGGATGTACTTTCAAACAAAAACTATGAGTGTTTTTCAGTTAAAATTGATACAAACGGATTACAGCACAAGATCGAATCATAAATCAGATACCTTTTAACTGTTCAATTATTTGAAAACAAACATGATACTAATCAAGCTTGGAGGCTCGATTATTACAAATAAAGAAAAACCTCTTTCTGCAAGAAAATCCACAATAGACAAAATTGCAAAAATCCTCAGAAAAATCAACGAATCCTTTGTAGTCGTGCATGGAGGAGGTTCCTTTGGACATTATTGGTCTGTAAAATACAATATGCACACAAGACCTGCAATGTATAGCCAGCATGGTGTAGCAGTAGTCAAAAATTCAATGGTTTCATTAAACAAGATAATTCTTGACTCTTTTTTAAAAAATAGGTTAAACCCATACTGTCTTCCACCAGCGGATTTTATGAGTGGAAATATGCCAATCATCAAAAAAATAAAAGAAATTGAAAATATTGCAAAATCAAATCTTGTTCCAGTTACTTTTGGTGATGCACTGTGGTATGGCAAAAAAAAGTCATACATCTTATCAGGTGATAAAATTATGACAGTTCTTGCAAAGACTCTCAGACCAAGGCTGTCAATTTTTGTTTTAAATGTGGATGGAGTATTTTCTGATCTTAAAACAAGGAATCTAATCTATGAGATGAAAAACCAAAAGCCTCAGGTTTCAAAAATAGCTATGGATGTTACAGGCGGAATGAAACGTAAGATTGAGGAGGCAACAACGATCTCAAGTCTTGGCCTGGATGTATTTTTTGTAAATGGAAACAAGCCACAAAGGATAGTCGATGCTATAAAAAGGAAAAAATTTGAAGGGACATTATTTCGAGGAATATAACATGGAAGAATACGTCATACTAGTTGATAAAAACGACAATCCTGTGGGCAGAGAGGAAAAAATAAAGTGCCATCTTCCAAACGGTAAGCTTCACAGGGCTTTTACAGTGTTACTCTTTGATAAAAATGGGAGACTTCTTTTAACAAAGCGGAGCAATACCAAGATGCTTTGGCCAGATGATTGGGATGGAACCGTTGCAAGCCATCCAAGAGAATCGGAATCCTATGTATCATCAGCAGAAAGGCGATTGCCTGAAGAGATTGGAGTATCAAGCAAACTTGATTATCTATTCAAGTTTGAATATCATGTTCCGTACAAAGACATTGGTTCTGAAAACGAGATCTGTGGAACTCTAATTGGCATATTGGATGGTTCTGTAACAATCAAGCTAGTTAAAGATGAGATAAGTGAGACTGCATGGATTACGCCTGAGGAATTAATGAATAACCTCAAAAAAACACCTGAAGTATACTGCCCGTGGATGTTAATTGCACTATATCTACTACCTTTCTCAGAAATACAAATGCTAAACAAACATCAAGCTATTTTATCAGAGTGGATAAAAAATGAAATAAAAAATACATTAAAACTTTCAATAAAGTTTCATCTTCCTGATAATAACTGGAGGCTTGTTAATTGAATTCGATTGAAAAAAATGCAAAAATTGTAAATCGATATCTTGTTTCAAAACTAAAAGGAAACCCACATGAGCTGTACAGTGCTGCATCACATCTCATAGTAAGTGGTGGAAAACGCCTACGGCCATACATGGTTATGAAAAGCTGCGAGATGCTTGGCGGAAAGACAAAGAATGCCATCAATGCAGCTAGTGCAATTGAGATGGTCCACAACTTTACGCTAGTCCATGATGATATCATGGATAATGATGAAATGCGTCATGGAGTTACTACGGTTCATAAAAAATTTGGAATGCCTATTGCAATTTTAGCTGGCGATGTACTGTTTTCAAAAGCATATCAGATCGTTTCATCAACTAGTCTTCCAAGTAATTCCGTAATTGAGCTAGTATCAAGGCTTGCAAAATCCTGTGTTGATGTATGTGAAGGACAGCTATTGGATATCAGGATGGCAGATAGTGAAAAAATACCATCACAATCACAGTATATTAAAATGATAGAAAAAAAGACGGCTGCACTTTTTGAAGTGTCCTGTGCAATGGGCGCTATTTGTGCAAATGCAAAACGAAAAGATGTTTCAAATCTTTCAAGTTTTGGAAAAAACCTAGGTATTGCGTTTCAGATAACCGATGATCTGATTGGAGTTTTAGGCGATCCAAAGATTACAAAAAAGCCTGTTGGAAATGATCTAAGAGAAGGAAAAAAATCGCTTCCAATACTTTTGGCAATAAATCGCACAAAGGGTGAAAACAATGAAATTATCTTAAAGGCGTTTGGTAACTCCTTTGCAACGCAAGATGATATCGAAAAGGCACTCAAGATAATTCGCAGGCTAAAAATTGAGAAAACGGTCAGACGCCAGGCTCAATTGTACGCACGAAAGGCAGAAAAGTCACTTCAGTCCTATTCAGGCTCAGCAAAAAAAGATCTTCTTGCATTATTGAGTTTTGTAGTAAAAAGGAGTTTGTAATTTGGATGACGAATTAAAAAGGCTGGTAAGAAAGATTACGTTGCAAAATGCCTTTGAGCATGATGGACAAACAAGAGATAAGATAGTTTTATCAAAAATTCTCGGAGCAAGACCTGAGCTTCGAAACAAGATAAAAGAAATTAATGCAGAAATTTCTGCAATAGTGTCAGATGTAAACAATCTTTCTCTCCAACAACAACAGTCTGAAATTGAAAAAAACTTTCCAGAACTACTAGTTGTAAAAGAAAAGACAGAGGAAAGAGGTGGTCTTCCTCCACTAGAGGATGCAGAACATGGAAAAGTTGTAACACGGTTTCCACCAGAGCCAAATGGATATCCACACATTGGTCATGCGAAGGCAGCAATAATTGATGAAGAGTATGCAAGGATGTATGACGGAAAGCTCATTTTACGATTTGATGATACAAATCCAGAAAATGAGCGGCTAGAATATTATGCAGCAATAAAGGTAGGCCTTGATTGGCTTGGAGTAAAATATGACAAGGTAAAAAACACGTCAGATGATATTGAGTTAATTTATCAAAAAGGACTTGAGCTAATCAACTCTGATGTTGCATATGTTTGTACATGCAAGCAAGAAGTAATTAGCAAAAATAGACGAGAGATGAAGTCTTGCAAGTGTAGTACACTGGATCAAAACCAAAACAATGATCGATGGAAAAAAATGTTTGACAAGTTCAAGGCAGGCGAAGCAATAGTCAGATTTCGTGGCAATATGTCATCAGAAAATACTGTAATGCGCGATCCGGTTTTGTTTAGAATAATAGATGGAAAGCACCCGTTGCTTGGTGATAGGTATAGAGTATGGCCAAGCTATGACTTTGCAGTTGCAATAGAGGACAACATAGATGGCGTGACTCATGCATTTAGAACAAAAGAGTACGAGCTTCGAAATGAGCTATATTATGCAATTCTTGATGCCCTAAAGCTAAGAAAGCCAAAGATGATGGAATTTTCAAGGCTAGAGTTTAAGGGCATGCCTGTCTCAAAGCGGGTTTTAAAGCCGCTAATTGAGTCTGGCAAGGTTTCATGGTATGATGACCCGCGCTTGCCTACGCTTGAGGCCCTAAAAAGACGTGGAATAACACCTGAGGCAATTAGAAAGTTTGTCCTGTCTTTAGGATTTACAAAAGCAGATACTCTTGCACCGTTCGATGTTCTAGAGTCATTTAATCGAAAAATAGTGGATGAGCAAAGCACAAGACTGTTTATGGTAAAAGACCCAAAAAGACTAGTTGTAACAGGCTTGTCTGCATCTATTATTACTATTCCAAATCATCCAACAAAAGACTTGGGAAAACGAAATGTTACAATTGATGAAAACTTTTACCTTTCCTCTGATGATACAAAGGATCTAAAACCTGAAAGCAAGATTAGGCTGATGGGTATTGGAAATGTGCAAATCAAAACTGTTTCAGATCACTTGACAGGCCAATATACAGGAGATGAACTAGTAGAAGAGATTCCAAAGGTACAGTGGGTCTCGCAAAAAAATTTCCAAAAATTAAAAATCCAGATACCAAAAGCACTTTTTATTGATGATAATTTTAACGAAAATAGTTTAGAAGAAATTGAGGTGTATGTAGAACCATACTATCTTGAGCTAAAGGAAGGATCAGAAATCCAGTTTGTCAGGTTTGGATATTGCAGAAAAGAATCTGCAAGTTTGGTAATTTTTACACACAAGTGATATTATATGAAGATAGCAAGGCTTGCATATTCAGACAAAGAAACGTATGGTTTTGTAAAAGATGGCAAGGTAGCAACAAAGGACCACATCATAATAGAAACTGGAGTTCCCCTCCCACAGACAATAAAGGATTTTCTTTTTGATGGTTGGTTTGATGAAATAAAAGATGACGTTTCAAAAATTTCCTACAACGAAAGTCTTTCAAACTTTAAGCTACTTGCACCAATACCAAACCCACCAAAAATTATCTGTCTTGCCTTCAACTATATTGATCATGCAAAGGAACAAAATTTCACTACGCCAAGCGATCCAGTCATTGTGATAAAACCTCGAACTACGCTTACTGGCACAAATTCAGATATTGTTTGTCCTTCCTTTGTAAGACAGCTGGACTATGAAATTGAGCTTGCTCTAGTAATTGGAAAGGACTGCAAAAACGTGTCTGAATCAGGTACAAAAGATGCAATATTTGGTTATACGATACTAAATGATGTTTCTGCTAGAGACATACAAATGTCAGATAAACAATATACGCGTGGCAAGGCCTTTGATACATTTGCTCCTTGTGGACCTTGGATTACTACATCAGATGAGATATCCAATCCTCAAAACCTCAAGATGATAACAAAAGTAAATCAAGCCACAAGGCAAAACTCGTCAACATCAAAAATGTCACTAAAAATTCCATCCATTGTATCAAAGTTAAGCAAAATCATGACACTTGAAAAAGGCGACATTATTTCTACTGGAACACCATCTGGTGTTGCCCTAAACAATCCAGATATTGATTTTCTAAAAGATGGCGATAAAATAGAAATGGAAATTGAAGGTTTAGGCAAACTAGAAAATAATGTAAAGATTGTAGGTTAATCCAAATTTTTTGTCATGTGATAAAATGCTAATCTTTTTTCAAGACCAGAATAAGCTGGCAGTTTTCTCATTTTAGTTAATATCTGAATTCGCTCAAATTTTTTCTTATATGTCAAGTTTTGTATGTAAGGGAGAATTTTTCTTATGCCAGATTTTGTTGTGTAAATCAAAGTAAGCACCATAGTTTTTGCAAAATGATCCGATTCTGTGATGATTCCCAACGAATCAATGCAATTTTGATCCTTTGACATTATGATTTTCTTTTCTTTTATCAGTGAAGAAATGGCTTTAGTGTCTAGTGGTAACCACCTCCATGACCTAATATAAAATTCTGAATATGCAAGATTGCTTGTTATTTCTTTGGCTGATTTTACTTGTTGTATATTAGCTGAAAGGATTTTTCTTGGAGCAAGAACGTAATAATTCCATTTTTTGTTTCTTGTGTAATGTAGTTTTTTTGCTAGCTTTAACGATTTGAAGTTTTTTGATTCAATTATCATTGAAGACAGTGTGCAGTAATTCTTTTTTGCTATTGCTTCTGCTTTTGTCACAAGTTTTTTTGCATATCCTTTTTGCCTATAATTTGGATCAACTCGTATGCCTTCAATCCAGACCAGTTTTGCATTCTTTACGATAAATGCATGACATATAGCTACAGGATTCTTATTTTCACAAAGAACAAAGAAATTTCCTTCATCAAGCCAGTCATCCCAAACATGATGAATATAGTCGCCCCAAGAAAATGTCGATTTGCAAAAATCAAGGATTGTTTTTTTGTCTGAAGGTAATGCGTGTCTTATTGTTAGTTGCACAAATAAGAAAAATTATTAAGAATACTTTAACGAAGCTCCCCTATGGGAAAGGTAATTGTTGGCAAGGCTTCAGATTTTGCGCCAGGCACGCTACACAAGGCCGCAGTTGACGGAAGAGAAGTTCTTGTTGTTAATGTAGATGGGAAATATTATGCAATGGATGATACCTGTACCCATGCAGGCGCAAGCCTTTCAGAAGGAGCACTTGACGGCAACATAGTTACCTGTGGTTGGCACGGAGCCCAGTTTGATTGCAAAAATGGCAAGCTTGACAAGTTTCCTGCAAAAATTAACAATTTAAAATCTTACAACGTATCAGTTGAATCAGACAATATCTTTGTAGAGGTTTAGGTAAAGCAAGAGTGGGTGATATGATGTCAAGCAAAAAATCTCAAAATGAAGACTCGTTTAATACTGCACTTGAAACATTAAATCATATTGCATCAAATCCGTCTACACCAAAAAATATCAGAAAAAGCATTTCGGATCTAGTAAACGAGCTAAAAAATGAGCAATTTCCAATATCTGTTAGAGCAGCAAACGCAATCAGCCAACTAGACGATATCACACAAGATCCTAACATGCCATCCTATGTGAGGGTCACTTTATGGCAAGCAGTTTCTACACTTGAGAGCATAAGAGAATAAATTTCCAAAATCATTAATTTCTGATATTGAAAATCGAAGAATATCTCCAGTCTCTTCCACAAAAGATAATTTCAGGAGACGATGTACAGCTCCCAAGGCACGCTTTTTTAGACGTTTTCAAGTTTGTTAAACTAGATGAAAACGATGTATTTTACCATCTTGGATGTGGAGATGGAACTGGAATCTTTATTGCAAAAGAAGAGTTTAATGTAAAAAAAGCAGTTGGCGTAGACATAGATCAAGAAAAAATTGTACTTGCAAAAAAAACATTACAGGAAAAAAAATTACAAAACTGTCATTTTGTAAATGAAGATGTTCTTGATTCTAAATTTGATGATGCAACTGTAGTGTTGTTTTGGTTTACAGATGAAAAAATTATTGAAAAAATGATTGAAAAGTTCAAGCAATTAAAAAAAGACTGCGAGATAATTACAATTTGGGGTCCGCTTCCAGGGATGCTTCCAGACAAGGTTAATTTTCCATATATCATAAACGAGGTACCGTTTAGGGAGGCAAAGGATCTAAGAGAGCAGCTCCTTGCAGTCTTTGATAAAAGATGCATTGATTTTGTAACTGCTTGGGAATATGCAGAACGCTACACAAAAGCAATCAGCTTGCCCCAGTCAGAAAATGACAGGTTTCTAACCATAATACAGTCACTTGTAATTTGGATAAATGCAAAAAATCTTGGAGTTGCCTGTGGTGGGAAGATGCCACCTGCAATAAAAAACTATATTGGAATATTGCGCAATTTTTTCAATATCGAAGTTGAGCATCTTTTAAAATAAGTCATATTTTTATTGTGAATTAGCCTCAGTTATTGTGTGCAGGAACGAATCAACATCAACGTATCTGCAATAGACTATGACAAGACAAGTAAGGAGATAAAATCAACTTTATCTTTACTTGAGGAGATGGTCCATGGCGAAGACAGCTTTATCATAACGGATTCAGAGTTTGCCTTTGGCTGGCACTTTTATGTTGTATGTGTAAACAAGGATCTAGTACAAAAGCTATCCGAGCAGATGGGATCTGACTTTAAGAAACTAAAGGGAAAAGGTTTGGAAAAAAAGTTCCTTACTTGGCTGACTAAAAAAATTGAGAAAAAAAATCTAAAAGTAAAGCTTGCTATAAAAGAAGAGATGGAATCAAGCAAGTATGGTATTTTTTAAAAAAACTTATGGCTGCTTTACTCTAAAAATGTACTTTAGTGGCTGCCTAAAATAATGATACAGTACGTATCCAACAACTGTAATTGACGCGCTTGTAACAAAAAATACTACAGAATCAAACAACTGCAAGTTCTCCTTTGTTAAATGTGAACTTGATACAATTACGAACCTGTTTTTTCATTTGACTGAAAGTTAAATAGATGGTTTAAAAATGTATGGATGTCTGTTATTAAAAATAAAGAAAAGTGTCAGAAAAAAGTACTGAAAATTCATCTAAATTTGAAAGGCCCTCGAGGGGAATCGAACCCCTGCCCGGGGATCCACAGTCCCCTATACTAACCACTATACTACGAAGGCCAGCAAAAGCAAATTGAATCGCTTCTAGTATTAATCTTAGCTAATTTTCAAATCTGGATACGAAATTAACCTTTTATTATTGACCAAGCTAAATTAGAATTATGAGAGGCAAAGGCTGGTTTATAGCAATGGCAATTGCTGTAGCAATAGTTTGGGTTGGCGTAAATTATCTATTGCCTTGGAAATAAAACCATAACATCATACTAGAAAATAACTAAATTGTTAGAAGAATTATTGGTCACCTTTAAATTCGTATAAAAAATCAAAAAGCTTGAAATGAAAACTAGCTTTCTTACAAGCAAGCTAAGGCCAGCAAAGAAGATTCCTGATAGCGATATCTCTAAACATCAAATCGAAGTTATTGAAGGAGACAAGTTTTCATGGGTTGATCTGCAAAATCCTGATCGTAAAGATGTAGAAGAGCTTGCACAAAAGTATCATTTGAATTCATTAAACGTTGAAGACTGTATGACAAAATTTGAGCTACCAAAACTTGATGCCTACGATGATCATATCTTTTTGATGCTACACTTTCCTCCTCTTGATACCAAAAAAGGAATGCCAAAGTTTAGACAGATTTCTGTTTTTATGGGAAATGACTATCTTGTAACAATACACCAAGGAGACTTCAAACCACTTGTTGATATGGTTAGAGTATGCAAGGAAAATACTGATCCGCAGAGAAGACAGCGTCTTATGGGAAGGTCTGCGAGTTTTCTGCTCCATGAAATAATTGATGTCTTAGTAGATGATCTGCTTCACATGGTCAGAAAAATATTAGGAAATCTTGACGACATTGAAGATATTGTTTTTGATGAGCAAAGAACAGCTGCTAGGCAAATTTCACTTCTTAGAAGAGAAATCACCACTTTAAGGCGAATTGTAAACCCGCTAAAAAGACTGATTTTAGAAACAGGAAAACACATACAACGATTTGCAACTACAGAAGAAAACCTTGCACTGTATTTTGATGATGTAATAGATCATGTCGATAAGGTCATAGAAACACTTGAAGAGTCAAAGGAAACCATGGAAATTTACAAAGATACAGATTTCATGTTAAGCACAGAAAAATCAAACAAAATCCTTGCAGTTTTGACCATTTTATTCACTCTTTCAATACCTGCTACTATTGTAACTCAGTTTTATGGAATGAACATAAACTTGCCAGGTAGTCTAGAAACAGGCATCTGGTTACAGCTTGGCCCATATACAACTATGATATTTGTGATCTTAGCTTCGGCAATTCCAACGGTATTAATGATATCATATTTCCGTAAATTGGGATGGTTTACTTCGTAATTGTAGTATAACATATTAATTTCAAATCTACTCAAAATAGATGATATGAGTTGTTCAGGCGAGTCTGTAGAGGAAAATGAGCTAATACAGATCAAGCCAAAAATTATTCAGCAATTAAAAAAGGCAAAGTATGGAGTTGCAGATCATTCTACAGTAGAGTTGTGCCATTGGACAAAAAAATCCTTTAAAAATGAAGGGGATTGCTACAAGCACAAGTTTTATGGAATCTCAACACATCGTTGCATGGAGTTTTCCCCAGCGGGCATGTTTTGTGAAAACAGATGTGTTTACTGCTGGAGACCAATGGAGTTTTATGATTCATTAAAGATGGAACCAGCCAAAGTAGCAGAACCAAGAGAAATTGTTACAAAACTAATGGAAGAAAGAAAAAAATTGATTGTTGGACACTATGGTGATCCTAGGCAAGACAGACAAAAGCTAGACGAATCATTGTTGCCAAGCCACTATGCAATTTCACTTTCAGGTGAGCCAACAATGTATCCAAAGTTGCCAGAGCTGATAAAATATCTAAAATCACTTTCTCAAACAAAATCAATATTTCTTGTTACAAACGGTCAAGAGCCTGAAATGATTCAGAGATTACAAGACGAGGATGCATTGCCAACACAGATTTACCTTTCAACTAATGCTGGAAATTATAACTCTTTTATGAAAATAAATAGGCCAAAATACAAGGATTCTTGGGAGAGATGGAATAAATCGCTTAATTTGCTTGCCACCCTTGATACACGAACTGTAATCAGAATTACTCTTATTCGCAATTACAATAATGGTGATGATATTATTCCTGCTTTTGTTTCAATGATAAATCGTGCAAACGCTCACTTTATTGAGGTTAAATCCTACATGCATATTGGACGCTCAAGAAACAGGCTAGAGCGCGATAATATGCTCAGTATGGATGAGATAAGATATTTTGCAAAAGAGCTAGCAAAGCAAAGTGGCATATTTTCTGTGATGGATGAAAGCGAGATATCAAGAATTGTCATTCTTCAAAACAAAAAAAGATTCATCGATAGGTGGATTTCTGTCTATACACAAACCAATTAGAAAATTTTCTTAAAGCAAGATACCTGTGTGAAATTTCATTTTTGTTTTTCAATAAAGCGTAGGTCTTTTTTTCTCCCTGTGGGATAAAGATTGGATCATATCCCCAGCCTTTGCCATGTATCTTTTTTGAAATTTTTCCCTTTACCTTTGCATCAAACAATGCTACCTGTTTTTTATCACAATAAGCAATCACTGACTGGAAATTTGCACCTCTTTTTGTATTTACAAGTTGCAAGATTCCGTTATTTCCAATGGTCTTAAATGCATATGATGAAAACGGTCCTGGAAATCCACCAAGCAGATTAATAAACAAGCCGTCATCTTCTACAATTACTGGTTTTTTACATTGATTAAACGCGTCAGTTACTTTATGCAATGCAATTTTTTTTATAAAATCACTTTGTATCTCCAATAATTTACAATTGAAAAATCCAAGTTTTATTCCAAATTTGGCAAGAATTATCCTTGCCTCTTGATACTTGTGTTTATTTGATGATGCAAATAAAACATCATACGACTGTTGCATATCGTCCCCTACTTTCTATAACAGAAACCAGATTTGTAATTTGAGCTAATCTTGTTGGCCCAACTATTGCCTTGTATCCAGACAAAAAGCTTACCCAAGTTTTTTTCATAATATGAACGTGAGCGCTGCTAAGTATTTCTTTTAATAATCTAAGATCAACTGCATGGTCTTCAGGCTTGCTTGTTTTATTAGCAAGCCCAAAATCAATTGTAACTAGTTTATTTTTTGATAAAATAAAATTTGATGTTGTTAAATCGCCATGCATTATGCTGTTTTTGTGTAGAGTTCCAACTATGCGTCCAATTTTATTACAACAATGTACTAGTTTTGAATCTGACAAGTCACGAACCAAGATTCCCTCAATATGCTGCATTACTATAGAACATCTGTTGATATCAACAAGATAAATCAAAGGAGTATCTATTCCGAAAGATTTTGCCTCAACTATTATTTGTGCTTCCCTGATAGTCCTTTGTCTTCTTATTTTTTCATCAAGTAATGGATTTCGATATGCCTTTTTCTTTCTAATTTTTAGTATTGATTTTTGTTTGTTCCAAGTGGTTAGATATAGGTCTCCTTCAGCTCCTTTTTTTATTAATTTCATTAAAATTATAACCTAACAGTTACAGATTAAAAGCTAATTATGGAAGATTCTGAAAAAAAAATACGCCAAGAAGACTGTAATGAAGACACGCTTGGCTCTGGTATTCTCACTTTAACCAACAAGAGAATAGCCTTTGATAAAACAAGGGGAAGAATAGCAGATTTTTCAAAAAAAATTGGTGAGACTGTATTGGATACTCCCCTTAGTGATGTTTCTGAGGTATGGAAGGAAGGCAGATTCATAAAAAAAGTCTGCATCAAAGTGAAAACAAAAGAAGGTGACAAATCTTACAAGTTTGGTGTTTTCAGTAACGGAAGCTGGCTTGAAACACTACAAGAAACACTAGAACAATACAAAAATCAATAGTTGATATTTACGCTGTCTAGTCTCCATGATTGTCTAACAAAGGCATCTTCAAGCGCTGATCCTTTTTTAGCAGTTGCCTCCAAAAGACCTGTCCATGCTATCTGTGGGCCGCAATCACCTGCAAACTGTTGCGGTACAACATAAAATTTACAGTTTTGTCTTTTGCATATGCTTTTTAGCATATCTGATAAACGCTTGTTTGCTGCAACACCCCCAACTATCATCAGCTCTTTTTTATTTGTAAAC
>JBBDOC010000047.1:0-20929 GCA_040877295.1 Nitrosopumilaceae archaeon
AATTTTCTTGCCAATGTATTTCTTGACGTTATTGGTTAACGGAATAGCTGATGCATATGGTTTTGCAACAGGACCAATTAATTCCGTCACTTTTGCAATTTTGTCAAGCTTTTCGTCACAGAGAACTTGGCCCTCATCAACAACTTTGGTGAGTTTTACAATTACTCTGCCACTATTGGCCAAATGCAAAATTTCGCCTACCTCCTGCAATTAACTGCAAAACTATTCCGTCGTTATCATAGACTTCTGTCAACTTTACTTTAGCTAAAAGTAATATTGTATCTTACTTTGATTGTTTTGCTCTTTTTGCAACCAGTTTTTCAGAAATTTTGTCAAGAATTTTTGTTTTTGATGATCCTTTTGGTAACATAACATATCCTGATCTAACATAAGGTCGTTTTGGAAATCGTACCTTATCATCAGATTCTTTTATTTCAAATCCTGCATCTTTTACAGCATCAATTAATTCATTAAGTGATGGATCAAAAATACATTTTTCCCTTGCCAATTTTCTTCCTTTATTTTTTGGTAATGTTTTATTGAAATAATCCAACCAGACTACGACATGCTCGTAATCTTTCATATCATCACTTTACTAAAACTGCATTGACTGTACCATGCTGTCCAGGTCTTGAGATTACCTTGCATTTGCCATCTTCGGTTTCAAGTATTGCCCCTTTTGTGATAACACCACGTCGTTGATAGTCACTGTTCGTTGGATTTTCAAGAACTCGAAGAATTTTTGTTTTTTTCACTTTTGCATTAGCTAATGCCAAGTTTACAAAATCAATTGTTTTCAAAGCTGTTTTTTGATTTTTACCGCGAACTTTTCTTGTCACTGTAACTTGAGCTTGTGTGAGTGCTTCATTTGGATATCTATCTATTTCGTATTTTCTTCTTGTTCTTAATGGATGTCGTCTTCCACCTGTTATTTTGCTTGTTGCCAAGTTCTCGATTGATTTTTTCACAAAAAAACCATACAACACTCTAATTTATACAAAACGCGGATAATATGTGATTGATAGACTGATTACTGGACTACAGAGATGGGTTGTTCTGTAGGTACTTGTGTATGGGATGTCTTTCTGACCTTTTTGAACAGTTTCTGCTTTAATGTATCTGCATCACCCTGAATACCAAAATATTTTTTGAATTTTTCAGTAGTCGTGTAAATTTTTAGTCTGCCAACATTTTGGTGTTCAATAAAATCAAGCTGCCTTAATTCTTTAAGATGTGTATAGACACCACTGCCTCTTGTCTCAACTAGCTGTTTTGATGAAATAGGTTGCATGTATGCAATGTATGATAAAGTTTTGAGTGTTGCACTAGGAAGAATCGGTTTTGATGCATATCGTCTAATCGATGCGTTGTATTCTGGTTTTAGCTGAAACACATAAGATCCATCAGGTAAAATAACAATCTCGAGTGCCCTAAAGGCCGATTTGGTTTTTTTCATAATGTTTGTAATCAAAGCAAGAGTCCTTTTCCTAGATTCCGTACCTGAAGCCTTGATTAGTTCTTCTACACTCAAAGGCCTTCCTGCAGAATAAAGCGCAGCCTCTAGTTTTGCCGTAGCCTCATCATCATCAAGCTCTACCATCTATTTTGTCATCTCAGTTGTGCCTAATCCTGTTATTTCCTTATTTGCCATCGTTATTTTGATATCTTCGTCAATTTGTTCAAGTTCGACCTTTTGGTCTCTGGCTAGGAATAGTATGGCAAAAAAGCATCTTATGGCATCAATTGGCTCCAAGTCAGCTACAATGTTACGTAGCAAGCCAGACCCAGTAGGACTGATTTTACTAACAATTAGTTCTTGGTATTTTCCAATTAAGTTTTCAAGCGAGATAAAATAGTCCTTAAAATCAGGAGTCTCAAGCGGTTCAAAGCTCATCTGGCCTCCCCTTCGCGACCGAGGGTTTGCAATCGAACCAATCAGATTTTCAAGTAGCCCTAAGAGTTCATCTAGTGTTACAGGATACGTTGACTCATGTCTATATGGTATCTGTAGCAATTCAATGTCAACATCGGATCTTTGTCGTAACGGTTTTGTTTCCATTGCTGCCTTTTGCAGTGCAAAGATGCTCTCAACTTTCATTCTATGAATAAGTGACGAAGACAACGCTGCCATGCCTGCCACCCGAAGATCCTTTTTTCCAGTCTGGTTTAACAGTTTTATTAAAATCTCTAGTATCTTAACTATGTCAATTTCCCAAACATCTTTTTTCGTAATTATCGCAGGATTAAAAAGAATGTTTAGTGGGGCTTGCGAAATATTAGGCTCTGTTTCTTCACTCACAAACAAAAACTCTATCTAATGAAATAATATCTAGACGCTCTATTTTTTTGTCGTTTCCAGTCAACTCTTATATTATAATGCAAAAAAGATCACGGCATTGAAGGCAGCACGCATTATGGGGCCAAATGAACCATTGCAAATGGCAGAACTAGAATCCCCAAAACCAAATGAAAATCAGGTAGTGATTAAGGTAAAATCTGTTGGCGTCTGCCACAGTGATTTACACTTGTGGGAAGGAGGCTATGATTTAGGCGATGGCAAATTTATGAAAGTAACTGATCGTGGTGTAAAATACCCAGTAACTCCAGGGCATGAGATTGTTGGAACCATTATGGAGATTGGTAAAGGTGTAACTGGTTTCTCACTAGATGATGTTGTTCTAGTTTATCCTTGGCAAGGATGTGGTGAATGCCCAGGCTGTAAAGCTAAAAATGAAAATCTTTGTGATGCACCACGCTCCATGGGTGTATTTCAAGATGGAGGTTATGCTGACGTTGTCTTGATTCCTCATTACAAGTATCTTGCAAAAATTGAAGGGGTTGATTCTGACGCTGCAACTTCGCTTGCATGTTCTGGTTTGACTGCATATACTGCCATAAAGAAAGCAAATGTCAACTCTCCGGAATTCTTAGTTATCATAGGAGCTGGCGGTCTTGGTCTTATGGGAATACAAATTGCTAAAGCAATTACCAAAGCCAAAATTATCTGTGTTGATTTGGATGATAAGCGATTGGAAACTGCCAGAGAATTAGGCGCAGATTTTGTTATAAATTCAAATGTTATTGGTTCTGTTACTACTGGATCAGGAAATGCTGCACAAAAAATCATTTCGTTATGTAATAATAAAGGTGCTGACAGTGTAATTGACTTTGTTAATGCGCCAAATACTGCCAAGATGGGAT
Organism: Nitrosopumilaceae archaeon; assembly: GCA_040877295.1. GTDB lineage: Archaea > Thermoproteota > Nitrososphaeria > Nitrososphaerales > Nitrosopumilaceae > VHBM01. Next base: position 3,202 of record JBBDOC010000047.1, read on the forward strand.
TGGCTGTTTTAAGAAAACGAGGAAACTTAGTCTTGGTGGGACTATTTGGTGGCGCTTTAGACATTTCATTAGTGACTATTCCACTCAAAGCAATTACTATTCAAGGTGCATATACTGGAAACTATAGTGACATGTTAGAGCTAATTGAATTAGCAAAAAAAGGAATAATCAAACCAGTAATCTCAAAAAGATATTCTTTGGATGAAGCAAATCAAGCTCTTCATGATTTGAAAGATCGAAAAATTATTGGAAGAGCGGTAATCAATCCATAAAAAATTTTTTTAATTAAAAAAATATCACATAATGAGAGACAAATCTTTTCATTTGGTATGATTGATTATTTCTTAGCACTAGTGAATTGTGTTGGATATTAACATCAATCATTTATTTGTTAATTTTACTGCGGTTCCATATGCAAGCATTTCAGCAGCTCCTTGTACAATCTCGGAAGTAACAAAGCGCACATTAACAATTGCGTCAGCTCCAACTTTTTTTGCTTCTTCGACCATGCGGTCAATTGCTTCTTGGCGAGCTTGGGACATCAAAGTGGTATACCCCTTTATTTCTCCACCAATAAGGTTTTTTACTCCTGCCCAAATATCACTTCCGATATACCTTGCCCTCACGGTGTTTCCCATAACAAGTCCAAGCGATTCAGAAATTTCTTTATGTGGAATATAGGCTATAGTAGAGATAATCATCTAGTGTCTTTAGTTATCAAGTTTAAAAAGATGTTACAAGTTCCTTTTTCATGCTAATTCTTTTACTTCTCTGGAAGTCTATAAGGAGTATCTGTCCATCCATTATGAATTACGTACCAATTTCCCTTGTAGCACATGACTGCAATGTCCGTTAGACCCCTTCTATAAGCAAAATCATATTCACAATGTGGTACTGCAGAGTCTTCAAATATCTCTGCTAGTGGTTTTTCTTTATCAAAAAGCCAGTCGGTTGTCTCTGGCTTGATTAGATTTCCATCTGCGTCTATCTCATAATATGACGGTATGTCTATGTGTTCAATTTCTGGAGGTGAGCAACAAGGCCGAAATAATACATCTGATATAACATAATATAGTATAATTGATATTATCACACCAAGAATAATTGAAATGGTTTTTTCCCTTTTCAAATTCGATTCTTTCTAGCAATTAATTTGATGATTACTATAGCTGGTGCAACAAAGTACATTCCAATATTTAGTATAATGATTCCAATACCATATCCTATCATCTCAACTTCTGAATCAACGCACACTCATCTTTATTGTTTTATCTATTGGATTATTTGGATTGATTAATACCTCATTGCTAATAACTAATGATCTGACAAAAAGTCAGTTTGAAGCAACAGCATTTGTGATAAATAACGTTGATGACTCTGATACTACCGTTTTTGCAAGTCCAACATATACATGGATTTTTCAAAATGTATACAAGCTAAATAATGTGCCTAACGACTATGCTATGATCCTATATGAACAAACAAAGACAAAAAATGTTCTTCTTATAACAGATCAACATTTTTTCTTTGATATAGATCGTGGGCCTCAACTACATGCTTTGTATAACAATACAAAAACTGTAAAATCTTTTGAGGGAGATGTGCTAAACTTCAACACTTACATCTATCCATATAGTAATATGAAATTAAATTATGAAGGAGGAAAAATAGAAATTAGAACAGGAAAAGCAATTTGAATTCAAAAAATAACTAAATGTCCCACGCGAAGGATTTGAACCTTCGACAACCCGGTTTCTGTATGCCTGATAGGCTGGAACTTCGTCAGCCAAAAGCCGACAACTACAGCCGGAAGCTCTACCAGGCTGAGCTAGCGTGGGACAATGTTTCGCTGTTGTTTAGCATTAAATAATTATCGAATCTTCCACTTCAACTAACTCTTAATAGTTAACTGTTTTTGTTTTAGTATTTTAGAAAAACTATCAAGACATATCAAACAATCAAGTTGGTTTGTATAATAAAATTAAACCATTTTTAGTAAAAATTCATTATCATAGCAGAATAAAACTAGTAAAAACTCATTTTACGATATATTTACACTATTTCATCTATGATAATAATCCTCCCGCTTTAATACTAGCAAAAAAAAAAACACGTTTTAATGTATTACATGCATAGTGTTCGTAGATATCTCTTCATTATAGCTATTTTGAGTACTACAAGTTGTCAATTTGATAATTTTTTTGCATATATCAGTTGATGCAGTAAGGAGCTGTTATGAAAATGAAACGAGGTAGATGTGATGAAACCTAAATTTTGTAAACTTTTGTTCGTTTTTGTTTTAGCATCAACTCTTTTGACATCACAAGCATTTGCATTCGAAAATGGACAAACAGCAACACTGGTACTTGGACAAGCGGATTTTACGTCAAACAACAGTGGTACCACCGCCAGTACACTTCAAAGTCCACGCGGCATCGCATTTGACTCTTCTGGCAATCTGTGGGTTGTGGACAGTACCAACAACCGAGTCCTACGATACGATACACCATTTACAAATGGTGAGGCAGCAACACTGGTACTTGGGCAGGAAGATTTTGAATCAAGCGGCAGTGGTACCACCGCCAGTACACTTCAAAGTCCACGCGGCATCGCATTTGACTCTTCTGGCAATCTGTGGGTTGTGGACAGTACCAACAACCGAGTCCTACGATACGATACACCATTTACAAATGGTGAGGCAGCAACACTGGTACTTGGGCAGGAAGATTTTGAATCAGGTGTAGCAAACAGAGGTGGAAATGCTGCTGCAAACACACTTGCAGGTCCATCTGGCATCGCATTTGACTCTTCGGGCAATCTGTGGGTTTCTGAAGCAGGTGGTGCAGCCGATAACCACCGAGTCCTACGATACGATACACCATTTACAGATGGTGAGGCAGCAACACTGGTACTTGGACAACCAGATGACGGTAATCCATTTGATAGTAGCACAGCAAACAATGGAGGAATATCTGCAAGTACATTAAACGGTCCATACGGTATAGCATTTGACTCTTCGGGCAATTTGTGGGTCTCGGATAGAAACAACAACCGAGCCCTAAGATTTGATGCACCGTTTACAAATAGTGAAGCAGCAACACTGGTAATTGGGCAAGCTAATTTTGTATCAAGCGGCAGCGGTACCACCGCCAGCACATTTAACAGTCCATACAACATCGCATTTGACTCTTCTGGCAATCTGTGGGTTTCTGATGGCGGAGGCGACGCCGATAACACCCGAGTTCTAAGATTTGATGGTCCACTACCTACTACAACAACAGGCGATGAAGGAAAAGGAACTCGTGGTGATGTATCCGCACCATCATTTAGTCTAGACATTTCTACAATACAAAGAACACTACCTGACAACATCATACAAACAATTCAGGAGGATCCGTTTGTACCAATCCAAGCAGTAAAGGATCCTACAGTTGACCTACCACTTGTAATTAATGACAATGGCTATGCAATAACAAAGTATGCAAACACAATTCAGACAAACACAATTGAGATAAACAAAGTACTAACAATAAAGATGAATTTATCAGATGAGACAGGAATCGAACATGTTGCACTGTACACGAATTTGCGTGGCATGCAAAGAGAAATTTCAGACAGCGATACTTGGATTGTCTTTGATGAGTACAAAGAACTTGAGGTAAACGATCCACACGAATTATTTTATTTTGCAGACGTTACCTATGAAAAAGAGGGAACAAAATACGCAATAAAGTTCGATATTATATTTGCAAAACCAATGGAAAAATCAGATATAATATTTCGTGTCTGGGATGAGAAAAGAAACTCCGCAGATACCAAGATATTTGATGCTTGGGAGGTAGTGACAGATATTAAAAAAGAGCCTGCTTATACAATGCCAGGCATCGATAAGATAGGCTTAACACTGAATCTAAAATCATCATCTGACACTACATCGACCAATTTGTTAGGTAATTTTAACAATGATGGAACCTACTCCGTTACTCTGCCTGATGAACCAATGCATGATGTAATTTCTAATTAAAAAGTAGAGAGGATGTCGTCAATACAAAACGACGTTAAACCGTATACTCTGTCGCCATACCTACCTGATAAAAGGGATGATCCAGGATTTAAAAAAATACTAGATTATGAAACACAAAGAGCAGCTACCAAGTTTTCACAGCTATTCCCTGAAGTTAAAAGTAAAGATAACAAGCCACCTCACACAATAACTTCTAAGTACCAACACAGACTTGATCCAGAATTCCAACAGCTAATTGCTGATGAAGCACAAAAAGCGTCTATAAAGTTTGTACAGCTATTCCCTGAAATCAACGAAAACGATGACAAAAAATCTAAAATAATAACATGGAGAGATTTAGAAATAGAAAAGCGTCAATTCCAAATGATTCAATCACTTGTACATGAGGTAGAAAAACCACCTGTGTATGAGATAGAGGAACCACCTGCATTCACTTTCATAACTCTACCATCGTTTATTTTTGAACTAGAACAGCTATTAATTTAGTATAGAAGAGTAAAAGTTGTTAGTTTCAGATTAACTTTTCATGTTTGCATTTTTGGTAGCGTTTCTAATATACCGCATTAAATCTTGGTATACAACTCTTATTAATAGAAATTATTTAGTAACTTTATGGAGGAGGAAGCAGCATATCAAATCTATGAAGTTAGATGTAATGACATACTAGAGCAAGAAGGTGTAAGATTTGCTGCAATAATTAATTCTGAAGGCAAGCTTACCGCAGGTGGATTCAAAAAAGGTATTACACCTCTTGAAGGAGATGAAGAAAAACTGCATGAGTTTATGAAATATGCAGCAAAAATATCACTGCAAGAAGAATATGATAACAGTTTGGGGGCGCTTAATTACATTGCCTCTCGTCGTGATAAAATAATTCTAATCAGCTTTCCATTTCCTGTAAGTAGACACATACTCTTAGTTTCAGCTGAGCCTGGTCTTGATATTGAAAAGCTAGCTAGAATCGTTGTTAGAATATTTGGGGATTCATCACATTCCATAGAAAGAGGTTTGTCAGAATCCTTTCCTGGAGTATAGTATCTACGAATTTTTGAAAACTTGTAAAAATTTAGTTATTAAAGCGATCTAATAAACGATAAATATCGACTACTAAACTAACTAAATTTATGGCAGCATCAGAACTTTTGGTAGGCGGATATGTCTGCACGCCTTATTTACATAACCATGAATCAATCGAGATAAAGGATACTTGGCAACGATCTAAAAATATTCAAGAGATGTATTTTGCTACAGCGACTTTTTCCAAGGATGGGAGCCCATATTTTTCACCTGCTGCTAATCATTATATCATTGCAAAATTCAAGGACAATACAAAAATTCTAAAAGAAATGGACAAATTCAAGCAAGAAAAGGCTTCGTTTATTTTTAGTATGAACGATGAACTCTTTGAAAGAGAATGTTCTGAAAACATGAATTTTGTTTCTGTATATTATCTGGAATACGGTGAATCATATGCAGATATGATAGATGTAGCTGATGTAATATCAAAACGTGACAAAGTTGGAAGGGCTGGAATAGGCACGATGGATCTTTGCTCAAACAAAGAACCAAAGTTTACCTTTCCCTATAGAGATAGTATTGTAGTATTAGAGGTTGCAAGTGATAAAAGTCATCAAAGTGTTAACAAGTATTGCGAAGAAACTCGTCGTCACATTTGTAGAAAAGGGATCACACTAACCAATCTTGTTAGTCTTTCAGTTCTTGAAAAATTAAAATAAAAAAGTTAAATATCGACCAAAAATCTGTTTTTGCATGAGCAAACCATCTGAACTAGGATCATTAAAGATCGGCTCTTACATACTCTTACCTGTATCAGATCAACCTTCTGGCGAACCATGTCGTATAGTAGAATATGATACAAGCAAGCCTGGAAAACATGGAGCTGCTAAAGCAAGGATTGTAGGTGTTGGCATATTTGATAACCAAAAACGACCACACGTAGGACCTGTTAGTATGCAAGTACATGTACCATTAATAGACAAAAGAATGGGTCAGATAATCTCAATAACAGACTCTGCCATTCAGGTAATGGATTCAGAAACCTTTGAAACGCTGGATATGAACATGGTTGAAGATGAAATCAAAGGCAAAATTCAACAAGGCCAAGATGTTGAATATTGGAAAGTAATGGATAGAACTAAAATAATGAGAATCAAATCTTAATTTGGATGCTGATGATGATTTGGAAAAGCCATCTGATTTTTGATGAAGATTATGAGAATTGAAGCATCCGGTGCTTTTCCCTTGTAATTTTATTATTGACACTTAAAATTACATTGAATTAGAATTTCTCATCATCATGAAACTTGCAGCATTATTTTCTGGTGGCAAAGATAGTACTTACTCTATATACAAAGCAAGAAAGGAAGGACATCAAGTTATCTGCGTAGTAACAGTCTTTCCAATATCTTTTGAAAGTGAGCTGTTGCATTTTCCAAACATTCGTTTGACAAAGTTACAATCACAGGCAATGGGAATACCACAACTATCAATAGACGCAGATTCTACAAATCCAAATTCAGAAGTTAGTACACTTCAAGAAATACTTTACAAGGCAAAGGAAAACTTTGGAATTGAAGGAATACTACATGGTGGAATATTAAGTGAATTTCAAAGGAAACGATTTGAAAGTATTTGTGAAAACTTGAATGTAAAACTTGTTTCACCACTATGGAAGAAGAACCAAAAAGAATACATGCAAAATCTTCTCAAGGATAACTTTCATTTTATAATAACTAGCGTAAGCTCGGACGGTCTTGACGAGTCTTGGCTTGGAAAAGAAATCACGCAAGAGGATCTAAAAAAACTTGAAGCATTATCAGAAAAATATGGATTTAATATAACTTTTGAAGGAGGAGAGGCAGAAACATTGGTAACTGACTGTCCGTTATTTTCAAATCCTATTAAAATCAAAAAATCTAACAAAGTATGGGATGGATATAGAGGAAGGTTTGAAATACTGGAGGCCGAATTAGCTCACAATGCTTGACAGTCTAAAAAACAATCTCAGAGCAGCAATAAAAAAATTAGTGAGCTCTTCTGGTGTTGACGAGGAGCTAATCAAAGAGCTAGCGCGCGATGTTCAACGCGCCTTGCTACAATCTGATGTAAATGTAAAACTTGTTCTTGAAATCACAAAAAATCTAGAACACAGATCCCTTAATGAAACTCCACCACCGGGTCTTTCACGAAAAGACCACATTGTAAAAATTCTTTATGATGAGCTATCAAAACTTCTTGGTAATGAGACTGAATTTTCATTCAAGCCAGGAAAATTAAACAAATTATTGATGCTTGGGATTCAAGGAAGCGGCAAAACAACAATTACTGCAAAACTTGCCAAATTTCTCTCAAAACAAGGATACAAGGTAGGGGCAATTGGTGCAGACACCTTCAGGCCAGGCGCGCTAGTTCAGCTAAAAACAATGTGTGAAAAGGCAAACATCGAAGTTTATGGCGAAGAAAACAACAAAGACTCGCCGTCAGTTGTAAAAAATGGCCTTAAACACTTTACAGACTCGAGCATTGACATTGTTCTTATTGATACTGCAGGGCGCCACAAAGAGGAAAAAGATCTGCTTGATGAGATGAAGCAGATAAGCAAAGCTGCTGAACCTGACTTGGCATTGCTTGTAATTGACGGTACCATTGGTCAGCAATGTTACTCACAGGCTGAGGCATTTCACAAAACGGTTCCAGTTGGAGGAATTATAGTAACAAAACTTGATAGCTCAGCAAAAGGGGGGGGGTGCTTTAGCTGCTTCTGCTGCAACAGGTGCACAGATCATGTATGTGGGAACGGGGGAACGTATTGATGATTTAGAAAAATTTTCTCCAACAAGATTTGTGGGACGTCTTTTGGGCATGGGTGATGTTCAAGCACTTTTAGACTTGGCAAAAAGACTTGAGAGTGAGGCAGATGAGGTTCGTCTCAAACGCATGTCAAGTGGCAAGATGAACATGGACGATTTTTACTATCAGCTTGAAGAGGTAACTAAGGTTGGCTCACTAAAGGGATTTCTTGAAACTATGCCGGGGCTGTCAGGAATGGTAAAAGAAGATCAACTAGAACAAATGGAAGACAGGGTGCAAAGATGGCGATACGTCATACAAAGCATGACAAAAGAGGAAAAAGCAGATCCTGATTTGCTCAACGCATCAAGAATTAAGAGAATTGCAAGAGGATCTGGCTGGCCAGAACATGAGGTAAAAGAACTGCTAAAAAACTACAAGAACTCAAAGAGCATGATGAAGGCATCAAAGGGAAGGCAGATGCAGGGACTTTTACGCCGAATGGGATTGGGATAGAATTTTGCAAACAAAATTACTAGCTACACCAAACCCAAAACAAAAATCTCAACATTCAAAAAAACTAACTCAAACACTTTCTATTGCAGAAAAAATCTTAGATGAATATTCATTATGCACTGCATGCACAGGAAGATTGTTTGCAAAAAAACTTGGACTTTTATCATACGAACAACTTGGAAAAAGAATTTATCGTTCATTGCAAAAAAGAGAACCTGATAAATGCTTTGTATGCAAAAATTTTCTCTTAAAAACAAATTACTTTGTTGACAAACTACGTGATATATCATCAGAATACGAATTTGCAACATTTCTTGTAGGCGCTATTCTAAAACCATCAATTGTTGATAATGACGATGAAATTAGATCAAAGTTTCAACTACGTGGTATAGATAGCGTAAAGACAGATTTTACAAATCAAATAGCAAAAATTTTTTCAAAGAAAACAAAAAGCAAAATTGACTATCTTAATCCTGAAATCACAATCACAATCGATCTCAAAAGCGATTCATGCCAAGTAAAGTCAAAACCATTGTTTCTTTTTGGAAAATATACAAAAACAGAACGTGGCATACTTCAAAAAGAAAAGCCTTGCTCAAACTGTGAGGGAAAGGGTTGCCGCACATGCAAAAACCATGGGATATGTACCTTTGATAGCGTAGAAGGAAAGATTGCTAAACTTGTATTTGACAAGTTTGGTGCAGATCAAATCAAGATAACATGGATTGGCGGTGAGGACAAAACAAGTCTTGTATTAAACAAAGGAAGACCTTTTTTTGTAAAGGCAATAAATCCAAAAAAAAGAAATGTTAGACTTGCAAAAAAAATAACTCAAGACAAGGTGGCAATACACAACCTACATCTAATAAAACAAAACCCAAAAACATCATTTCCATTTAAAACAAAAATTCAGTTACATGTTGAAACAGAAGACAATATAACAAAAGATGATCTAAAACCAATTGATACTCTCATAAAAAATACTATTGCAGTTTATGACAAAAACAAACGAAACGAGAAATTGATTTACTCTGTAAAATACAAAATTCTTTCCTCGACTTCGTTTTCATTATTTATGACAGCTGATGGAGGTCTGCCAATCAAGCGATTTGTTGAAGGAACTAACGTGTTTCCAAACTTGACTGACTTACTTGACACAAAGTGTAGTTGCAAAGAATTTGACTTTTATGAGGTAAGACTGGCTTAAATAAAATCACAAACCTTCATGTCAAATTTTCTCAATAATTTAACCATAAAACATATTGCCAAAGCACTTTTTATACGCACTTTTTGATTTGGATCGTTGAATCCACTTTTAAAAATAAAGGAAGCAAGGCAAAATGGCACTTTGCCAGAAAAAGTGATCTCACTAATTGAGAAACGATTTCCTACTGTAGTATCTGGCATAAACAGAATACAAAAAGCATCAGGAATCAATTATCCAATTGCTTACGTTGAACCATCAACAGTAATTACCTCTTCAAATTCTTACGATTATGGGATACTGTTTGCACGAACTATCCCAATTATCTTAAATGATCACTTACAAATTGTTATACAGCTAACAGCCCCCCTAATTGCCTATGGATTGAAAGGAACAATACATGCAATTTTAGCTCATGAGTTTCTTCATTATCTTGAGCTCATATGCAAAGCATCAAAAATGGAGATACTCTCAGATGAAATTTCTGGAAATCTGTTTGAAAATGTATATGCAGATTCTACAAGACTTTTTGATCCCAAGGCTGTTTTTAATGATAAAACATTACTGTTACACATAACAAAAAAGTTTCCAGCTGGTTTTAGAGATTATAAATTGGAAGATAAAACAATAAAGTTTTGGATTGAAAAAAAACTTCCAACAACAAATATCACACTTGACTCAAACATTATCAAAGTATCAGCTGAATCACTTGCAAAAATAAAAATAGAATCAAATTTGTTAGAAAGACTAAAAAAATTAGAAGAAAAAAGCTCGATGATTAAAAGAAAGAAACTGTACTAGATATACAAAATCAATTTATGTTTGTATGAATTCTGTTAAACCACATTTACCGCAAGTATGTCTATCTTTGTGTTGAGACATAAAGACTCCTTTTCCACAACGGGAACAGATTTTACGAATTCGCGTTATTTTATCTCCGTCTATCTTGTAGTATTTGTTGACAGTGGGGCTTGAACCTTTTTTTCCAGCCAATTATTCCTTTTTCTCCTTTTGTTCTGTTTTTGCCTCTTTCTGCTCCGTTTTTTCTTCTGTTATAGTCTCTGTTTTCTGTTCTTGTGATTTTTCTTCAACTGCAGCATCTTTTTTCTTTACTTTATCTAATCGCTCAAAAATTACTGGACTGACTTGTTGCTTTGCTATCTTTTCATCTTCATATACATAAAAGGTACCAGTAACAACAGGCTTTCCAGCATGGGTTTTCATTTTTATTGGAATAACAATTTTTCCGTCAAGCTTGAATTCCTTTGTAATCATATCTGATGCCTCCAGTTTTTTTAATTTTCCCCCAAGGCCAGCAAAATTGCATGTAATTTCTCTTCTAGATAGAAATGGATTACTTACATCACTAACAGTTTCAATTATCGACATGCATCACAAATCCTTCTCATAGTTCATATAAATCTTAATTGAAATTAAAAAAGAAATTTAAGAAAATAGAAGTCCAATATAACATGGACCGTTTTATGTTACATTTGCAAAATAACGGTTATGGCCCAACTGACACCAATAATCTCCTCTCTAAGGCTCGTAACCTTTGTGCAGGCCTTGATGTAATAATACGTGATACCCGGGTTTCAAGCAAGTATATAGAATACGACATTTCGATTCCTAAAGAGCAGCTAGATGAACTTGTAAAAAGGTTGCAGCCTATTGCAAAGTTAGATCATGTAAAGCATGTAGTTGAAGAGCACTTGGAAAAAGATGAGGCCATAAGAAAAGGCATTTTCTATTTTAATAATGAACGATACTGGGAATGCCATGAGGTTTTTGAGGGAGTTTGGAAAAAATGCCATGAAGGAGAAAAGGATCTTGTGCAAGGACTGATTCTAGTAGCTGCAGCTTTGGTTCACTATCAGAAAAATGAAAATGATATTTGTATATCGATTTTGGAACGTGCATTAGAAAAACTTGCAAACACATCAGGTAATTACAATAACATAGACATAGACAGCTTACGTGGAAAAGCACAAGAAATAAGAAAGACTAGAAAAATTACTACATTTGCGATTTAATAAGATTAAGAGCAGTAGTCACTACCTCTGCGCCTTCAATTAATCCAATACTTCCTTTTTTTGCTTCAGTCTCAGTGAACCTAGACGTCTTGTCTTTTTTTATATAGTCTCCAGAGGCTAACAGGGGTACAGGATCATCACTGTGTCCTTTGTTTATACATGGCGTCGAATGATCAGCAGAAATTACTATTGCAATTTTACTTGAATCAATATTATCAAGCAAGGTTCCAAAAAATCTTTTATCAATCTCTTCTATGTTTTTCATTTTGCCTATAGCATCACCATCGTGGCCAAATTCATCAGGGCCCTTCAAATGTACATATATGGCATTTTGAGTTTCCATAGACTGTGCAGCTACCTTTGCCTTTTCTTCATAATCAGCAAGGCCTCCAGCTTTGAATGCCTTCATTTTTAAAACCTCAGAAATTCCAAGCTCTACTGGCATATCTACGATACAGGAAAATTTCATAGAATACAAATCATTTATGGGCTTAGTATGTGGATATCTGTTTCCAGCATCTCGAAGGATTATGCTGTTGAGAAGTTTTTTGTTGCTCTCCTTTCTTTTTTTATTTACAAAACTTTGCTTCATGATTGCCAAGGATTTTTCTGTAAATTCGTTAACCAAATCCGCTGTAAGGCGCGCACTAGGGGACTCGTTTAAAGGAAGACATTTTTCAATTTTTAAAAAATCACTCACTGCCTTTGCTATTCCCATGCCATCAACTCTGGCGTAGGCAGGATCCGTGTTTGTTATATCTGATGAAAGCGTTTCTCCTTTGCATCTAATCCTAACAGTCACACGATGACCAATAGTTGGGGCAACAACAACAGAGGCATTAGGGTTTGTAAATTTTGTTTTTTCTTGTATCTCTTTTGATATTTCAATCGCATCATCTCTTTCTATCCTTCTTCCTGCTCTTCTGTCTGTGATGATTCTATTATCATCAATTGTAGCAAAATTTCCTCGCAGTGCTAAATCTCCATCCTTAAAATCAATTCCAACTCCTATGGCTTCAATTACCCCTCTTCCAACATAATTTGCATGTTGAAACCTATATCCAAGCATGTTGAAAACAGCAATATCTGATTCAGGTGCAATGCCTTTGCCTACAGAAATTACCTCACCCATTGTGCCATTTTTTGCTAATCTGTCAAGATTTGGAGTCATTGCAGAATCCAAAGGTGTCTTGCCTTTTAGATCTGGGTGAGGAAGATCTCCAACACCATCAAGCAAAACATAAATCATATGAACATCGGAATTTTCGGTAATTCTGTCCAGCCCCAGTTGAACACTTGGTTTTGGTCACTTTAAATCTTCCAACATGTATCTGTCATATCAAAATTAGATCTTTAAAGATGTGAAAAGTTTTTACACACACATTATGTCACTATCAAACATGGGGGATATGCGTAAGGATTATGTTTTAGAAAGACTTGTCATAGTCTCGCCAAACGGTGATAAAAAAACCGATCCAAAGAAATGTGCTTTTTGTCCTGGCAATGAGGCAATGACAAACCCTTCACTATTATCATTAGTTGCAAAGGACGGGATGCTAAAAAGACTACAAGATAGTGAGGATTCCTATGTAGAAGATTGGTCTGTAAGAGTATTTGAAAGCAGAACTCCGGCAGTTTCTATCACAAATGAAAATACATACAGTGACAGACCATTATACAGCGAACCTGCATATGGATATCATTACGTTGTAGTAGCTTCATCAAACCATAAGGATTCTTTGGCAACAATTTCGATTGAGCAATGGTCAAACATACTCGTTGTTATTCAGGATAGGCTACGGTGGCTGTATACGCAAAAAGGTGTTACCTATGTTTCAATATACGTAAACCACGGCAAAGACTCAGGAACTAACACACTACACACACACATAAACATGGTTACATTTTCTACGATTCCGCCAATAATTGAAGAAGAAGCTGAGGCATCACACAAAATTCTTAACGAAAAGGGCGTCTGTCCAATGTGTCAAACAGTAAATACAGAAACTGGTGGGCAAAGACAGGTATTGCAGACAGAAGGTTTTATTTCATTTTGTCCTTGGGCGCCATCACATCCTTTCGAATTTTGGATATGTCCAAAAAAACACACAACCAGTTTTTCCAAAATAACCCAAAAAGAGATCAACGATTTGTCCTTGATTCTGAGGGCAACACTAGGAGGTCTTACCAACAGCATAAAAGACGTTTCATATAACTTGGTTTTCCACCTTTCACCTGAAAAGAAAAACAGCCGTCAGATCCACTGGCATATTGAAGTTTATCCATTGACAGATGCTTGGTCTGGTCTTGAGCGTGGTTATGGGGTCTTTTTGAATAAAACCTCGCCAGAAAAAGCAGCTGAAACTTTGGGAGCTTCATGTAGAAAAGAACTAGCTAGCCTTGTAGGCATTGTCTGATACTCTGCACGTTTATTTATTGTAAATTAAAATGATTTTGTATGGCAATTGAAAAATATGTAGCAGCTGCAAGTCTTGGTTTGTTTGTAATATTTGTTGGCGAAATAATAACATTGTATGATTTTATGGTTGATCCTCAACGCGAAGTAGAACCAGCACCAAAAATTTTGCAGTTTATCTCAATAGGTGTAGCACCTGCATTGGTCTTAGCCGGAACATCATTTATCATGGCAAAAAAATATGGATCAAAACAAATAGGTGCCATGATAGTTGCAGGGGGGGCAGTACTCTTAGTGGGGATGTTATATGCATATACATTACTTGACAAGATAGAGTCAAGTCGCCTTGTCTTTGCAGTATCTGTAACACCGCCACTTTTTATTTCAGTATCAATTCCAGTTATGGTAGTAGGTATTTTACTACTTAGAGAGAAAAAGAAAAGACCAAAAAAAGAATATTTCTAACCATGATCAAATCTCATACAATTTGCTTCTTTTTTAAAACCAATTTTCTCATAAAATGGTTTGACGTCATCTTTACAATCTAGTATCGTTTTGTAGCAGTTATTTTTTTTGGCATACTCCAAAAGCACACGAACTAACTTTTCACCAATTCCTTCTCCTTGGTGTTCCTTGGCTACCACTACATCTTCAATATGTCCAACATATCCTCCACCATGAATGAACTTTGGCTCAATAATCATGGTAGTTGAGCCAACAACCTTTCCATCTAAAACTGCTACAAATATTACATGATTTGGATTTGATTTTATTTTTGTATAGATTTGTTTTGCTTTGTGAGTGCTTAGGTTACTTGCCTTTCGTAACGAATCAAGCGATTCTAGGAAGCCATTAAAAAGATCATTTTCCTGTAATTCTCGAATTACTATTTTGCCCATATTTTTTTTTATCAAATATTTCCTAACTTTTCTAGGAATTGCTGATATGCCTTCCTGTATGATGCCTTGTCTCCTATATCGATAAAGCCCTTCTTTATCAAGAAACTATTAACCTGTTTTTTAGCAATTAACGCCTTTTTAATTACCTGATCCATTCCAAACGGCTTGTCACATGGAATAAGAGAAAAAACTTGGGGTTCCATAACATAGCATCCGATGTTAATATTTCCATTAATTTCTGGTTTTTCATTCCATGCTGTTACTCTACCATTGGAATTGGTTTCTATAATGCCATATGGAAGGTTTGTTTTGTACTCATAAAGGCTCATTGTAATAAAGGATCTTTTTTTCTTGTGTTGATCTATCATACGTCGTAAATTAAAATCAAAAATAGAATCTCCATACACACATACAAATGAATCATTGATGAACTGTTCAGCAGTTTTAAGCTGGCCTGCAGTTGCAAGGGGCCTATTTGCTATGGCATATTCGATGTTAACACCAAATCTATCACCTGATTCAAAATATTCTTCAATTGTTTTCCTAAGATAACTTACACATAAAACAATCGAAGATACGCCATTTTTCCTTAGCCAATCTATTAGGTGCTCTAACAATGGTTTTTCACCTAAGGGTAGCATAGGTTTTGGAAGGAAAGTAGTATATGGCTGTAGCCTTGTACCAAGGCCACCTGCAAGTATTACTGCTTTCATGAAATGGTATTTGAAAAGTTGGTTATTTATGTTGAGTTATAGATTTCTATGCGTTAGTACTACAAAATACTTGAAATCTTTTTTATCACTTTAGAAGGATTCTCACCAAAAACTACAATCATTGGTTCTTTACCAAAATCGCCCCTGTGAAATATTATGTCTGGCGGCTTGCTTGTTTTTTTAATCGAATTTTTTATTCCCCACAAAACAGATGAATTTTCTTTTCTTTTGATATGTGATGGTTCCTTTGTCCTATCATAACTTAGTACAGTCAAGCCGCCATCTCTAAATTTTTTAATTATTTTGGAATTATATTTCAAGTTCAACGCGGATCTTATTGTAGGAAATTTTTTTGTTACAGCTAATATCGCAGATGCAACATGTTTTGATGCACCATATTCCAAATTTCCTGCAACATTGACGTTCGTTCCAGCTCTAACAATCCTTCCAGATATGCCAAGAATATCGCGTATTGATTTTGGATGTGGTTTTGAATAGACAAAATTGGTTTGGCATTCAGGTATAAGTGAATGAATATTTTTTAAATTTTTAAAATCTAGTATTGAATCACTAAGACTTTTTTCTATTTCTGATTTTTTGTAATTTGTAATTGATATTCCTCTACCAATTTTTTTAGAGTTTTTTATTGAATTATAGGCATATTCTTTTGCAAATTTTACGGCTTTACGAAAAGATTTTCCAGCCGCAATAGCTACAGATAGTGATGCAGAATAATTACAGCCACTACCATGATTAACTATTTGTAATTTTTTACCTGAAATAGAATAATATGTTGTATTTTCTAAAACAAAATCAGCGACACGTCCTTTCTCAAATTGATTGCCAGTAATTACAACATTTTTTGCGCCAAGCTCTTTAATTTTTAGCGCACATTTTAGTGCATCATTTTTTGTCAAAATTTTAAATCCTGTTAATTTTTCAGCTTCTGATACATTTGGAGTTACTACAAATGCTAAAGGGAGCAGTAATTTTTTGTATACATTTAAAGCGTTTTTTTCAATAAGATGTCCGTTGGTAGTTGACCGTATGACTGGATCTAAAATTATTGGCACTTTTACATTTTTTAATTCTGAGTAGA
This sequence comes from Nitrosopumilaceae archaeon, assembly GCA_040877295.1. Classification (GTDB taxonomy): domain Archaea; phylum Thermoproteota; class Nitrososphaeria; order Nitrososphaerales; family Nitrosopumilaceae; genus VHBM01. The sequence goes on from JBBDOC010000047.1 coordinate 19,916, forward strand.
TAGCTTTTATGACAGAACTTTTGTAAACCATTCCTATTTTGATTGCATCGACAGTAAAGTCAGAAAAGACTGCATCAAGTTGGTCTTTAATCATTCTTGAAGAAACCTGTTCTGTTTTAGAGAACTTTACAGTATTTTGACTAGTTATAGCTGTTACAACAGTCAACCCATGGACACCTAGTGATGCAAATGTACTTACATCACTTTGTATTCCTGCACCACTTGATGGATCGCTTCCTCCAATAGAAAGTACATTCATACCACTATCGCTTATGACTATTGTTTAAATCCAGTAAAAATGTAATTAGGTTATATGGGCACACAAATGAGTTCTGCAAGAAGAGGCATAGCAACAGACGAAATGAATCTTGTTGCAAAAGACGAAGATGTAACCATAGAATGGTTGCTTCCAAAAATTGCCCACGGCTCAATAATTATTCCAAGCAACAACGTTAGGCCTCAAAAGATACACAACGTTGGAATTGGAAAAGGAATGAAAACTAAAGTCAATGTAAACATTGGCACTTCTACTCTAAAGGTTGATCTGGAAGAAGAGATAGAAAAGGCAAAGACTGCTGTAAAATATCATGCTGACACTATAATGGATCTAAGTGATGGCGGTGATGTTCAACTAATAAGGCGTACTCTTTTAGATGTTGCACCAATAACCTTTGGGACAGTTCCAATTTACGAGGCTTACAATCACGGTGTTGAAAAGCATAAAAATCCACTTGATATAACAGAAGACGATTTTCTTAACGCATTTGAAAATAATGCTAAAGATGGGGTAGACTATACTACAATCCATGCAGGTATTACAAAAGAAATTGCAAAAAGAATACTGAAAGTAGAAAGATATGGCGGTATAGTCAGCAAAGGTGGTACCATCACCGCTGCATGGATGTTAAAATATGACAAGGAAAACCCCTACTTTGCTCATTACGATTATCTGACTGAGCTTGCAAGAAAATACGATGTTACATTTAGTCTTGGTGATGCACTGCGGCCAGGCTC
>JBBDOC010000048.1:0-19594 GCA_040877295.1 Nitrosopumilaceae archaeon
AATGATGAACCCGGAACAAGACGAATTTTTGATTCTTCCTCTATCTTCACTATGTATGAAGGCACGTCAACAACCCTGTCACCAATCATTATGTGTCCATGAATAACAGCCTGTCTGGCTTGGTATGGAGTTTTAAAATTCAATTTCTTTTTGACAATTGTTTGTAATCTTCGCGACAACAAATCGGTAACCTGCAGATTTAAGACATCATCAAGTGTAGACTCTCTTTTTATCAATCCGATCCTTGACAGTGCTTTTAACAGAATCGGTTCTTTTTTCTCTCTAATTTCTTGTCTTAGGGCAAGCAATGAGCGAGCTTGGTTTCTTACTCTTGACAGCTCTGTATGTGCTTTCCATAGCTCTCGCTTTGTTCTAAGACCAAAGGCACCCAGTGTCTTTAGCTCTTCCATCTTTAGATCATAATTAAGCGGACGTTTTGGTTTTCTCCATTTTTTTCTTGAATATTTTGGATCTCCCATTTCTTATCTCCTACTTTTTTCCTGCATCCTTTTTAGGAGCCTCTTTTTTTGCAGTACCAACATCCTTCTTTTCAGCTGGTGCGGCAGCCTTCTTATCCGTTGGAGATCCTTTCTTTTCAGCTGGTGCGCCTTTCTTATCAGTTGCAGCAGCTCCTGCTGCCGGTGCAGCACCTTCTGCTGGTACTGCGCCCTCAGTTGTTACACCTGGAACCACAGCTCCGGCCGGCAAAACCTTTCCTCCCTTCTGGACACCTACTGCACCACCCTTTCGTCCTGTGGTGCGAGTTCTTTGTCCTCTGACCTTTAATCCAAAAGTATGGCGAAATCCCCGCCAGCTGTTAGCTGTCTTTTCTCTTTCAACATCAGTTCTAACCGACAACTCGATATCAGAAGTAATCAGATGCACATCCTTTCCTGTTGGAAGATCCTTTCGTCTATTCAAAAACCAAGAAGGAAATTTTGCAGATTCTGGATTTTTAATTATATTTTCAATTAATTTTACTTGATCATCTGAAAGAAAGCCTATGTTACTATGAGGATCAATTTTTAGAGAATCGAGTATCGCGCTTGCAAAGCCATATCCTATTCCTCTAATTTGCGTAAGTCCAATTAGCATATTTCTGTCTCCATGAATATCGTTTCCGACAATTCTTACAATATGCCTGTATTCTTGCGTGCTCAAGTATGCAAAAATCAAAGCAACCCCGATAAAAACCATGCTAAGAAAAATTCAAAAAATTGTTATCTCTGCTTTTTGCGCAAGGTACTATTATAAATTCAAACAAATCATAATTTATCAAATTGCAACAAAGTTTCTCACAACTAGTTGAGCAAAGCTATAGCTCTTTGCCAAAGTATACTGAAATAATGTCAGGAGTTCCTGAGGACTATAATGACATAAAGACACTTGGCGACTTGCTTTCAATAAACTACAAACTTGTTGCTGTAAAAGAGCAACTCAAGCAAAATCTCATATCGCTAATGGAAAAGGAGCAGACAAGATATTTAGGGATCATCGGATATGACGATGACGTAATACCTGCACTAGACAGGGCAATCCTTTCAGGGCATGACGTATTTCTCATTGGACAAATAGGGCAGGCAAAAACAAAGATTATTGAAACAATAGCACAAACTCTACTCTCCCCAATTCCAGTCGTAAAAAACAGCATTACGAATGACTGCCCACTGGACCTACCACAAAAAGAACTTGTATCTATTTTAGAAGACAAAGATGAAAATCACAGCTTAAATTTTTATGTTAGTCCAGAAAGCATTGAAAAAATTCATGACGACAAACTTGACACAAAAATAGAATGGATTGAAGGCAAAAAACGATTCAAGTATGTTCTTGCAACACCAGACATTTCAGTAAAGGACTTGGTTGGATACATCGATGCAGTAAAGGTTGCAAAAAAGGGAGTTGAAATGTACAAAATAGAATCATACTCGCCAGGCCAGCTTATGCAAGCAAAACACGGAATCTTTTGCATTGATGAGCTTCCAGTACTTGATCCAAGAAAACAGGTAGCACTGCTATCGGTACTGCAAGAGGGCCGCTTTACAACAGGCTCTTATCCTGTAATTTTTGAGCCAAGGACAATATTTTTTGCAACTGCAAACCCGATTGATTATACACATTCAGGCAAAGTTATAGAGCCACTCTATGACAGACTAAAAAGCCATATACACACACACTATCCAAAAACAATCCAAGACGAGATGCTAATAATTTTGCAAGAGGCAGAAATCTCAAAATCCTTTGTACTTGTTTCTGTTCTTGAAACACTAGCAATGGCAATACAAAAAACTAGAAACACTCACCAAGTAAATCAGGAAAGAGGTGTTAGCGTAAGGCTTGGAGTTCACGGCCTTGAGCTGCTAGTTGGCGAGGCACAAAGAACAAGAGCACTTTCTCACAAGCTAGTTCCAACACCAAGACTATCTGACATGCACTGCCTAAACCAAGTCGCAAAATTTGAGCTTGCAGAAATGGACGATACTATAGAAAACCGTGAAAAAGTATTTTCTAAAATAATTGGTGACTCTATCAAAGAAACATGTTTGAAATTTCTTGAAAACATCGATACTGTACTACTTGAATCAATCAAGCAAGAATTTGGGCACAACACATTTGAAATATCACAAAAAATGATCTGGTCTAATGGAAAGACTTCATACAACTTACAGCTTGAAAATTTTAAAAACCTTAAAAAACTTGTTGATGCAAAGCTAGAACAAATACGACAAAAACAAGGCGAGTTTGAAAAAGTTGCCAAGCCACACAACATAAGTGTAGAGTCTCTGAGCATACAGGACGAAAACGAGCTTCGATGCGCCTTGACTGAAATCATTCTTGAAGGACTATGCTGGACAACGCCAAAAATCTTGGATAAAAAAGAAGCTGGATATGTCGCTACATAGCGCAAAAAACTTTGTATATTTTGCTGCAGACCTACAACAAGGTAAGACAAAAGACGAGGACTCTATTTCTGAGCAAAAACTACAGCAAATTTTAGAAACACTATACCGACAAACAATTAGAGAAAAGACACCTGAGCTTGAAGATCTTGAGCAGATAATACAAAATTCACTAAAGTCATCTGCTGATGAAAAGCGAGAAAGCCAAGACATTGAGGAACCATCACAAGACGAGTCATTCTCCATTACAAAATACTTGATGGAAAAAGGATACCTTCGCGATGAAAAAAACTGGCTAACAAACAAGGGATTTTTCGAAATTGGAAGCAAAATCCTTCATGATGTAATGAAGGATCTTGGCTCAGACGAATTTGGACTGCACAGCACAAACTCTTTTGGTGATGGAAACGTCACAATAGATACAACAAAAAAATTCGAACCAGGCAATGACATCAAGCATCTTAGTGTGCCTCACACTATTTTGAATTCGGTCCAACGAATATCAAAGACTGACAAGGTTTTGTTTCCTATTTCTATAGATCTTGAAGATCTTGAGGAATTTGAGACAATTGAGGACGTGCGGGTTGCAGTGGTATATTGCATTGATCTTAGCTCAACAATGAAGTCGATTCTTGGTAAAGGTGGGAAAAGCAGGATCGAGGCGGCAAAAAAGGCATTATGGAGTCTTTACGCACTAAACAAAAAGTACTTTCCAAATGACTCCATCTATGTTATTGGCTTTGCATCGATGGCATCGCAAGTAAATCCACTTGATATACCATTTCTTAAAACATATGATGCAAACGATAATTTTTTGCACTACACAAATTATCAAGCAGCGTTTAGACTATCAAGAAAAATTCTACAAAAAAATACTGCACAAAATAAAAGAATAGTTATGATAACAGACGGTCAGCCAAGCGCCTGCTTTATTGAAAATGATTCTCAAAAAAATGAAATCATTTCAGAAAAACCATACTCTAACTTTTACTCCCCTGAGGAATCTCTAGTCTCCAAGGTAAAAAAAGAACGTAACATGAAGCTTGACATAGATAAAGGAAGACTGGTTTATCTCTGCTACCGATACAAAAAGATTGATCCAAAAATTAACGAAATAACTGCATTTGAAGCAAAGCGATGCAAACATGACGGAATAGAGATTGATACCATAGTTGTAAGCGACGAAGGCGAACTTTTAGACTATATCAAAGATCTAGAACAGGATCTAAAAGGAAAGACATATCACATAAACCATGAAAACATGGATAAAGTTCTAGTCCATGACTATCTTGCAAAAACAAGAAAGATTTTAAGCTCAAAACAAAACATCTAAAATCAAATTGGAAGACAAACCAGATAATTCAAAAATAATTGAATATCTTTTTGATCCAGAGGTTTCAGAAATACTGGCAGAGCTGGAAAGTGGAAGCAAAGAATCATCATATCTTGCTAGCAAATCAGGAATCTCTGAAGAAGAACTAAAAAACAAACTCTCATATCTTATAAAACATGGTTTTGTAAAGGAAACAAACACGGCTGGAAAAACAGTCTATACAGCAGATGCAGAAAAACTCGGTCAAGTCATGGAAAAAAGTAGCAATTTTGATACGGCAATTGACGGCCTAACAACTATTGATAGCTATCTTAACTAAAAAGGCAAACCCCCCCTGCGTTCGTAATCATTCCGTAATTTCGTTATGACTAGAGAATGATGTGAGTTAGGATTTGTTGGAAAATCATTATCAACTAGAAATAAAAGAAAAATATGTTTGAAAAGTCATTTTGTAACATCTGTTTTTTTATTCTTCTTAGCTGGCCTTTGTGAGATCGGTGGTGGATATCTTGTATGGCTATGGCTTCGTAATGAATTCGGATTCTTATTTGGCGCAATAGGTGGATTTGTGTTATTCCTGTATGGAATAGTTCCAACATTTCAAAAATCTCATTTTCATAGAATCTATGCAGCTTATGGCGGTGTCTTTATTGTAATGTCGGTATTTTGGGGATGGTTGATTGACGGTGTAAGGCCTGACAACTATGACATTATTGGAACTATTATTGCAGTCATTGGAGTTTTGATAATTTTCTATTATCCAAGAAAAGGTGAGAAGGTTTGGCAGAACTAGTTCTTTTAACAGTTGGAATCTTCTTTTTTGCAGCTCTCTTGGAGATCGGTGGTGGATATCTGGTGTGGAAGTGGCTTCGAGATCATAAAGGGAAAGTTTTAGGACTGATTGGGGGCTTGATTTTATTTTCATATGGTATTGTGATGACTTTACAACCTGCTAACTTTGGTAAGGTATATGCCACTTATGGCGGAATCTTTGTTGTATCATCAATAATTTGGGGTTATTGGGTTGACAGGAAAAAACCAGATAGATTCGAGATTATTGGTTCTATTGTTGTTTTGATTGGAGTTGCTGTGATGTTTTATTTTCCTAGGTGACCATGACTCTTAAAGGTCACAAAAAACATTTCAACATAAAATTCCTCAAAGGCTACGGCTTTTCAGTTTCTGTTAAAGATTCCAAAATAATTCTAAAAAACAACTCTGAGGATTGTTTTTTTGGCTATCTTAACTAGCTTTTTTACGTCTATTTCTTATCGAATAAATTCCTACACCGACAATACCAATCAAACCTAAAATTAAGACGTAAAAGCCAGTGATTCCAAAAGAAAGTTTTCCAGGATCAGGCATTGGCCCAATTACTGCAATTATCTGTGTTTGGTCTTGACCTGTATTTTCAACTAGCAGCTTGTAGGTACCACCTGTTGTAACATCAAATCTTTCCTCAAATGATTCTCTGTCAACTATAGTTGAAATAATCTCTGCACCAAGTGGATCAAAAACCTTGGCATGGATGGCTCCTTCTTTAAAGTTCTGTACTTGAACTACAAATACTCCAAGGTTTGTAGTCACATCAATATCTGAGTAAATCTCAAGTGAGCTGCCCGCCATTACAATCTCATCTTTTTGTGAAAGATCTTCTGTAATAACTTGAGAGCCATAAAATGAAAGAATAATTCCTGTCGCTATTAACGCCCCAATGACTATCATCATGACTACCGGCTTTTGCATGGTGGATTTGTTATGCTACTAGTTAAAAATGGTATTGAATATGATTTCTTTACAAAATTAAATTTGATTAATAAAATTAGTTAATACTAATAAATTTAGCCTAGGCTAAATATTATATAGCCCCTCATAGCTCTAAGATGCAAAGTCATGATAAAACTCAATTCAAAGTTGATGTTTACTGTAATAATAGCTACCGTTTCTGTGGCCTTGCTGTACTTTGTATTTCCTGAAATGATCGAGGCACAAACTGAAAAGACCTTTGTTACTCACTCCGGTGCTGTAATCAAAACAACTGGAGACATTTTAGATCCTGTATACCTGCCACAAACAGTTGAATTCGATCCACAAAAATATCTACGGGAGTTTAGCTATGGACGTGTTTCAATACTTGATGATGGAAGAACCTTGCGTGAGTTCACAATCATTGCAGAAGATGATAAGATCATGGAAATCTCCCCAGGCGTATTTTATAATGCATGGACCTTTAATGGAACTGTACCTGGACCAACCATTCGAGCAACCGAAGACGATATTGTTCGTATAAAATTCATCAACAAGGGATCAAAGTCGCATACGATGCATTTTCATGGAATACATCCAGCTGAGATGGATGGAGTTTTTGAGATTGTTGGTCCTGGAGGACAATTTACTTATGAATTTGAGGCAGGTCCAGTTGGCGTGCATCCATATCACTGTCATATGATGCCACTTGAGGAACACATTGCACATGGACTGTACGGAGTTTACATCGTTGATCCAAAAGAAGGAAGACCACCAGCTGATGAAATGGTCATGGTTCTAAATGGATTTGATACAGACTTTGATACTGAAAACAACTTTTACGCAGCAAACACAATTCCGTTTTACTATCAACATCATCCAATTCAAATTAAAACTAATCAATTAATCAGAGTATATGTGGTAAACATGGTAGAATTTGATCCCATAAATAATTTGCATTTGCACGGAAACCTTTACAATTATTATCCTACAGGAACAGATACAGTTCCTTCCACATTTACTGATATGATAACTCTGTCACAAACAGAACGAGGAATAATGGAATTTGAATACAAATATCCTGGTAAGTATCTTTTTCATGCACATAAAGTAGAGTTTTCAGAGAAGGGATGGGTTGGAATCTTTTTGGTAAAGGATTCTGAAACTAAAGAGTGAAAGATATGGAAGTAAAAAACACATCAAAGATAAAACTTGTAGCAAGTGGGCTTGTTCCATTTGCATTTCTTGTTGCAATGATTGTATACATTTTTGGCCCAGGATCTGAGCTGATTGATCTTGGAGTCTCGCTTCCAGAGATAACAATTGAAAAAGTTGAATTTTTGGATTCAGAAATTGTTGCAACCATTCGAAATACTGGCCACATTCCGGTAGATGTTGTAATGGCAGATGTAAATGATAGAATCCAACCTGCAGCAATAGAGCCTGACAAACACTTGGAAAGATTTGAAACTGCAGTTGTACGAATCCCATTTTTGTGGAATGTTGCAGAACCATATCTGATTGGCATTACAACAGATGATGGAACTAGATTTGAAAAAGAAGTTGAGGCTGCAGCACCATCACTTGAGCCAAGTCTTGAGCTTGCAGGATTTTTTGCAATAATTGGTACCTATGTGGGAATAATCCCAGTCATGATTGGACTGCTCTGGCTTCCATTCATAAAACGAATAAGCAAAAGCAAGTACCACTTCTTTTTGGCACTAACTGCTGGCCTGTTGCTGTTTTTGGGAATTGATGCAACAGAGGAGGCATTAGAGGTATCAAAAGATACTCTGGCAGACTCATTTAATGGAGTATTGCTTGTTGCAACCGTAATCTTGCTGTCATTTTTGGCATTATACTATGCAGGAGAGAGACTAGTTCAAAATGCCACACTCAGTCGTATGACAAAGCCTGTTGCAGTAGCATTAATGGTTTCAATTGGGATTGGGCTTCATAACTTTGGTGAGGGCTTGGCAATTGGAGCTGCAATTGGACTTGGCCAGATAGCACTAAGCACATTTCTAATCGTTGGCTTTGCAATGCATAATACCACAGAAGGAATTGCAATTGCATCGCCTCTTGCAAAAGGAAAGCCAATGATTAGGCTTCTTGCAGGACTAGGTATTTTGGCAGGCGCACCTGCAATCTTTGGTGCATGGGTTGGCGGCTTTGTTTACTCTCCATTTACTGCGATTATCTTTTTGTCAATTGGAGCAGGTGCAATATTTCAGGTAATTGTGATTTTGATTAAATGGTTGCAGGATGAAGGCGACAAAAAACTATCAAGCACAGCAGTTGTTTCTGGTATTGCTGTTGGCATGCTTGTAATGTATCTTACAAGTATTTTGATCTAAAGCGGTTCTGGGTGTATTGTAATGATTGCATTTTTGAAATGACTCTTTATTTTTTGCTCAAGCTGCGATGTTAGGTCATGCACGTTTTCAATTGACAGGTTCCTATCAAAAGAACAGTCAACATCGATCTTTAACATGTCTTTGAAATTCAATGCAACAATTCTCCCAACTTTTTTTATTTCAGAATACTCATTGATTAGTTTTGCAATTTTTTCTGTTTCTTTTTCTTCAACTTTGAAATTTTGTGGAACTGTAACATAAGGCTCTAGATGAATCGTAACATGATCAATTTCTGGTATGTTTTTTTGAATTTTTTCTTCAATTATTTCTGAGATTTTGTGAGCTTGTTCTAGGTTTATTTCTCTGTCAACCATTACATGAAGACTAGCAAAAATTTTTCCTTCAGATGAATAAGAGCTAACATTATGAACTCCCTTTACATCTTTCATTGATGAGACTAGCTCATGTATTTTAGAGTCACGTGGCACATCATCCCAATTTGGTTCAAAATGAATTGTAGTCTTTAGGTTTGGAATAGAATTTTTTATATTTTCTTCAACTTTATCGCTAATTTCATGTGCTTTGTCAAAGCTAACGTCAGCACGAAGCGATATTGTGATATCGGCAAACATGGTATCACCTGATTTTCGCATAAGGATTGGTCCTATGCCTACAACATCACCTGTTTTTGAAACAATTGCTCTTACTTGGCTTACCAAATCTGGCGAGATTATATCAGTCAAATCAGAAGATGTTTTGTAGATTAGCTTTAGACTAAGATATGCTAGCAACACACCTAAAATCAACGCTGCAATAAAGTCGCCATAATAGAACCCAATCGTAACTAGCGCAATGCCAACTATTGCGACAATTGTCGAGCCTAGATCCATGAATGCATGATAAAAGTCGGCCTTGAGTGTCTCACCACCAATCTTTGCTATGGTTTTTTTGAGTAGTGAAATCCTGAAAATATCAACACCTATTGTGTAAAATCCAGCAGTCAAAGCAAGCGCCCCAGGCAAAATAGCTGGTGGTGGTCTTTGCATTCTAACTATTGATTCATAAATAAAAAATATTGCAATAAGCAAGATTGCAATTCCACCAAATAAACCTCCAAGAGACTCTATCTTGCCATGACCATAGGTATGCTCTGCATCTGGTGGTTTTATTGCCATTCTAGCTGCCAAAAGCAAAACAACTGTTACCACACCATCTAGGAGGGCATGGGTAGCATCAGTTATCAGGGCAAGACTGTTAGAGTATAGACCAAAAGTTAGCTCAACTGCAAAAGCTGAAAGTATTGCAATCAAAGAAATTTGCAGAACTCTAGTTCTCTGCACAAACATTATCCAACAATCTAAGAAAAGTATTGCTGATATTTATTAAGACATTAAAAATAGTCTAATTCGAATATAAGCGAGTCAACTTTTCTTTCATACAATATATAAATACTCAGCATTGCGCATAGTAGCAAGCAATGAAGATACTGAGGTACCTAGCAGTTGTTATGTTAATTGGAATAGTATCCTCAACTGGCATTGCTGGAGTTGCATTTTCTGAGAGTCACAATATTGCACCATTGACTGCTACATCTGAATCACCGCTGTATGAAGGTGGTGATACTGTAACAATTCGAGGGGCGATAAAAGACTATGATCGAACTGACAAAACAGCTGTTACAGTAATTATCTTAGATCCTCTTGGCACTATAGTAAGTATAGCACAGGTGGAGCCTGATCGTGATACAGGCGAATATGAGGCACTCTTTAAAGCTGCAGGTCCACTATGGAAGCTATCCGGTGAATATACTGCTAAAGTAAAGTATGGCTCTCAACCTGCTGAAGCGACATTTCAGTTTACAGGCGGTGTGGCCTTGACATGTGGTGAAAATCAGGAATTGGTAAATGGGAAATGCATTGACAAGGAACCTCCTCCACCAATAGTTTGTGGACCTGATGAAAAATTAGTAAATGGTGTTTGTGTACCTAAAGTAACCGAAGGACCACAATGTGGACCAAACCAAATTCTAGTAGATGGTCAGTGTATGGATAAAGAGCCAACAGTAGAAGAGCCAGTCTGTGGCACAGGCACTGTTTTAGTAAATGGGCAATGTGTGCCTGAAGAGCGAGAACCTGAAGAAGGCGGCGGATGCCTAATTGCTACTGCAACATTTGGTTCTGAGCTTGCACCCCAAGTTCAGTTCTTGCGAGAAATACGAGATAATACAGTACTCTCAACTGCATCTGGCGCATCATTTATGACAGCATTTAACACATTCTACTATTCATTCTCACCTGCAGTAGCTGACCTAGAAAGACAAAATCCAATGTTTAAGGAGACTGTAAAGGTCGCAATAACTCCATTGCTATCATCATTGTCATTACTACAGTATGTTGACATTGACTCAGAAGCTGAGATGCTAGGTTATGGAATCGGCATTATACTACTAAATATTGGAATGTACTTTGTCGCACCAGCATTGATAATATTCAAGCTAAAGAATAGAAAGTAAATTTTTTTCAAATTAAAATTTTAATTTATTTTTTGTTGATAAATTATATTTTGGTTAGTTTAGATCCGCGCAAAGTATGTGAAATTAATCATCACTTTGCATTCTACGAATAAAAAGGTAAAAATCGGCCAAAAATTCCTCCGAAAAAAGACCCTAGGTTATTATACTGTAATTTTCATAAAAAAACAATGCATGTAGAGTACGAAGAGTTTGATACAGTTGAAGACATTTTCAGGTACATGGCATCAGTAATTCCACCAATGAAAAATACCATGCCAATAAACTCATACAAAGGATATGTTTTCTCTATAATCCCACTCAGCCCTTCTACTGGTGATGTTTACCTTTTGATATACACAAAAGGAAAACTTGATGGAAAAATTCTAGAGTATGATATTAACGCAAACTCTTACAAAACGGTAAACGCAATAGAGCGGGCAGACAAGGTTTACTTTATTGTAATGACTCCAAAAAGAAACACACTAGTTGATCAAGCACTAAAAAATCTATAATCTATTTTGTGTATAGTGGTGCAGTAACAGATCTGCTTCTTGCATATTTTTCAACAATTTCTTCTGGCAGTCTTCCATTGAAAAGATCCTTGCACAAGCCTCGCAAGTATCTCATAATTGCCCATGTTCCTGCCTTTATCATGCCATACATGACTAATTTCATTGGTGGCCCATAGGTCTTGTTGCGAAGTATGATTGGAATTATATCATTAATTACTTGCAAGTTATTTTCCCAACATTTCCAAAATAGAGTAAACTGAGCCTCATTTAGGTTTCCAAAATGCATCGAGTTTTTCTCAGAAAAGTCCTGATAAAGTAAAGGTGCAACAAGACCGCGGAAGTTTGTGGCCCTAAAATCTGCCATCATATCAATTGTATATTGCGTTTCATCAGGTGTCTCATCAGGCCAACCAATGATAATAGTAGCTGCAGGAAACCAATGATTCTCGTTTAGAATTCTTGCGCCTTCTCTTACAACCCATCCCCATTCATCTGTTGAAAAAGGCTTTGCCTTTACTCCAAGATGTTTTTTGACCATTCTTGGCGCAACAGTTTCAATTCCAAGATTTGTTGCAAGCCATCTACCAGTCTTGTGCATGTTATTTACTTCGGACATATCACGCAAGAGTTTTGGATCGGCAGCTACTGCAGAAAACGTCATATGTGTTGTGCCAATAAAATTTGCACCAAGTCCTTTGAGCCCTTTCCATAATTCAATTATTGCATCATAGTTTGGCTGAAAATCCTTGTTGTCACAACCATAGAGAAGCATCTCATCAGAATGAAGCCATATGGAATCAAAGCCGTAATCAAGATTAATTTTTGCCTCATATTGTAGCCTTTCAAGCGGCAAGTCTTTTTTTGATCTTTTGTTTACATCGCAAAAGTCGCACCCTCTTCCACATCCACGCATTGCCTCAATTAGTGAATTAACTGTAGGTCCTTGGATGATTGGAATGTTTTGTATGTTTTTAACAAAGCAGTGCATCAGATCTGGTGCATTTCCTTTTTCTAAATCATTAAACAAATCAAGTGCAAGCTCGTCTGCTTCTCCTACTACAACTGTATCAATTCCATGAATCTTCATTCTATCTGATTTTGCAAGCTCCCATGCGCCATTACCTCCTACTACAACATGAAAATCATATTTTTTCTTTAGCTGAATTACTTTGGCACACATTCGCTTAAACTTCATTGCAACATAAGACAGTTTTTCTGGCGACATTGTAGTTGTAACAGGTGCCATACCTAATGGATCCATTACATTTATCCCAACAACTTTGGTGTCAGGACCAATCGACTTTTCCAAATAGTCTGGATTTGCAACAAAGACCTCGTCTCTTTTATACCCCTGAAGTAAGGCACTTTCAATTCGCCGTAGTCCCACTTGAGCTACTTTTGCCTCGCCAGTTTTAGGGTCTGTCTCAACTGCAGGACAAAATGCCTTGTCAAATACCCATTCAGGAAGAAGCTCATATGGCCCGCAGGCAATAAACCCATAAAGGAAATTTCCTCGATAATTTGTCATAAGACTGCGATCTGCAGTAAGAACAATCCTTTTGCCTGCCAACTTTAACTCTCTCATTTTAATATGATATAAATCATTTACGACAAGTTTTTTGAATAAAATCACTTATTTTTTAGTTGATAAAACATACTATCATGAAAGATGCTGTAGAACCACGACATGTAGAGCCTCACCTAAAAGAATCAAGTGCGATGAGGGACTTTGTGTTTGGTTTTGGTGACGGCATAAACACATCACTTGGTATAGCTGCAGGAGTTGGTGGTGCTAGTGTGGAATCTGACATTATAATACTTGCAGCACTGGTTGGAATGTTTACTGGCGCAAAGGCAATGGCAGTACAAAATTATCTTGCTGTAAAATCACAACGCGAACTGCTAAAATCTGAAATTGACAGGGAAAACTGGGAGATTGAAAACAAGCCAGACCTTGAGCGAAAAGAAATCGAAGACATTTACAGAGAAAAGGGATTTGTAGGCAAAGATCTTGAAATGATTGTAAACAAAATAACATCTGACAAAAAAGTCTGGCTTAAAACAATGTTAACAGAAGAATTAAACCTAAACTTGGATATTGCAGGCCATCCACTAAAAAGCGCCTTTAGAATGTTTGGCTCGTTTTTGCTTGGAGGGATGTTGCCAATTATTCCATTTTTGTTTGGTGAAGGATGGTCTCCACTTTTAATTGCAATTGGAATTAGTATAAGCGCATCATTTGTTGTAGGTGCTGTAAAATCAAAAATGGCAAATACAAACATCATCAAAGGAGGAATAGAAATGGCAGGACTTGGAACAGGAATTGCGCTAATTGGGTTTGGAATTGGAAGTGAGCTTGCAAATCTTGGAGTTATTGATGTCTAGTCTTTACCATGTTTGCAATGTTGGCAGCTATTGCACCAGCTCCAATACCGTTATCGATATTTACAACTGACAAGCCAAGTGAACAGCTCTGCAACATTGAGGCAAGAGCAGCCACTCCTTTTTCTCCATAACCATATCCAACAGACGTTGGAACGCCAATTACTGGAATGCCAACAAGTGATGAAACAAGTGATGCAAGCGCACCTTCCATTCCAGCTACAACGATTATTGATGACACATCCTCAGAGATGAGTTTTTTTAAAACAGGAAACATCCTATGCATTCCTGCAATTCCAATATCATAGCTGCAAACGCATGTACAACTCATTGCCTCACACATGAGCCTAGCCTCTTCAGCAACCCCAATGTCAGATGTTCCTGCAGTAACAATCCCTACCTTTCCTCCGTTTTTTCTTGTATCTTTTTTGTAAATTAGAATCGAAGTAGAGTTTTTTCCGGTCTTTACTTTTAGCCTGATTTTCTTTGCAAAACTCATTATCTTAGAGTAATCATTTTTCTTTAGCCTTGAAACCAATACACAATCAGACTTTGTCAAAACTTTTTTTATGATGTTTTTGATTTCCTCAGGCTGTTTGTTTTCAGCAAATATAACTTCAGGAATTCCCTTCCGGTGTTTTCGTCCGGTATCAAGCTTGGCATAGTCTTCAATTTTGTCAATTGAATGAAGAGAAAGCATCTTTTGTGCCTTTGAAACAGAAATTTTTCCCAAACTTAATGACTGTAAAATATCGTAAAGCTCCATGTCTTGCTACTATGGATTTTGGTTAAAAATCTTATAAATCAAAGACCTGATATTGCAGTTTTCACGCTGTCAATGCCTTTTGAAAACCATTCTTTCTCTTCACTGTTTAGTTCAAGCTCGATAATTTTTTCAACACCATTTCTACCAATTACTGCAGGAACTCCAATTGAGACATCACCATATCCATATTCGCCATCAAGGGGGGTCGCTACAGGGATAACCAACTTTTCATCTCTTAAAATGGCACCAACTATGGTAGATATTGCATTGCCTGGTGCATGAACAGTTGCACCCTTTAGCTCAATTACCTTTGCAGCAACTTCTCTTGTTGATTTGACAATTTCTTCTAACTTTGATTGTGGTAAAATTGAAGAAAGTGGAATTCCAGAAACTGAGGCAAATCTAGCTAGTGGCAACATGTTTTCTCCATGCTCTCCTATTACTAGCGCCTGAATCGAATCGCGAGAATGACCGGTTGCTTCGTGTATGAACTGCTTGAATCTTGAAAGATCAAGCATGTTGCCCATTCCACAAATTCGATTTCGTCCAAATCCTGAGACCTTGTATACTATGTGAGTCATTGGATCCAAAGGATTTGTAACTGGAACTATTATCGAGTCTTTTGCAAATTTTTTTATATTTTCAACTACATCTTTTATAATTCCAGCATTAATTTTCAAAAGATCCATGCGAGTCATGCCTGGTTTTCTGCCAGATCCTGCAACCACTACTACTACATCTGATCCTTTCATATCAGAATAATCATTTGATCCGCGTATATTGACATCAATTCCCTGTTCTGAAAGCATGTGATTTAGATCCATTGCCTCGCCTTGTGGCAAGCCTTTGACTACATCGAGCAATAGAATTTCCTTGTCTAGTCTTTTTAGTGCAGTAAATAGTGCAGCTGCGCCACCAACTTTGCCTGAACCAATTATTGTAATCATATTTTGCCGTCTATTTGCTCAATAATTAAATCTAATGTAGAGTTTGGAGCTTCTAACAGAATTTATATGCATTTTTGACATTTTGCAATTTGTGGTAACAGTAATTGATCCGCAAATAGCTGGAATTTCTGGAGACATGCTGCTTTGCGCTCTTGTAAATATTGGAGCAGACAAATCAAAAATAATAGACGGTGTTTATCTTGCACAAGATTATCTAAAAAACTCTAAAATCAAAAATATTGATTTTACCAAAGTACAAAAACATGGAATACAAGCTACCAAAATAGTTCTCGATATTGATGAAAAAGTAGCTGAACGAAAAGGAACAGACGTTAGAAAATGTATCAGCTTGGCATCAGATAAGATAGGGCTTGCAGAAAAGGCAAAGTCATTTGCAACCAATGCGATTGACACACTTTTAGCTGCAGAAACAAGGGTTCATGGGACAACAATTGAATCTGTTCATCTTCATGAAGCATCAGGATTAGACACTGTGATAGATATTGTAGGAACTGCCATAGCATTAAATGATTTAAGATATTTTGATGATGAAATAATCACAACGCCTGTAGCTGTTGGTGGTGGTATGCTATCATTTTCACATGGGGTTACAACAAACCCGGGGGGAGCAATTCTAGAAATTTTCAAAAATTCAAAAATAACAATTTCTGGCGGAAAGGTAAAAGATGAACTTACTACACCTACAGGTGCAAGTATGCTAGTAAACTTGGCAACAAAATGTTCAGAATTTTATCCCAATCTAAAGGTAAGTACAGTAGGTTATGGTGCAGGCGCAAAGAATTTTGATGAATTTCCAAATGTTCTAAAAATTGTGCATGGCGAAAAGACGACCAGCTATGAACGTGATTCTGTAATAGTCTTGGAAACAAATGTTGATGATGTATCAGGCGAAGTACTGGGAAATGTATTAGAAAAGATTATGGAAAAAGGCGCAAAGGATGTTACTATAACTCCTGCCATAACAAAGAAAAGCAGGCCGACTCATCTGATTTCGGTGATTTGCGATACTGATTCTATGAATTCTGTTCTTGACTTGCTATTTTCTGAAACAGGCACTTTGGGAATACGGGCTCGCGCCTCTGAAAGATTCATAGTTCCACGCTCTATTGTCAAGACAACAATTACAATCCAAGACAAAAAATTTCCAATACGTTACAAAATAATTGGAAAAGATAAAAATTTCAAGATAGAGTCAGATGATATAAAATCTGTAGCTGAATCAATAAACAAACCATACAAGCAAACAGAAGAGTTGATCAGAAACATAATCAATAAGGAATTAACATAAAATGACAAAGCTAGAAAAACTAGTCAACTGGTTTGATGACAAGAAACGCGTTCTTGTTGCTCTTTCTGGCGGAGTGGATAGTGCACTAGTAGCATATGCGGCATTTCAAAAATTAAAAAATGATGCAATTGCAGTAACTGCAGACTACAAAACTCTTTCACAAGAAGAATTAAACTCTGCAAAACAAATTTGTGCAGAAATTGGAATAAAACACATCATAATATCTTATGATGAACTTGAAAATGAAAACTTTGTTCAAAACGACAAAAACCGATGCTTTTACTGCAGGACAGAGCTTGCAACACATCTTGATGTATTAGCAAAACAATACAATGTTGATGTAATTGTGGATGGAACAAATCTTGATGATCTTGCAGACTATAGGCCTGGAATTAAGGCACTATCAGATAACGGAATAAAGAGTCCACTTGTTGAAGCATGTTTTACAAAACAAGATGTAAGAGAAGAAGCTAAAAGCTTAGGCTTGTCAGTTTATGATAGGCCGTCAAACTCTTGCCTAGCATCACGTATTCCTTGGGGTCAGAGGGTAACAATGGAACGGCTTGCACGAATCGAAGTTGCAGAAACAATGGTAAAGCAAGCAACTGGTGCAAAACAAGTACGTGTACGAGATTTAGATGGAGTTGCAAAAATTGAACTTGGTTTAGACGAATTACATATGCTTTCAGATAAATCAAAACTAGAGGATCTAGAAAGCAAACTACATCAGATTGGTTTTATTTCGGTTATGGTTGATCCTGACGGTTATAAACCCGGCAAGATCAATGTGATAGCGGATTGATTTATCTAGATAACGCAGCATCAACGCCAATTCACAAAGACGTTCTCAGTGAGATGCTTCCGTTTTTAGCTGAACAGTATGGGAATCCATCATCAATTCATAAACTTGGCCGTACTGCAAACAAAGCTATCCAAATTGCAAGAAAACAAATTGCAAATCTGATCAATGCGCAAGCTGATGAGATATTTTTTACTTCTGGTGGGACAGAATCAAATAACATTACCCTGTATGGATTTGCATATGCAAAAAAAGGAAATCATATAGTCACATCATCAATAGAACATGAAGCAATCTTAGAACCATGCAAAAGACTTGAAAAAGATGGATTTCTGGTTACATATTTGCCTGTTAATTCAGATGGGTTAATTGATTCGGCGGATGTTAAAAATGCAATCACAAAAGACACATGTCTTGTGAGCATAATGTTTGCAAATAATGAGGTGGGTACGATTCAGCCCATAAAAGCGATATCAAAAATTTGTAAAGAAAAGCAAATACCATTTCATTCAGATGCAGTACAAGCAGTTGGAAAGATACCAATCGATGTCAAGGATTTAGAATTGAGCGCAATGTCAATATCATCACACAAACTCAATGGTCCAAAAGGCATAGGTGCCCTTTACATAAAAAAAGGAACCAAAATAGAACCACTCATTCTTGGAGGGGGACAGGAAAATGGAATTCGATCAGGAACTGAAAATGTTGCAAGCATTGTAGGTTTTGGCAAAGCATGTGAGCTTGCAAAAGAAAATCTTCAAAAAAATATTGTGCATCTGAAGAGTTTGCGTGATTCCCTTGTATCAAAAATAACTGATGAAATACCACATGTTTTATTCAATGGGAACAAAGAAAAAAGAATTCCAAATAATTCCCATTTTACATTTCTTGGAGTAAACGGCGAAGATCTAATTATCAAACTAGACGAAAATGGGATTGCGGCATCAACAGGTTCTGCATGCTCTGTCAAAACCCAAAAAGCCTCGCATGTTCTAAAGGCAATGGGTTTTTCTCACGAACAAATTACAGGCTCGCTACGGCTAACTGTAGGCCTTTCTAATACTTTTGAGGAAATTGCCATAACTGTGGTAATTTTAAAAAAGGTTGTAAAAGAGCTCCGTGAGGTATCCCCCTTTAAGACAAAGTATGGTCTTTGAAATTAAATTCTGACTAGTATCTTGTTTTTTTGTTGAATTATAATTAATGCCAAAAGTGATAACATCAATGTAAGTATGATGTAGCTTCCAAACTCTGGAATTACAAAAGTGCCAATTATATCTATTTGTGTATCGCCTTTTTCAAATGAAAACCTGAGAGTACGATACTCTTTAGTTGATGCAGCTTCTTCAAAAGTAATTTCTGAGCCATCAATGTAAATAAGATATCTCTCATCTACACCAACACTTTTTTTTGCATCAATAAACGATCGTGGCAACTCTAGTGTCATTATGCCATCACGTTCAGCTTCTATTGTTACAACTAGACCTAAAATTTTTGGCTCAACTTGAATATTTTTTATTGTGCCACCATTAATCGTATATGGCACATCAAATGTACCAAAACTTCCAGCATCAACTTCAAAAAAATCAGTCGTTGTTATGGCAGTTTCTGCTGGTTTAAATTCAAAATTTGTCTCAGCTATGTTTCCTGAATAGGCCACTCTTACAAGATATATCCCCTCTTTGGCCCATTGAGGTCCCTTTGCAATCAGTGTTGTTGTAAATGTACCATCTTGCGCAACACTAAGCTGATCAATCTGAACCAGTGTTTCTCCATAGAAAATTTGAAGTGATACTGGTGAATCAAGTATGACTGCCTTGACCTTACCTGATACAACAACAATATCGCCTTCTTCATAAAACTCTTCAGCTACGTCTACGCAAATTAATTCATCCACAACATTACAAGCTTCTTCAACTTGTGAAAAAACTGGGATGAACGATATTGACAAAAAAATTAGTGCAAGATAAATTTTCTTGGATTGCACGAAAAAGTTGATGTCTGATCGTATATTTCCTTTACTAATAAGAA
>JBBDOC010000049.1:0-19324 GCA_040877295.1 Nitrosopumilaceae archaeon
TTCATCATTCTGTGGTACAAATCCTACTAATAGAGAATATTCAAACTTTAATGTCAGATACTGGCTGGCATCAAGCCTTTGAACTTAAACTGTAATCCCCAATGAGGGGATTTGAAGAGTTGAAAAAGCAATCAAGTCATTATCAGCCATACCCATCTCTTTAGAATATCTACCAGTAAGCATCATCCGAAAATATAATCACTATGAAGTTATTCGATAGAATATGTAAAACAATACTTCTATAACCAATCAGAAATAATATTAATTGAAAAACATGACTCAGCAGAAAATTTTAGTTAAAGTAAAACCAGAGATAATGAAATGGGCTATAGATAGCAGCGGTTGGGAAATTGAGGAGTTAGCAAAGAAGCTAAAAGTAACAGATGCAGCTATCAATAATTGGAAAACAAGAAATCAAGAAATTGAAATTAGAAAATTAGAAAAATTATCCGAATTCGTTAAACGGCCATTAGCAATATTCTTTTTAGAAAATCCTCCAAAAGAGTCGGAATTAACAGATTATAGAAAACTACCACATGAACAAGCAGTCAAACTTACAAGAAACACGGTTAATGCTATTAGAAACGCTCGATATTTACAATCATCTGCAGAAGAATTAATGAAAATACAGGGAATAAATCCAAAACCAACGATAAATATAAAAATTACAATGCAAACTCTTCCAGAAGAAGCAGCTAGGACAGAACGTAAAAAAATAGGTTTTGAATCTGAAGATGTGTTACTTTCCAAAGAAGCAAAAAGATCTATAAGAGATTTTTATAATGTACTAAGAAGAACTATCGAATCATTCAACATATTTGTTTTCCAGGTTAGTATGCCGATTGAGGAAGTACGTGGAGTAACACTATCCGATAAATTCCCACGTGTAATTGTCATCAATTCAAAAGACACTATACAAGCAAGAATATTTTCATTATTGCATGAATATGGTCATGTATTATTAAGAAAAGATGGCATATGCATTCCACAAGCAATTTATGAAAAAAATTATTCTAATGGGAATTTTCAGCATATAGAAAAATGGTGTAACAGTTTTGCTGCGTCAGTTCTTATGCCCAAAGAAGAATTTTTAGCAGAATACCATAATCTTGAAGAAAAAGAAACGGAAACCAGAAAAATTATCGATATCTTGTCAAATAAATTTCGAACAAGTAAACAAGCAACAGTTATTCGAATTAAGGATTTAGAAAAAAAGAGCAATATATCATATGAATATCAAAATATTCTAGGGGAGATAAGGAAAGATGAGATTATCCGCGATAGAACTAAGAAAAAGAGTTCAGGAGGTCCAGGAATAGTTAACACTTGTATTAGCCAAAAGGGAAGAAAATTTGTTTTATTAGTATTAGAATCAAAAAGGAATAAAGTTATCAACAACAGCGATGTGATTGATTATCTCAACATAAATCTCAAACATTTGAAAAAATTGCAAGAGAAGGCATTTAGGATTGTCTAGCACATATGTGGTTGATACTAGTTCGTTGATTGATTTACAGGAGAATTATCCTAGTACTACATTTCCAAATGTTTGGGGAAATTTTGAATCATTAGTTCATAATAGACGAATTGTTGCTCCAATCGAAGTGTTCAAAGAAGTTTCTCCCGCAAATACGTTGCTACATAGATGGTGTAAAAATAACAAAGGCATATTTCGTACAAACAACAAAACCATTTTAGGATTTGTTTCAGAGATTATGAAAAATTTTCCTAATTTAGTTGATTCAACCAAAATGGGGCCTGTAGCAGATCCATTCATTATTGCATTAGCCCGCTCATTGGCAAGTAACCTTGCAGGATATGAGTCGATCATTATTACACAAGAAAGAAACAGACCAAACAAAATTCCAACTGTGGCTAATTCATATAACATAAGAAGTATGGACTTGATAGATTTTTTTAATAATGAAGGATGGCATTTCTAATTCTTGAGGGCATAAATGTCTACAATCAATTCCACTCAAACGAACTAATTAGAGCATAAAGTCAGATACCAAGAGATCTGCATATTGATAATAGAATTACCAACAATTTGTTTCCTACCATCATATTGAAAGTTATATGACATTAACAAAAGCCCACAAACTAGTAAAACTAGCAATAAAACAAAAAGAAGCAACAAAAGAAGGTCTTTTGGATTCTAAAATGTCTTGGAACCAAGGCAATGAGATGTCAAAAGACTTGGCATCTGGACTAGCAGAATTCCTTGAAAAAGATATTGAATGGCTAAAGACTGTGATGAAGCTTCTTCCTCCATTACCAAAATGCAAACACCCCCAAGAACTCCATGATAAATGTGAAGGAAGTCTTACTGTATGGGTTGTAATCAAGATCTGTAATATTTTGTTAATAGATATTAGAATATACATTATACAAATTATGAATCACTCATCAATAGCTCTATAAGGAATAATTTCCAAAATACCACATGAGAAACAAACTAGGTGGGTACCCTTATGAAATCAAAAAAGAGGAAGGGAAAACCATAATCAAATTTTTCCCTCAAAGTCCTAATGCAAAAGACCCAAACTTGGTTCGATTTCAGCTTCAACTTTCAAGTGAAGATATCAAAAATCTGAAAAAAATACTCCCATAAACCATTTTTTTGCGATCATCAAATCTATTAGATCAAAATATTTACTAGTGTTTTACAGTACCCATAACCATGGGCTACAAGGAGGCACAGTTGCTGTACAAAAAAAAGTATGGCAAGCTAGCCAAGTCTTCTTGGATTGCCCATGTTCTTAGTGATAATGGCAAAACTAGTGGACCAGCTCATAGCAGAAAAGGAAATTACAAATACCCATGTCCTGATAGTGAAAGAAAAAATCTTGAAAAGATCCTAAAAGAACTAAAAATGATTTAGATCGCTGTGTTAAAAACTTGTTCACTATTGTATACTTCCACTAAGAAAAAATACACTTCCATTACATTTTAACATGCTTCCATAACATATCATGTGTCAAAAGCTCTTGCCGATGAACTTTCAACAGGAACAGAGGTTTATGGTTTTGATGCATTACGTGGAGTACAAGCAGGACGTGAATTTTATGTTGCAATGTGTCCACTAAAGATTATTCCAAAGCTTTTTGTTTTCCATGACCAAGAGATGCCTCCTGAAATGAGAGCTCAGAGAACACTTCGACGATCAAGAATTCCTGCTATCTCAAATTATATTGTAAATAATCCTAAAGACTACATCTTTTCATCATTAACTGCTTCAGTTGATGGCAAAATGAAATTTTCACCAGCTCCTTCTGTTGGAGAAACTGGAAAAATTGGCAGACTCTACATATCCATGAATTCTAGACTATTAATCAATGATGGACAACACCGCAGAAAAGCTATCGAAGAGGCTCTCAAGAAAAAACCTGCTCTTGGAAATGAGACAATTTCAGTTGTTTTCTTTGAAGATGTTGGACTAAAGCGAAGCCAACAAATGTTCTCTGATCTTAACAAACATGCAACAAAGCCTACAAAGTCACTTGGAATACTATATGATCATCGAGATGATTACTCTCAATTTGTTGTAAAACTTGCAAGTGCTCTTTCAATCTTTAGGGGTAGAACAGAGCTTGAACAAACCTCAATTTCTAACAGATCAACTAAATTTTTTACATTAAATGGAATTTCGGATGCCACTACACAACTACTAAAACCAAAATCAAAAAAAATCACAGAAAAACAACAAAGATTGGCAGCAGAATACTGGGATGAGGTTTCAAAGAACATTCCTGAATGGCAGCTTCTCATGGATAACAGGGTTTCAGCCTCAGAATTACGAAAAAACTACATTCATTCTCATACAAACCTCCTAAATGCTCTGGGATTAGTTGGGCATGTACTTACAAATCGATTTCCAGACCAATGGAGACAAAAAATCAAAGGATTCCAGAAGATTGATTGGGCTCGCTCAAACCCACAATGGGTTGGAAAATTAATCCTTGATGGTAGAATGCTCAAAAATAAAATTGGTATTGATCTTGCTGCAATATTGATTCTCATTGAATGTGGGATGGCTGAAAAACAACTTGAAGAATTTAACCTCAAAAAGGTTGTAGCAACTTGAGTGCAACATCTGTTTTTAAAAAAAGTTCACTCAAAGATATTTACGATGAAATTAGAAAAGTGTACTTGAGTGACAACAGACCATGGATTTTAGGATTTAGTGGAGGAAAAGACTCTACATGCATGGTTCAACTAATTTGGAATGCAATATCTGAGCTTCCCCAAGATAAAAGTCAAAAAAAACTCTATATCATTTCTTCAGACACTCTGGTAGAATCACCAAAGATTGTAGCACAAATAACTAACACATTAGACAAAATGGAATCAGCAGCAAAATCTAGTCAACTCCCAATTTCAACAAATTTGGTAAGACCTATAATAGAAGATACATTTTGGGTTTGTCTTTTAGGAAAAGGATTTCCAGCTCCAAGTAATCTTTTCAGATGGTGTACCGATCGATTAAAAATTAGAAATGCAGACAGATTCATCAAAGAAAAAGTATCAGAATATGGAGAAGCAATTGTTGTTTTAGGAACAAGAAAAGATGAAAGTGGATCTCGTCAGCAATTAATGAATCTCTATGAGATCAAAGGAAGTCTTTTATCACGACATTCCAAGTTTGCACAAACCTATGTCTACACACCATTGCGAGATTTTACAACTGAAGATGTATGGAATTATTTACTTCAAAACAAAAATCCGTGGGGAGCAAATAATCGCGACCTTTTAGCAATATATCAAAATGCTAATGCCTCTGAATGTCCACTAGTAGTAGATACTAGCACTCCATCATGTGGGAATAGTAGGTTTGGGTGTTGGGTTTGTACTGTAGTTTCTATTGATAATTCACTTACCAATATGATAGAAAATGGTGAGGAATGGATGGAACCACTACTTGAGCTTCGTGAGGAGTTAAAGGAAACCCAAGACCCTGAAAAAAGAAAGCAACTACGAGAGCTAAAAAGACGTGGGGGCCAAATGAAGCTAGTCGACCAGGAGAAAATAATGGCTTTTCAGAAAAATATTGCCGAATCTAGGGCAAAAAACGACCTGTCTGAGGAAATTATTAGTTCTGACCCTTACTCTGTGCTTGTTCCTGGGCCTTATACACTGGAATTTTGTAAAAGTTTTTTAGAAAAATTATTGATTGCTCAAAAAAAGGTCCAGCGAACTGGTCCTGATCCCCACATGGAATTAATTACTGAACCAGAGCTACATGAGATTCAACGAATATGGCGAATGGAAAGGGGAGATTGGAGAAATTCCGTTTATCAAATTTATGAAAAAGTAATTGGAGAAAAAATACACTCTGTACAAGAAGACTTGGGAGGATTTGGAAGTGTTGAACAAGAAATTTTAGAAGAAGTTTGTAATAAAAATAATTTACCACAATTATTAGTAAGCAAACTTCTTAATGCTGAATTTGATCATCAAGGAATGTCAAAGCATTCAAAGATCTATAATCAAATAAGTAAAATTCTTGCAGAAGAATGGCGAGATGATCTTAAAGAAATAATTCGTGACCTCAAGCAAAAACGTGAAGATAAGATTACTTACACAAACCATAACTGGGAAAAATAATGCTTCTAACTAAAGTAATTCTTAAAAATTATGGAGTATATCGGGATGAGAATACTTTTGATTTAACATGTGATCCAGATAAACCAATTATTCTAATTGGAGGAACAAATGGTTCAGGTAAAACTACACTTTTTGAATCTATTATGCTATGTCTTTATGGAATGTCAGGATTTGGTAAACAAACTACAAGAAAAACATATGAAAAATTTCTTTCTCAAAAAATTCATCGTTATTTAAAAACACAAGTTTCTGCTGATCATGCATCAGTAATTGTTCAATTCAAATTTTATCATAATGGACGAGAAACTGAATATTATGTTGATAGAAGTTGGCGCAATGAGGAGGGAAAAATTCTAGAACAATTAACAATTAAGAAACGAAATAATGAAAATGAATCCTTCAAATCTCTTGACACAATTGAAGAATCGTATTGGCAATCATTTATTGAGGGATTAATTCCAAGGGGAATTGCAAAACATTTCTTTTTTGATGGAGAAAAAATTGTAGAAATTGCTGCTTATGGAAAAGAGGACGCTGCAATTAAATCATCATTTAATTCTCTTTTAGGTCTTGATTTTGTTGATCAGCTTCGAACTGATCTTCAAGTTTATGTAATGAGAAATCTCAAAGGAGACGAAAAACATCTACAAGAGGAATTTGATAAAACTTCACAGGAAAAAGTTGATTCTGAGAAAAAAATAGAGGATTTGGATGGGAAAAAACTACTAAAAGATACTGAAATGGGACGAATTCATAAGGAAATTGAGGTTCTCGAGGCAAAGATTTCACAAATTGGAGGAAATTTTGCTCTTAAAAGAGAAGAACTAAAATCCAAAAAAGAAATTTACCAGCTAAAATTAGAATCAGCACAAAAAAATATTCAGGAATTGTGTTTAACTGTTCTTCCATTTACCATGATTCCAAAAAAATTAGAGATAGTAAAAAATCAATTAAAAAAAGATGAAGAGATTCTAAAGCACAAATTTGAAAAAGAAATTTTAAATTCCAATTTTGAAGATATAACAAAAAATATCCATTCAGAACAATTTTGGAATGAATTTAATTTTGATACAAACACAAAAGAAAAATTAGTTTCCAAATTTTTGAGCTTCCTTGAATCAAAATCAAATTCAAGTCAAAATCAAAATGAACAATCACTGTTTAACTTTTCAATATTAGAAACGTCAAAACTTTATGATTTAATTAATGAAGCAAATGGATCTGTCATTAAAAGACTAGAAAAAGATACTCAAGAATACCATGAAATTAATGAGAATCTTCACAAAATTGAAACTGCATTAATTAATGCACCAAATGATGATGAAATTGGTCCTTTAATTTCTGAACTCAGTAAGAGACATGCAGAAGCAGGTGCTTTAAAGACAGAAATTGATTATTTGGAACAACAAATTGCTACAAACAGAGCATACATCATGCATCTTAATGTAAAGCTTAGAGAAATTGTTGCAAAGCGTTACAAAAATGATAAAGCTCGTCTAGAAGCAAATCTTACAGAAAAAATACAAAATGTTTTAGATGAATACACTGAAAAATTAAAAATTAAAAAAATACATCTACTTGAAGACTATCTTCTAAAAGGAATTCATAATTTAATGCATAAAGAAAATTTTATCGATAAAGTATCAATCGATAAGGATTCTTTTGAGATTACACTAATTGGTGAAAATGATCTTCCAATTCCAAAGGATTTGCTTTCAAAAGGAGAACAACAAATGTTTGCAACAGCTGTTTTGTGGGCATTGGCTAAAACTTCTGGTAAACCATTACCGTTTATGATTGATACTCCTTTAGCTAGATTAGATATTGAACACAGATATAATTTGGTAGAACAGTTCTTTTCTCTTGCTTCACATCAGGTGATAATATTTTCTACTGATTCTGAGATTAATGCTGAAGTTTATCAGAAATTATACCCTTATGTAAGCCGCTCATATTCCATGGAATATCTACCTGAGAAGGGTAAAACAAAGCAACATCCTAACTATTTCTGGAATGAAAAGGGGGAGGAAATAATTGAAAATTAGTAGGTTGAGTCTTAGTCACAGATCGCAAAATTTACTTGGTCAGATCAAAACAAAGACTGGACTTACTGCTAACGTATCTGGTAGATTTGCAATATGTTTATCGCTTAAAGACCCATCAACTCCAAATCCCGATGAATTTGATGAAAGAGGAGCTGAAATTCATCCACAGGTCTTGTTTGGAGAATATCAAAATTTGTTTGTTGCATTGCTACTTCAAAGACTAAAAGAAGCTAATTTAGATCCAGAGATTTATTTTAACAAAATGCTACGAGCTCACTTTAACCGTGGTGTTATCTCATTGTTTTCTAGAGTTAATGATATATCAGATATTAATGAAATGGTAAAACAAGAAAGGTTACAATGAGTGAGATTAAATTTCCAATTTATTTGGATCATCATGCAACAACTCCAATTGATCCTAGAGTTTTAGAAGAGATGATGCCATATCTTACAACAAAATTTGGTAATGCTTCAAGTTTGGACCATCCCTATGGCTATGAAGCATCTGTTGCAGTTGAAAATGCTCGTGAAAAAATTGCAAATGCAATTGGTGCACGTCATGACGAGATTATTTTTACAAGTGGTGCAACTGAATCAGATAATTTAGCATTGATTGGAACCATGCAAAAATACAAGGAAAGAGGTGATCATTTGATCACTTGTGTAACTGAACACAAAGCAGTTTTAGATACTGCACGACACTTGGAAAGTTTAGGAAAAAAAGTAACTTACCTTCCAGTAAATGAATATGGTGAAATCAACTTAGAAGATCTGAAAAATTCTATCACTGATAAAACAGTCATGATTTCGATTATGGCTGCAAACAACGAGATAGGAACAATTGCTGATATTGAAAAGATTGGAAGAATTGCACATGAAAAAAATATTATTTTTCATACAGATGCTGCACAAGCTGCAGGCCACATCTCTATAGATGTTGAAAAAATGAATATTGATTTGATGTCATTTTCTTCTCATAAAATTTATGGTCCTAAAGGAATCGGGGCATTATACATACGGAGCATACATCCACGAGTTAGACCAGAACCGATTGTTTTTGGAGGAGGCCAGGAACGAAATATCCGCTCGGGAACACTAAATGTTCCAGGAATTGTAGGATTTGGAAAAGCAATCGGAATTGCTTCAAGAGAAATGCATTCTGAAAACCAGAAATTTAGAAATTGGACAACTCAGATGCAAAAAAGATTTGAAGAAATTGGAGCAAATCTAAATGGACATCCTACTAAAAGATTGCCTCATAATCTAAACCTCTACTTTAATGGAATTGAAAGTAAGGCAATAATTAATTCAATCTCAAAAAAAATCGCGATTTCTGCAGGTTCTGCATGTACCACTCAAATTGTTGAACCTTCACATGTTCTGTTAGCATTAGGATTTGATGAAGAAAGAGCTCACTCCTCAATTAGAATTGGTGTTGGTAGATTTAACACACCACAAGAAATCGAATTTGCGACTAGTGAAATTCGTTTTGCTATAAAAAAAATAACGAAAATTCAGATCTAGACATCATTATGAACTTTAATCCCTAAAAAACACCTTTACTTTTAACATTCTTCTTAAAAAAACTTAATTTCATATTTTTAATCATAGCTCACGAATTTTTATTTAATTTGAATAAGATTTTCTTTGTCGTTATTGATGAGCGTGACAAAGAGAGATTTAGAAGATTTCGAATTGGTTCTGATGTTTCTAAATTATCCTCTTTATTCAAAACAAAAAAAACGCTTAGAACTTGGGCATTACCAAATTCTATTAAAAAAAATCTTTGGCAACAAATTTCAAAAAACGATATTGTTTTTTTCGCATTAAATAATGAAAGCGTAACGCATTATGGAAAGATTTATTCAAAAAAATCTGATTCAAAACTTTCAACTAAACTCTGGGGAGATAGTCTTAGAGGAAAACTACTTAATTATTTTTTGATGTTTGAAAATCTAAATGAAACATCAATACAGTTTGGTCAATTAGTAAAGTCTGCAGGATTAAAATCATCAACAGATATTTTTCCTAATCTATATCTAGTTGCTCAAAAAAACGTAAAACAAATTACTGATAATTATTTAAAGAAAGTTCCTAAAAAAACATCAAAACAAAAACTAAACCCTGTAATGATTCCAGTTGATCTAGCTGGTGCCCCAGATACTAGAGTAGAAAAAATTACTCGTTTTATCAGAGATACTGCCAAAACAAAACTTCTCAAGAAAAAGTATCAACATAGATGTCAAATCTGCAATTATAGAATACTAATTTCATCATCTAAATTTTATTCAGAAGTGCATCATCTTTTTCCATTAAAAGATGGTGGAGATGATAACTTTAGTAATATGCTAGTTTTATGTCCAACTCATCATGCAGAATTTGATTATAAGGTAATTGGGATTGATGAGGATGGTCAAACAGTTATCAATAAAGATGGAAATATAATTGAAAAATTAAAACTAATTAAGGATCATAAAATTCATGAAAAAAATATTAAATTTCATCTATCTGGTTTAAAATTAAAATGAATTTTAAAAATCTAGAGATTAAAGAAGAGTATAATTCTATTTCAGATGATGTTTACAAAGATTTTTTCAACAAAATACTTTCTTGTTCTAAAAGATATGCTAGAGTAGGTGGATTATTTACATCTAGAAATTTTGCAGCATGTGCAGATGGTCTTCAAGATTTTATTCAAAATGATGGTCACATGGAACTTGTTTTGTTACCTTCTTTTACTTTCGAAGATGTAGAAGCTATAGAAAAAGGAATAAAAACTCCTGACCAAATAATTTCTGAAGGATGGATAAAGGATTTTACTGAAATTAATGACAAATTTGTTCTAGACCATACAAAGGCCCTTGCTTGGATGTTAGCTAAAGAATATCTGACAATAAAAATAGTTGTACCATCATACAGTAATGGAAAAATAATTCCAAAATCAGAATTAGAAAAAGTACATGTGTTTAAGAGAAAGACTGGAATATTTTGGGATGAAAATTATGATGTTATTAGCTTCACTGGAAATATTGATTTTGATGACAAAGTTTTTGGAGAATATTATTTTTTCAGAGTTTTTAGAAGTTGGGATGAAAGTGAAAAAAAATATCTTGATGATGATTTTGAAGAATTTCAAAAATATTGGGAAGGAAAAACAATTGAAGAAAATGGTTTCAAAGTAAAAACAATTTCTCTTCCATCTGCAATCAGAGAAAATTTAATTGAAATTGCTCCAAAATCAAAATCTGAAATTCAGCTTCACAAGTCACCAAAATTAAGGCGTTATCAAGAAAAGGCAGTTAGTAAATGGTTTGAAAATGATAAAAAAGGAATTTTTGAAATGGCTACAGGTACAGGAAAAACATTCACAGCAATTGGATGTATTAAAGAGATTCAAAAATTAGAAAAACCATTTCTTGTAGTTATAGCCTGCCCATTTGATAATCTAGAGAGACAATGGAAGGATGAATTAGAAAAATGGGAGATTGAATCCTCAATTACTTCAAAAGATCCTAAATGGCATATTAATATGCGAGATTCAATTGCTAGTCTTGAATCTGGGAAACAAAATAGTGTACATGTAATTATCACTTCATATACAACCTTTCACAGCGAACAATTTGTAGATTCAATTAATCTTTGTAAAGTACCTGTGATGTTAATCGCTGACGAAGTACATAATGCTGGTTCAACGGAAAATCTTAAAGGATTAGTTGAAGGATATTCTTTCAGATTAGGACTTTCAGCCACACTAGAAAGATACTTTGACCCAATAGGCACTGCTTCTTTATCCAGTTTTTTTGGAGAGACTGTATTTAGTTTGGATCTTGAAGAAGCTATAAAAAATAATTTTTTGGTAGGGTATTATTATTATCCAATTTATGTAGACTTGATTCCTGATGAATATATTGAGTATAGACGTCTAACTGCAAAAATTGCACAATTGTGGGATTCAAAAGAGCCTGAAGCTCAAATTGCAAAAGAAATTGCATTACAACAACGAGCTAGAATTATTAGAGATGCTCAAAATAAAATTTCCGCATTTGAAGACTTTGTGTCAAACAATCCTAAACTAAAATACACTCTAATTTATTGCTCAGAAAAACAAATGGATGTAGTAAAACAAATTCTAAATAATGCTAAACCTAAACCAATCATAAATAGAGAAATTACTGCAAAAAATCCCAAAGATCCTAGAGATAGAGGACAGATTCTAAGAGACCTTGCAAATGAAAAATATGCCGTACTAGTTGCTAATCGTGTTCTAGATGAAGGTGCGGATATACCTGAAGCTAAAAGTTGCGTAATGTTAGCAAGTACTGGTAATCCTAAACAATTCATTCAAAGAAGAGGTAGAGTTTTGAGAAAATTTAATGAAACATATCCAGATGGAAGTAAAAAAGAATACGCCATAATTTATGATATCCTTGTAATTCCTGAATTATCTCCAACATATACTGATGATGAAAGGACTATGGAGCAAGGTATAGTTGAATCTCAGCTTAGAAGGCAAGAACAAATGGCAAGAATTGCTATTAACAAAGACAGCTGTCTAGAAGAGGTAAGAAGAATTAAGAACAAATTTGGAGTAAATTAATTTCGTTACAAAAAGCCACGATCAAGTTTTTAAAATCTAAAGTTGTTATAAAAGAATGCCAATAAATCCCCTAATTTATGAACAAATAGAAAAACTTGACATTCCCCCTAAAATAAAAAATATTTTAAAAACTATGTTAGAAACTGAAGAACAGTTAGAAGTCCAAGGTACAAAAAAGGATTTTGTAAAAAACTATGAAAATGTTCTAGAAAGATTTGCAACTGATCAAGAAGTAATTCAATATGTTGATTCTTATGAGTAAACCAAAAAATAAACTTCACATTGGTCATGTAACATTAAAAAATTTTAGGGCTTATTCAGGAGAGATTAATTTTGATTTATCACTTGATAATCAAAAAACTATAACTATAATCCATGGTGAAATGGGAAGAGGAAAAACTACAATTCTTGATGCAATTTATTGGTGTTTGTATGGAAAAGAACGTTCCAAAAAAGGAAATATGTCTACTGCTGAAGGAATAATCAATACCAATATTTTAGAACATCTAAAATTAAATGAAAAAAATGAAACTTTTGTAGAAATTATTTTACATGATGAGGATGGAATCAGATATCAAATTAAAAACTCTATTCAATTTTCTAAAGTAAATGATTCTACTGACAGAATTTTGCAAAAATCTTTAGGAGGAACAATTCCTGGTGGAATTAATTTTATTGAATCAGTAGAACTTCGCTACCTCCCTCCTAGAGGGATAGGTTCAGACTGGGAAATTATAGATAACCCTGAAAGGGTAAAAGCTGAAATTGAAAAAATATTTCCTGAAGCTCTTTCTTCATATTTTCTCTTTGATGCAGAACTGCTTAACGAGTTTTTTTATAATGAGGAAGATGAACATGTTAGAAATGGAATTGAAAAAATTTCTGGCCTTCCTATATTAGACGATACTAAAAGACATCTTAAAAAAACATCTGATGACATTGAACGTCACATTGCAAATAAAGATGTCAAGACAAAACCTCTTGCCGATGAGATAACATCTCTGGAAGAAGGTATACAAAGATTCACAGAACAACATAAAAAAATATCAACTAGAATTGCTGAAATAAATCAAGAAACAAAAGGGTTAGAAGATTACATGAGACAACATGATGATCAAGAAATAAAATCTTTACAAAATCAAATGGATTCATTAAAAGAAACTATGCTACAAATCGATACCACATTAAAAACTAATGAAAAAGAAATCAATAATTTTCTATTAGATTTTTGCCCTAGATTATTGTTAAGAGATTCCATATTGTCAACAGAAGATAAATTTAAAGAATGGGAAAATCAAGGGAAAATTCCACTTGCCGTAAGTAAAATTGCATTGGAGAATATTCTTTCTTCTAATCCTCCTACTTGTATTTGTGGAACTGTTTTAAAAGATGGCAGTGAAGAAAAATCCAAAATTGATGATTTGATGATGAGGGTTGTTGATTCAAGTCTTATTCAACATATTACAGTTGGAAGATCAATTTTATCAAATGTAGTATCCTTTACAGAACCAGAAAAACTTTCAACTTCTTTTGGAACATTGAGATCAGATCGAGGGAAATTTCATAAAGTATATCGAGAAAAAAAGGAAGACTATGATACACTCCAAAAAAAATTAATCAGTCATGATCAAGTAGAAGTTCAAACAAAGTCTAAACAATTACATGTATTGCGGCAAGAAGAAATACATCTGTACGGAGAACAAAAAGCATGTACAGATAAAATTGATTTTGGAGAAAATGATTTAAAAAAGAAAAAGCGGGAACTAGATGCTTTAACTGGCAAATCTCAAAAATTCCAATCAGATAAGAACAAGGCAAATCTTGCGCGTGTTTTATCAAATATTCTAGAACAATGTAGAACAGACCTTGTTAATAATTTTAGAAATATAGCAGCTGATAAAACGACAAAATATTTTCTTAAATTAGTATCTAAAAAAGAAGATTTTTCACGAGTAGACATTAAATCAAATTATCAAACTGTAGCATTAGATTCAACTGAAAAAGAAAAATCATTATCTGCCGGACAAAGTTGTTGTCTAGCTTTATCTTACATTGCTGCAATAAGAGAAATTGCAAATAGAGATTATTTCATGATGGTTGACTCCCCATTACATAATATTTCTCAAGAAGAACGAGTAGAAATTGCTGAAAATTTACCTAATTTTATTCCAGGTACACAAATTACTTTGCTTGTACAAGACCAAGAGTATACTGGACATGCATTTAAGAAAATTACTGGAGAGGAAATTCCTTCAGTGAGAGACACATTAATGAAAAATAATAGTGTGTGGAAAGAGTATTTATTGGAAACCAGCAAAAAGGCAGATGATCCAGTTTCAAACACAACAATAAGAGAAATTGAAGGAAATAAAACAAAATGAGTTCTGAAATTTCAAAAAAACTAACATTAGATTGGCCACCTCATATTTCATATGATTCATCTGATGAACGAATATCTGAAAATTTTTCAGAGAGAACTGGATTTGTTGCAAAACGTACTTCAATTTTTTATAAGAAAAGATTACTTGATGTATTTCTATTTGCATTAGCTTTAGGAAAACGGAAAGGAATTAGAACTCCTCTTAAGAAAAAATCTCAAGCAATGCCTACTGACGCTTTAACTGAAGAAGAAATTTGGTTAATGACAAGTGTAGCCCTTTCAGAACCTAAATCAGATTTAGATATACTTACCAAGCCTGCTGAGATAGTAAAAATTTGTGAAGAATATGCCAATACTGGAATTAATGATTTGATAACACGTGATTATAATAGTTCATTGTCAGATCCATTAGGACCATATGAAAAATTACTTGAAGAAGGTCTTAAAGAACAAGCAAAATAGTTTCTAATCATGGCCGATTCTACTTTAGACCAGATATACTATGAACGTGTATATGGCTTAAACCCACAATCAAACTTACAAGAAAAAATTAATCTTGATGAAGGATTCTTTGAAGAACTTTGTTATAAGAAATTAGAAGAAGCAAAGCTTGATCCAGCTGAATTAGTGAAAATAAATAGATTCATAACTATTGTTGAAAAAATTAATGAAAGATATCCATTTCTCTATTTACCAAATTTTATCAAGGATTTTATGACAGGTATATATTCTAAACACCTTCTTACAAAATATCATTTACGAAGTTATGGAGAACTTAGTTATATCAAAAGAAGTATTTTACAATTAAAAGCTGAGAGAGTAAAGAAACATGAAAATAGTCTAGAAAATAATTTAGCCATTCCGGGATGGGATAAATTATACAATTTTCTAATTAATGAGTCACAAAATTTTTATGAAATACTTTTAGAATTAATAAACCATAATTTACTAAGAGCAATAATCATACTGTATTTATTAGAAAAAAAAACTAAGATCAATAAAAGTGAGATAATACAGAATATTGAAACAATTTTTAGAATTTATAAAAATAAAATTAATGTATTTGATGAAAATGAATTTCCATTTTCTTTTAATGAATACTTGAAAACAAATTTGGAATCAAAAATAGATGCAATTTTAACTAGTCTTGAAGAAAAAAACTATATTATTAGAGATACTTCTGATGGAGCTATTTTTTTAATTAGTCCAAAATATCAAGATATTTCAAAAAAAATATTAGAAATTTTGGAACGATTCTACGAAGGAACATCTCAGTCTAGTTTCCATAAAATACTTCTAAAAGAATTACCACTTTTAAAATTAATTCCAAATGTTGGATTATGGGAATCCTTCCTAGACCAACTAGAAAAAAATCGTATAGTAATTCGTAAAAAGGCTTTTTGGAGGTTTAGACCATTTAAAGATCAGCTATTTACTCAAACAAATTATGAAAAGATAATGAAACTTATTCATGAACAAAATATCCAACATGGGAGAAAAAAATTCTCTGGAAGACATATCACCCCAGAGCAATTCATTGAAGAATTAATTCAGCTTGAAAAGGGAAGTCTAGATGCAATAGATGATCAAGTAACTAGATTAGCTGGATTAGTTCTAGCTGAATCAGCTATAGTCCAATCTCCTCCAGAGAGCTTTGAAGAATTTGATTTTGCAGTAGATCTTTCTAACTATGATTTTAGGCCAGAACAATTGAAATCTATGAAACTAATTAATTTAGAATTAAGGAGTAAAATAATTCATTGTAAAGTAATGATTAATGAAAAAATTTCAGAAGATATTATAAAAAAAATTAAACAAAAACTTCCTCCTAATGAACAGGTAATAATTTTTTCTTTTGAAAATATTCCAAAAACTGTTACACCATTACTTCAAGATAAATCAATACAAATTATTGATAAAAATGGCATTAAAATTTGGTCATCGATAACTCCTATTATCCCTTGTAGGTTAGGCGCAATTTCTAAAGTTATTTATGGGGATCTAAGAGGAAAAATTGTTAAAATTAATTCTCTAAATTATGAATCCAGTTTAGCAGAAGTAATCATTATTCCCACAATGGAAAAGACTAATCTGTATATTGGTTCATTAGAAGAAATTCCTTTGAATGAACCAAGTCTAAAAGATTACGAAACTTTTTCAAAGAATTATTTTGAATTTTTGAATATCATTGTAGAAAATTCGACAGTAGATGAATTTGAAAAAGGTTTTTTTGATGCAAAAATCCAAAATATCCAGATAGTGCCTCAAAGTGAACAGAAAATTTCCGAGACTCTATCTGAAGCCATGAAAAGAACCAAGAGAGAAGGAACTTGGATTATAGAATTAGAAAATAGTACTGTAAAAATCGGATTATCTGATTATGGATTCAAAAATATTTTTAATTGCAGTTGCTATTATTGGGATGGAAAAAACCATTCATATAAATTTTGTAATCATATGATTTCAGCACTAAATCATATTGGATTTGAAGGTAAATTCTTTGATGAAACATGGGAAATGGGAAATTCGCTATCTGCTGCTCTAAGAGAATTTATCGTTGATAATGATAATATAATAATAAAAAAATTAGCTGAGAACCTAGAACCTGAGAATGTTAATACTTTAAAACAATATCTTGATAGTTATTGTAAATTAAAAAAATCTTAGATTTCATTAAACAATTTTGTGATTTGTTTTATTGACATTCTATTAATCCTCTTTTCCATTTCAATAAAAAGATACTGCAATTCATCGCTTTTAATTGACTCCAGCAGTTTTCCACGGTATTTATTAAAAGTCAATGAGGGATCATCTTCATGAATATTTTTTGACGAAATTTTTTCGTTTTCTTCTATATTTAATTTTTCAATCTTTTCTTCTTTTGTAGAAGTTGTTTGTTTTAATTCCATTCTTAATTTTTTAATTTTTTGTGCTAACTGATCTGCTTTTTTTTCTGTTGCAATTTTTTCATTTACAATTTCATTATAATCTAATTTGATTTTTGATCTACATTGAGCACAAATTTGATCCTCTCTCATGGTTGGAGGGGGAATACGGAAAGTTAGCAGACAAATTTTACACCGCATTTTAGCAGTTATCTATACTTCAAAAGGATATTTTACAATTTGTATGATAAACTCAACCATATTAGGGAGAAATCTCACAGAAATTCATGGCTAGTCTTACCTTTTATGGTGGAGTAAATGAAATTGGAGGAAACAAAATTCTATTAGAAGACAAAGATACTAAGGTTTTCTTAGATTTTGGAAAGGGATTCTCAAGTAGGGAAAAATTTTTTGAAGAATATCTCCAACCAAGACGTTCAAACGGCATTGGAGATTATTTATCGACAAACCTAATCCCAGATATTCCAGGAATTTATCGAGACGATTTGATGAAAAAGGCTGAAAGAAAGATTGTCAAGCCAGATATTGATGCTGTATTACTCACTCATGCACATGCAGACCATGCAGATTACATTTCATTTTTACATGAAGAAATTCCAATCTATATGGGGCATACCACAGAATTATTACTCAAAGCAATTGATGAGCGCGCTCCTTCAGCATTTGATAGACAGGTTCTAGAGTACAAACCACTTGATGCAGGATATCGTGATCCTAAAATTCCAAGAACAATCAAAACTTTTCGAACTGGTAAAAAGTTCAATGTAGGTTCCCTAGAAGTTCATCCAATTCATGTAGACCATTCTGTTCCAGGTGCATATGGTTTTATCATCTACACAAGTCAAGGCCCAGTTGTATATACTGGAGACCTACGACGTCATGGAACAAAAGGAGAGATGACTGAAGAATTTATGAAAGCAGCAAAAGCTGCAAAACCTGTTGCATTAATTGCAGAAGGAACAAGGATAACTGATGAGCCAACTAATGAAAGCGAACAACTAGTCTATCAAGAATCAAAAAAACTAATAGCTAAAACTAAAAATCTAATTTTTGCAGATTTTAATTTCAAAGATGTCGATAGAGTAAGAACCTTTTATGATGTTGCAAAGGAGACTGGAAGAAAACTAGTTGTAAAACTTAGTGATTGCTATTATCTCAAATATTTATCTCAAGACCCAAACCTTGATGTTCCAAACTATGATGATGAAAATATTGTAATCTACAAGGCAAAATACAAAACTGGTTCGTATAATGATTCTGATTATAGTGGGGACAGCAGAGTTTTTGCAACACAGTTTAATGCAAAAACAGCTGCTGAGATTTCTGCAGACCCAAAAAAATATCTTTGCGCTTTGGGATATTTTGCCTTTAATTCCTTAATAGATATGAAACTAAAATCTGGTGCTGTTTACATTCATTCTGCTAGTGAGCCATATAATGAAGAGCAAGTAATTAGTCTAAAGCGAGTCAATAATTGGCTAGATAAATTTGGGATGGACAAGCACCAAATCCATTGTTCTGGGCATGCAAAAGGCGAAGACCTACTTCAAATTGTAAAAGAGATAGATGCTAAGATGCTTTATCCAATTCATACAGAACATCCTACCGAATATGTCAAGGTAACTAACAAAATAACAATTGTAAAGGAAGGAGAAAAATACAAAATTTAGACTAGTACTAAAATGTCCAAAGAAAATAGATGTCCTTTTTGTACTAATAATGATAAAAAATTATTAGAGACAAAAAATGCTTTTGTAATATCAGACAAATATCCAGTAACCAAATATCA
>JBBDOC010000050.1:0-19241 GCA_040877295.1 Nitrosopumilaceae archaeon
AACTCCTGTGGAATCCATAGATTTTATCAAAAGTAAGTTGTAATCAAGTTATCTTTTGCCAATTGTTAAAAGAGATGAATTTTTGAAATTATTTTTATTTAAAATATTTCTTCCATCAAATATTGAAAGGGGTTTTTTAGCATTCCTAAATGATTTGCTTGTTAGTTTTGAATACATTTTGTGATCAGAAGATATGAAAATTAACGATGCACCCTTTGTTACTTCTGTCAAATTATTACCTAAGTTCACTTTTGACGGAAGAGATGAATCTTTGAGGATGAATGGATCATGAATACTAATTTTACAGCCAAGTTTTAGAAATTCATCAATAACAACATAGGTTGGAGATAATCTAGTATCTGTGACTTCGCCTCTAAAACCAAGACCAAGAATGGCTATTTTTGATCCTGGAATTTTGATTTTGTTAGTTTTCAAAAGTTTTACTGCATCATTTACACATTTTTTTGGCATAGAGTCATTGGTTTTTCGAGAATATTCTACAAGGTTCATATGTTTTCCAATTTTAGATGATGACTCTATGATGAATCGTGGATAAACAGGAATGCATAGTCCTCCTACTCCAGTACCAGGATAGTGAAGATGACAAAACGGTTGAGAATTTGCTCCTTTTCTTGCATCCCAATAATTGACGCCAATTCGTTCACAGTAATCTGCCAATTCATTTGCTAGTGCGATATTGACATCTCTATAAACTCCTTCAAATAATTTTTCAGCTTCAGCATTAGCAAGTGAGAACATTTTCAGAGTTCCTTTTTTTGAGATTATTTTTAGAAGTTTATCTGCAAATTCTAAACTTTTTGGACCAAGACCTGAAACAATGGCAGGATAATTTTCTTCTATATCTGCCAAAGCTCTTCCTTCAAAAATTCTTTCAGGGTTATATATTAGGTAAAAATCTTTTTCGGCTTTTAGTTTACTATTATGCTCTAGAATTTTTCTTACAGTTGTTTCAGTGGTTCCAGGCGGAAGAGACGGACAAATGATTACAGCATCTCCTTTTTTGAGTCCTTTGGAAATGGAAGTGGTGGCGGAAAGTAATGCACTTAAATCAATTTTTTTTCCTTTTAATCCTACAGGTACTGCGACAATTTTTATATTAGATTTTTTTGATGTGGCAATTCCATCAGAAGATAGCTCAAGTTTTCCATTTTTCAATGCTTTTGTAAAAGTTTCAGAAACGTATGGTTCTTTTTTATGTGAAACGCCTTTTTTAATATCTGAAATGAGATTTTGTGAAATGTCTACTCCTATTATTTTTGCTCCTTTTCGTAACCAAGCTGCAGCAATTGGACCACCTACATTTCCAAGACCATAAACTGCAATTATTTTCTTTGATTTGATTTCAGAGAGAAGGTTTTTTGGCAATCTTTAGAATTGTTTGTCTACCAGTAATTTAATCTAGTGTTGAAAATAAGCTAAAGTGATTAATTTAATTTTGTTTTAACCAGTCAACCGTTTCTCTAATACCATCTTCTACAGACGTTGAAGGAACTTTTCCGAATATGGATGACAAAAGTGTAGTATCTGCCACAAAATTTCCAATTTCTCCAAGTCTTTGAGATTGGAATTCTATCTGAGGTTTCACATTCATGGTTTTTGATAAAATTTCAATTATATCAACAATCTTTGTTCCTTTTCCTGTTCCCATGTTGAAGGTTTTGTTATCAGCTAAAGATGTACAAATTGCTTTTTCAAAGAATGGTATAATATCTTTAATGAAGACATAGTCTCTGATTTGATCACCATTTCCAAAAACAGTCAAGGGTTGATTATTTTTTATCTTGGAATATAGAGATGGAATTAAACCGTTTTTTTGAAAAGGGCCATAAATATTAAAGAATCTAAAAATTACAAAATTTAGATTGTTAAGTTCGTTGTATAATCTAAGATAGTGTTCAGATACAAGTTTGGAAATACCATAAGCAGTTTTTGGAGTTGCAGGATGAACCTCAGAAACTTGTAGTTTTTTTGGTTCACCGATTAGAGAAGATGCAGAGGTAAAGAGTATTTTTTTAATATTATTTTTTGTACAAGCTTCAAGTATGTTTAACAATCCAAGAATGTTTACTTGAGCATTCTTGATAGTGCCTTCCAATGAAGAAACCAAAGAATGGGCTACTAAATCAATGACGATATCTACATTTTTCACGGTATTTTCTACACTAGCAAAATCAGTAACGTCAAATTTTTTATAATTTTGATGATTGGAGTGATCAATTAAATCAGAACATAATATTTTGTGATTTGCTGATAAACCATCCACAAGATTATTTCCAACAAAACCTTCTGAACCTAAAATTAGAATTTTCATTAATTCTAGTCATTTGAGTAGTTTTAAAAAATCTATCTCATAGCTTTATTATATAGCGGAATAGTTGAAAACTGTTTGTCAGACAAAAAAACTATTCCATTAGCAGTACCTGAAGTTGGAGAAGAAGAGATTATCAAGATAAGAGAAGTTTTTGCGACAGGTTTTCTAACAGAGGGGGAAACAACTAAGGAATTTGAGAAACTGATAGCTGACTATCTGGGGGTAAAACATGCTATTGCAGTTACTTCGTGTACGACTGGTCTTCATACAGTGTTTGAGTGTCTTAGAATTAAAGGAAAAGAGGTAATAATACCAGATTACACATATCCTGCTACCGCTGAAGCAGTAATTTTAGCTGGAGGTAAACCCGTTCTTGTCGATGTAGATCATCATAGTATGAATATGACTAGTGAAATTCTTGAAGAAGCTTATGACGAATCAATGAGTGTGTGTTGCCCTGTTTCTTGGGCTGGTGTTCCTTTAGAGAGAGAAATTTATCAGAAAGCTAAAAAATTAAATCTAAAAGTTTTAGAAGATTCTGCCTGTAGCCTAGGCGCAAAAATTGGTTCTGACTATGTTGGAAAAATTGCTGATTATTCTTGTTTTAGTTTTCATCCTAGAAAGGTAATCACAACTGGAGAAGGAGGTATGATTACAACAGATGATGATGAGATGGCTGAGAAATGTTATTCTTTCAAACATTTTGGTGCCAAGGGTTCTACCTTTGAAACGATTGGCACCAATTACAAGTTATCAAATATTCTAAGTGCTATTGGTTTAATTCAAATGAAGAAGCTAGAAAACATTATAAAAACCAGAATTGAGAAAGCAAAAATTTACAAAGAAATGTTGTCAAAAATCAATGGAGTCTTACCTGCTTATGAAGGAAACGGAACCAGACAGACCTTCCAATCATACACTTGTTATGTAGAAAAAGATGGCTATAGAGATAAAATCAGAAACGCTTTAGCACAAGAAAATATTCAGAGCCAGATTGGAACTTATGCACTACATTTAGAACCTGCATATAGAGATATGAAAAGGATTGGAAATCTTGAAAATTCTAAATCATTATTCAATAATGCCTTAACCTTACCATTACATGGTAAACTTACTCAGGAAGATCAAAAAAGAGTTTGTGACGTAATTAAAATAGTTTTAAGTTAGTTTTATAATTTTTTGTCCTTTTTCATTTCATTTTCCATTATAATCCTATACCAAATTTCTAAGGCAAGAATTGAAATTAATCGATTCAAGTAGCGAATATCTCCATCGTTTTGAACTTTTTCAAAAGCACGTATTACCCAATTATAATTAATTAATTTCTTCTTATAGAT
The DNA here is from genome assembly GCA_040877295.1 of Nitrosopumilaceae archaeon. Taxonomy (GTDB): domain Archaea; phylum Thermoproteota; class Nitrososphaeria; order Nitrososphaerales; family Nitrosopumilaceae; genus VHBM01. The sequence goes on from JBBDOC010000050.1 coordinate 3,670, forward strand.
GTGGCTATCTTTTGTCATAATATACTTCTCACATATTTTTTTTCCTTTATCATTCCAATCGAATAATAAGTTTGGGGAAAATCCTCGCTTCTCTTCTATGTGTTTAATTTTATATCGTGAGGCAATTTTTCTTAGAATTAATTTTCCTTTCTGATTTTTGGGATCATATTTTTGATTCAGGGGTAGAGAGAATCCATGTGTAATAACTTCAGACTTAAGGAATAAAGGAAAATGATCAATTTTATAAAATTTATACATCATTTGGCCAGATGGAATAAAATCATAGAGAAGTTTTCCATTATAATCGGCTAACATTAGTTGGTTTAGAGGATTTAGGGGATTAGAAAAATATGATCTGAAATAATCATAAATTTGATTCCAATTAAAATTAATACGACTTGAATAAACAGATTCTTGATCAGGTACCCAATCTCTATTATGGCATTCTAAATAATTAATTGTTTTAACTTTCCAATTATCTTCAGGTCTGGATAATGTTAAGAATTTATTATATCTAAAAGTATAACCCCCAAAAATTTCATCAGCCCCATCACCTGTTACAAATTTTTTTCCAAATTTTTTTGCAGTTTTTGCAATAAGATGTTGATATGTATTCCATTTTGGTTTATTGGTTACAGAAATTAATTCAGGCATGTTTGTAAATATAGAATCAATAAAAACTGTTTTGAAATCTGCATTAAACTGTTTTGCAATTTTTTTTGCAATTTTTGATTCATCGAATCCATGTTTAAAAATTCCACATATACAGATTATTTTTTTATCTGGTAGAACATCATTTAATAATGCTAAACTCAATGTAGAATCTATTCCTGAACTAAGAGAAAGAATTATTGGTTCTTCATAATTTTCGAATTCACGTTTAATTTGATTTTTTAGAATTTTCTCAGTCTTTTTCCCATTTAGATCCGAATTTTTAGGTTGAAAGCTAGTCCAATGTTTTTTGTGAAAGGTTGGTTTCTCTTCAGGGTTATATCGAATTGACAAAATATTACGTATAGAAATTAAATCTAATTTTTTATTCAATAATTTCTAGAAAAATGATCTATTAATAATGTTTCATAATTTTTGGACCAAACAGGTATACCCTGAATCTTTTTCTACTATATATTGAATTTTAAGTTTGAATTCCTTACACCAATTTTTTATTTCCTCTTCAGTTTGTCGCCATGAGTATTTTGGATAATACCAATCAAAGTTTACCATGTTTGAATCTTCAAATCCCCATTGTTCATTCCAGAAGCATTTAAAGAAGAATTGATATAAGAAGCGTTGAAGATTGTATTCTCCTTTTTTTATACCGAGTAAATCTAGATCTTTAGAAATCTTTACAGTAATTTTTTGTCTACTAATCTCTTGAGCAAATGTTGTCAAAGATTCTAATGATTTCCAAGCTACATCAGCTGGAAGATCTGAAATTTTTGAACGTATATAATCATCAGAGTATTCTCGTAAAGGTGATTTTTTTTTATATATATAGAAGAGGCATAGTCCTCTATTTTTTAATTTTTTGATTATGTTTTGTAATGCTACCTTAGTACTTTTTGTGTGGTGAAGAACACCATTACTAACAATTACATCAAATGATTCGTCTGGGTATGGTAAAGAGTTAAGATCAGCTTGTGCAAAAAATGAATTTATGTTTTCTAGTTTTAACGAATTTGGTGCTTTGTAAACTGCATCCGAAATATCGATTCCATGAAATTCTTTTGCATGTGTTCCCCATAATCTAGCAGAGGAACCACTACCTACTCCGACATCTAAAACAATTTTGTTGTCAAAAATCGATAAATCAGATTCACTTAAACCTAGCATATCCAAATATACTGACTTAATATTTTTGTCAAAGAATTCTTTGTTTTGTCCAAAATCAGTTCTATTCCATTTATATCCAAAAGTTTGTTTCACTTGGATTTGATGAGGATCCTTTAACTTAATTACAAAATTAGGTATTCCATTTTTTATAATATATTTTGATGATTTTCCAATTAACTGATTATTTTCTTGAATTAGTTCTTCGCCAGAAAATGGATCTACCCAAGGAACTATTCTTTTTTCCATAAAGTCATTAATAGATAAGAAATATTAAAATCATTAAGGTTCCAATTTGTGTAGATAGATGACAATTAAAAAACAAAAAAAAAATAATGAGGAAGAATTTTTTCGAAAAATGAATTCGTTATACAAAGAACAACGTCAGAAGAAAAAAATTCAATGGAATAGAGTTTTACCATTTAACGAATATTTAGTAGACAGATGGGAAAAAGCAAAATTTGTTAAAGCTGGAAAAAATAGTAGTATTTACGATTCATCGTATATATATGGAAATGTAACTATTGGAAAGAACACTTGGATAGGACCATACACGCTTCTAGATGGGAGTGGAGGAAAATTATCCATAGGAGATTACTGTAGTATTAGTAGTGGAGTTCAAATTTACACTCATAATTCTGTTAATTGGGCAGTTACAGGAGGCAAATCAAGTTATGAAAAAGATTCAGTTAGGATAGGAAATTATTGTTATATTGGTCCTTACAGTATAATTTCAATGGGAACAAAAATTGGAAAGCATTCAATCATTGGGGCCCATTCATTAGTAAAAACCAGTATACCACCAAATTCTATTGCATTCGGCATTCCAGCTAAGGTTGTAGGAAAATTAATAGTGACTGGAAAAAATGTAGATTATGAATATTTCAAGTAATTGGGTTTTATTCCTTATTAATTTTAAATTTAATTTCATCTAATGAATAATTATTATGAATTCCTTCATAAATTATTTTGAGTTTTTGAGAAATTTTCTTTGGAGAATGAAATAAAGAAACCCAGTTTTTCCCTTTTTTTCCCAAATCAATTCGAGTTTTTTTGTCATTCAATAATTCTAATTTTTCATTAATTTCTTGTTGGTTAGAAGCAATAACAGCTGGAGGTATTTCTGAATAGAGTTGATAATGTAGTTCCTTATGAAGAAATGTCAAAATTGGTTTTTCACAAAGCATTGCCTCAAGCGCAATAGAGCCCATTGAACCAATAACAAATTGATCAGCAATCAAATCAGACTCAACATACATTTTCAATAATTGACTATGAGTTAACGGTCCTAAAATGAATTCAACTTTATTTCCTATGCCTAATGAATTTACCAGATCATGTGTTTTACTTGAATCTATCCCTCTATCTACAATAATTAATTTAGAGTTTGAGTTGTTTTGTACAAATTTTGAAAAACCTCGTATCAAGGTATCATTTCCTTTCAATCTCCAATTAAGATTTGAAGGATGAAAAATTGTAAGAATTTCAGAATTTTTTCTTTCTAAGGAAGGTTCAGGAAAAGAAGTAATCTCCCACGGAATTGGAAGAAAGATCCACTTAATTATTTTTAATTTTGAGATTAAAGGTACATGATCTGGTTGAGCTGTAATCACGAGTTTAGCTTTTTTATACGCTCTTCTAAGAAGGTTACCTCGTAAAGATTTAGAAAATGCTAGTTCACGTAAATCACTTCCTTGAGCATAAGCTAGAAATGGCTTCTGTGAGATATATGAAAAAATTGGAAACTCTACATAAGAATGAATTAGATCGTATTTTTTATTTCTCATAATTTTAAGAATGTCCAATTTCCAAGTTGACTTATTTTTGTCGAAAAATTTTATCCAATCAGGGTATTTCCTATTTAATGAAGAATCAATATTGATAGGATCAGACATTTCATTGGGTTGTTTTTCCATTAACAGATCTGCCGATATGCCTTCTTTTCTAAGGTTTTTTGATATTATATAACCCAAATTTGCCATATTTCCAGCATGAAGTATCTCCATAAAGGAAATTCATAATTCGCCGATATTAATCTCATATCAATTTTTATTATGCTCGAAAATAGTGAAAAATAGGAACAAAGTGTTTTAAGTAATACGTTTGGCGATGAAATCTAAATGTTTCAAAAGATAATCAAATTATTTCAATTAGTTGGGATGATATATTTTTGGGGAGATTATTTTGATTCCAGATTTTATATTGCGAAGATTATTTCTATGAAAAAAACAGATTATACTTTAGATTTAGGGTGTGGAGCTGGTGTAATGTTATTTTTTGCAAATTCTCCAAATAAAATAGGAATCGAAGTTGAAATTAATTCATTAAAAAAAGCAAAAAAACTTGATTCTAAAATAGAATTGATTCAAGCAGATGCAAATTATTTGCCATTAAAAGAAAATTTTTGCTCACGAATAATAGTAATGCATTTATTTCCAGTAATGAAAAATATGGAAGTTGATTGGAAAAAATCAATCAAAGAAATTCAAAGAATTTCAAATTCCAATTCTGAGATTTTGATTACAGGAGCAAACAGACTTAGTAAGCATTTTGAAAAAACTCATAGTATTGAACATAGAAAATCTTATCTTCGTTACGATGAGATAGAGGACGAATTAAAGAAGTATTTTAAAACAAGTATTATAGGATATGGTCCATATTCAAAATATTTTATGTATCCATTTAGACTAATTTTCAAATTTTCTGATACAATTCTAGAAAAATTCAAAATTGAAAATTGGATTTTTAATTTTCTTGGTTCAGAAAAATATTTGACTAATGGTAGGTCATACATAATTCAAGGAAAAAAACTTTGATAATTATGTTATCAAGAAGCAAGACATTATTATTCAGTTTCTTTTTTTCTCTATTATTATTAATGAGATAAAGTGATTTAGACTATGGCCTCTGATGAAAATACTGAGTTAAAGAAGAAAGTTGTCATTGTCGGTGCAGGATTAGCTGGTTTAACATGTGCAAAGATTTTGTTAGAAAAAGGCTTAAAAGTAATTGTTTTGGAGAGGCAAAAGTTTGTGGGTGGACTAGCTTCAGGAATTAGAGAGAAGGGCTTCTCCATGGATATTGGTCCTCATTATATGGTACTCCCAAAAAAATCTGTCATTACTCACGAAGTACAAAATATTCTTGGAACAGGAAATTTATTAGAATTTCCAAATTTCATCCAATCTCATAAAGCATATTTTGCAGGAAAAATACTAAAACATTTTCCATCCTTAAAAAATGTAGTAATGAGTATGGGTATCATTTTTTGTCTTAGAGTTACTTTAGAAGTTTTATTTTTAAGTTTAAGAAGAATACTTCAGAAAGATAGATCCGTAACTGGCCAAGAATATCTCAAAAAAAATTATGGTGAATCACTATACAAATATTGGTTCAAACCATATTATACCAATATTTTTCTGGAAGAAGATTTACCGAAAGAATTTGTAAAAAACCAATTTCCTCCACCTACGTTGAAAAAAATTTTATCGTTTTCATTTTCTAACGCTGGAAAGCAAAAGAATGCTAAAATTTTAGAAGAGAATCAAGATTATTTTGATTGTTATCCAAAATTTGGTATGGTTGACTTAATTGAAAAAATTAAAAATCGAATATTATCAAATGGAGGAGAAATAGTTATTGATGCCGATATTCAATCAATATCACATCAGGAAAATGAAAAAAAAATAATTTATTTAAAAGAGGGCAGAAAAGTTGAACTAAGACCAGACATTATCATTTACGGTATTCCACCTTCAATTTCATTAAGATGGTTTCAGGATGTTCCTCAGGATATCTTATCGCATGCAAAAAAATCTTCAGCTTATAATTCAATAATGATTTATTTTTTTATTAATGCGAAAAATGTTTTTGACGGTTGGATTATTAATATTTTTGAACCTGGTTTCATTTTTTCTAGAATATCTCAACAAAGCTATCTAAGTGAACATATTACTCCAGAAGGAAAAAGTTTGCTAACATTAGAAATAAAATGTAACCCTACTGACGAAATCTGGCAATTTGATGATGAAAAAACTTCTGCACTTGTTAAAAATGATTTAAAGAAAATGAATTTTTTTGATACTCAAAAAATTTATGATTATAAAATTGTAAGAATTCCACGTGTATATCCTAAATTTGATACAATAGAATTTAATGATCAAATGTTAGTTGACTTTATCAATTCTTTTGAAAATGAATATGCATTAAGCCATGAATTTGATTCTGCTGAGTTAATTTCTGAAACAATTAATGATCCTCAAGATGGGAAAACATACCGTTTAGGTGGAATGCTAGTAGCAATGTCAAGTGCCCATTCACTAGTAAAGAAAATCATCATTCATTGAAGAATTTAAGAATTATATAATTATTTAATTAGTTTTTTGAATTTTGATTTTATTAATCCTGGTGAGCTAATTGCTCTAGATAGTTTTAGTTTATTTTTATCAAAAATTTTTGTAGCAATAATAAAATCATATTTTTTACCATTCCATTTTGATTTAAAGTGACGTATTCCTTTTTCTTTTTCTGAAATCGGAGATGGATTAGCACCACCCATATCATAAGTGATAAAATTATTTTCTTTAGACCACTTGATAGTATACCATGTAAGAAAGCTACCACCTTGTAATTTTGTATGTGAGTTGATTACAGCATGTTGTACAACATTTTTGTTAAACAGTTTGTTAGCTATACCACTAATTAAATCACCATCAAGTCTTGCAATATACATTTTTTCATAGTTATGTTTATAGAGAATTTCCCAGGTGTAATCATTGAATTTTTCATATTTTTTAATTAGTTCTTTTTTATGCTTATTTCCAAAATATTTTATTTTCATCCATTCATCTAAAATCGATCTATCGTTAATTACGTCAAAGGTTAGACCACTTTTTTCTCCTTTTCTAATATCATATCTCGTTTTATTATGTAATGAATTGTATGTAATATCCAATTCTGGTTTTAGGTCTGTTACCCATGTATCCCATCTAGTATTTTCATAACCATATTTTAGATATTGATTTTGTTGTTCATTATCAGAAATTATTGTAGAAGATCCTTTTATTAATAGAACTTTATTTTCATGTGAATATTTATTCAATGCCTCTAAAATATTGGCAGTAATTTCTTTGGCTCTTTCATCATCATGAATTATTGGACCATAATGCCAATTGATGGTAGAACCTATTTTGAATTTGGATGTTAAAGACTGAAGTATGGAATCAGGATCTCTGGTTAGATTCTGAAAATGTTGAATTGCTAAAAGCTGACCTAATATTCTACCAGAAGAATCTTCCACTAGCACATACAATGGTTTAGAATCAAAAGCCATTTTGTAAGGATCATAATTGGAGCTCATCTGAAATGCCGTAGAACTAGGTATTTTTAGTAATAGATTATCCCAATCTTTATTGTCAACTTCAGTTTTTACATCAGTTTTTAATAACATGTCAAAACCAAATATTTCATGTATTTATGGATTAGTAAACAAGTACTTCATAAATAAAAAAATTAAGGATTAGTATGAAGGGCGAATTTCACGATTTTATCATTTGGGATAATGCTAAGCATAAATATGATTTTTTATTTAATGAACTCAAAAAGAAGTTTCAGATAATAGATGTACGTGAGATTACGGTGGACCAAAGAAAACTTTGAAAAAAATCTTCGTAGATTTTATGGTCCAACCCTTCCAAATCCCCAAAAAAAGATGAAACAGTAGTCAATGAATCCCCAGTAAATTATTGGTATTTTAAACAAGGTATGGGATCGCTTGTAAATACATTAACAAAAAATATTGAAAATCTTGGAGGAAAAATAATGCTTTCGGTGGATATTAAAAACATTGAACACGAGAATGAATTAAAGGAGATTTCAATCATTAAGGAAGGAATAGAAACTAAGCTTCTTGCAGATATTGTTTTGTATACAACACCATCAAATATAACCAAAATTTGGTTTAGAGATTATATTAAAATTACCGATTCTCCAAAAAATTCATTTAACGGGATTCTAATTTTTCTTCTAATTGATCATCCTAAAATTTTTGATTGGTGGTTAATGGCAAATTATGAACCAGGTTTTTCATTTTTTAGAATTACTCAACAGAATTACTTAAGCAAATTTGTTTGCCCCAGTGGAAAATCATTACTTTGCATAGAAATCAATACAAGAGAAAATGAATATCTTTGGGATTTATCTGAAGAAGAATTAATAAAAAAAATAAAAAAGGAGCTTATTAAAATGAAAATTTTTGATATTAATAAAATCGAGGATTACAAAGTTTTTAAGTTCAAAAATATTTATCATGGAGTTGAATCAGATGGAAATTTAGTATCGGAAAAAATTTCTAATGTAATAAGTTCTCTAAAAAATGAACATATGATCGGAGTAGAGATAGATCCTGGCACTTTGGTTACAAAAAGGGTAGAAGATGCTGGAAATTCTGAAAATGCAAATATTTCCTTAGGTGGAGTGTATATGACATTAGAGCAATCAAAAAAAATAGTTGAAAAGATAGCTTCTCAGAGTAAAAAATCTTAACCACAAAGATCAAAAAAGATCCTGTATTTTTGAATATAAATTGTTCCACAAATTAATTCAAATAGTTTTTTTTCAACGAATCTTAAATGTCTAAAATACGTGTAACCTATTCAGGATTAATTTCCTTTGCGGTTGGGTTAGCGAGTGTTTTTACAGGCATAATTTTTATCCTTATAGTAACAAGACAATTAACTCCAGAAGAATTTGGTACTTGGAATTTAATAGGTGGATTGATAGTTTATGTAGTAATTCTCGAACCTACAATATCCTACTGGGTTACAAGAGAAATTGCACGTGGGAAAGAATCAGGAAAGACAGCAGTTTTTTTTAGTGGGATTTTTTCAATAGGAGCAACCCTAGCATATCTTGTCATTGCTTATTTTGTAGCCCAAAATACTGATGTAAAAGAGTCGGTCCTATTTTTAGGAGCAATTTTAATTCCCGTAATGTTCCTTAATCGGACTTTGACAGCAGTAAATTTGGCATGGAAGCCTCATGCAGTTAGCTATGGCATATTGTTTCTTGAAATCTTTAAAATTCCAGCTGCGCTAATGCTTGTTTATTATTTAGATATGGGTATTGAGGGAGCAATAATATCTACAACACTTGCTTATATTGCAAGTATTGTAATTCTATTTGTTTCAAGTAGAATAAAACTTCGTGGATTAATTGAATTAATATATTTAAAAAAATGGATTCGTCTTTCATGGTTACCATTGTATCCAGGGGTTGCCTCCATGATTTATGTTCTAGATGTAACAATTTTTGCTATAATTACTGGTTCAGTAGAAGGATTAGCATTTTGGTCGGCAGCATTAGCAGTTGCAGCGTTAGCTATGCATGCTAGATCTATTTCTAATGCAATTTATCCAAAATTTCTAGAAGGTGGTAAAAAGGAACATCTTCAAGAAAACATTATGCTAATTTTGTATTTTTCCATCCCCCTTGCAATATTGTCCATAACTTTTGCAAAGCCTGCTTTATTTGCTTTAAATCCAATATACATTACAGCAGTTCCCGTTGTAGTAATGTTAACATTAAGAGGGTTTATGGATAACATGAAATTTCTATTTGTCTCATCTATACAAGGAATGGAAACTGTGGATGTTAATGAAAATTCATCCTTTAAAAATTATCTTAAAAGTAAATTATTTTTTATGCCAACACTTCAGCTAATACAATATGGTCTTTATGTTGGTGCCCTTACAGCAATACTTGTTATTTTTAATTCAAAGCCTCAATCAGAATTAGTTTTGTATTGGTCAATTATTTCGGTTGTTATTTCAGTTCCTTTTGTTTTTTGCTTTTATTATATTACTCGTAAACATTTTAAATTTTCAATAAATTACTTGGCTGTAATTAAATATGTAGTTATCAGTACTGGAGTTTTTGGTTTTACATTTTTCTTGATGGAAGAATATTTGGTTTATAATGAAAGTATATTCGAATTCCTACCACAGTTACTATTGTTTTTGGCAATAGGATGTGGAGGATATCTCGTCATAACCTACTTTACTGATAAGAAAACAAAAGTTTTGTTTAAAGCAGTATTTCATGAAATAAGAAAAAAGAATACAAATGAATCTTAAAACAGAAATTTCGTATGAAATAGAAAATAAAATCTGGGATGATGCTTTATTATTAAATAAAGCTTCAACTGCATATCAAATCGCAGATTTCTATCAACCATACAGACTAGCTTTTAACTCTAAACCCGTCTTTATCACAGTTTCAAATCCCTCCGGCAAAATTGTAGGTCAACTTTCTGGAGTCATACACTTAACGGATTATTGGTTAGAAAGCAATATCATTTCAAAGTCGATTAGCTCTAAATTTGATTTAGGTTCTACGTTGAGTTGGTTTCACGGACCAATAATACATGATGCAGAAAATACTGATGAGATTCTTTCAAGTATTTTATTAGCATTGGATAAAGTTTCCATTCAGAATAATGTGAATTTGATTAAAGGATCGTCTCCACCTCAAATGTCATTACCTATTGACGTTTTTAAAAAAAATGGTTATGATATCAAACCATGGATTACCTACATAACTAATCTGCAAAGAAATATGGATGACGTCTATAATACATTACACAATAAAACACGTTACGATATACGAAAAGGTGAAAAAAAAGGATTAGATTTTGAAGTCGTTTCAAAAAAAGAATCATATGAACTCTATATCGATGTGAAATATGATGAGGAGAAAAAAGTACAAAAATTGAAAAAATTGTATAAAGAATTTCTTAATCATGCATGGGATATTTCTGAACAAAAAGGATTTGAAAAAATGTTTTTAGCAAGATTTGAAGGCAAGCCAATTTCAGCTATGATCAATGTTCTCTTCAATAGAAATGTCGTTCAAGTAGGAATTGGTAATACTTCAGATAGAGATCTTTATGGTGGTTCTTTTTTAACATGGAATGCAATACGGTGGTCATCTGAAAATAATTATAGAACTTATGATGTAGGAGGCGCAAATCCTATTCCTGTTTCTCAAAAGGAAAAAGGAATAAATCTTTTTAAATCAAAATGGGCCAGCGAAAAATTTGATTATTTTCTTTGTACAAAAGTTTTCAATAGAACAAAATTAAATTTCTCAAAGATTATTAAACACCCGACAGTTATAAAAAATAAAATGAACAGAATTTTTTCAAAAAAAATAGTTGTATCATGGTGATGTTATGTATGAGTAAAAAAGTTTTCAATATGTTCAAGAAAGTAGGAATGGGACATTTTTTTGGTGACTTTTTTGATGCAAGGTTTTATGTTGCAGATCTGTTATCTCGAAAACAAACCAAAGTTATGTTAGATATTGGATGCGGTGCAGGCGTGTTGTTGAATTGTTCAAAAGCATCTCTAAAAATTGGATTAGATATTTCTCGCGAATCTCTTAAAAAAGGAAAAATTCTTAATCCAGAAATGGAATTAATTCAAGGAGATGCAACCCACTTACCGTTTAAAAATAATTATTTTTCAAATATTATTGCCATGCATTTGATTCCAGTTGTACATATTTTACAAGGAGATGATTGGTTAAAATCTGCAAATGAGATAAAACGAATTGCTACAGAAAATTGTGAGGTTATTCTTACTGGAGCAAATAGAATGAGTAGACATTTTGAGAAAACTCATTTACTTGAAGATCGAAAAAAATATTTGACTTATCAGGAACAAGTGGATTTTTTTAAAAACGATTTTGATGTTCTGGTAGAAGGTTATGGTCCACACTCAAAAAAAATAATGTATTTACTAAGAATCATATATAAAATACCTGATAGGATTGCAGAAGGTCTTAGGATTAACAGATTACTGTATAGGGTATTGCGATCTAAAAGATACCTAAAAAATGGTCGTTCGTACCTGATAATTTGTAAAAAACATAAAAAAGACAATATAATGAAACGGCTCAAAATTGATGAATCATTTGAAGTACCAATTGGTGGAGAAAAATTTTAGATTATGAAATTATGTGTTTTTCCTAATGATTCAATTTTATCATACTATCAGAAAGGAGAGATAAAAGAACGATATTTTAATCCATTAAATTTGTTTGATGAAGTTCATGTAATTTCTTTATTTGATGATGAAGTGGATGAAAAACTTGTACAAAAATTGGCAGGAAAAGGAGTTTTAAAAATTCATAAATTGAAAAAAGCTAATCTTTCAAATTATAAAATATTTAGACAAGAAGTTATTTCACTTGTTTCAAGCTTAAATCCTCTACTAATTCGAGCTTTTAATTCTAGAGTACCAGGTTGGTTGGCAACAAATACTGCATTAAAGTTAGGAATACCATTAGTCATATCATTACATACAAATTATGATCAACAAAGAGATTTGGCGAAGCGTGAACGAAATTTTTTTCGATATTTTAAATTGTTATACTCCAAAAAATTAGAAAAATACTGTTTAAAAAATGCTGATGCTGTAATTTGTGTATACGAGTTTATTGTACCTTATGCAAAAAAAATGAAATCAAAAAATATTCAGGTAATATATAACAAAGTAGATACAAAAAAATTTTCAAATAATGTAAGAAAAAAATTTTTTGCTACCAAACCCACTATTATTTCAGTAGGCAGACTTATTGAACAAAAAAATCATCGCTATCTAATTGAGGCGATGAAAAATTTAGATGCAAAATTATTAATAATTGGAGACGGACCAAATTTAGAATCTTTAAACAAGATTATTCAAACGTTAAATTTAGAAAATAAAGTTGAGATTATAAAAAAAGTTTCAAATGATGAACTACCTAACTATTATGTATCTTGTGATTTATATGTTCAACCTATGGAAAATTTAGGAGGGATTCCAATTCCTGTTTTAGAAGCAATGGCTTGTGGACTTCCTGTTGTAATGTCAAAACATTCAAATAACGATTCTGAAATAATTGATGATGCAGTAGTTTTTGTTGAAAATAATTCTGATAGTTTTTTTAATGCGTTTAACAAAATTTTATCAAATCCTGAATATAAAGAAAAATTAAAAAGGAAATCTTTGAATGTTATCACTAAAATTAGTGGAGAAAAAATGGAGGAAGAAGAATTATCATTATACAGAAAATTGATTGATAAAACAAAGAAAATTACTTAATACATGTTAAACCAAAATACAAATAGTTAAAAATTGAGTCAAAATCAGAAGTATATACAAATGGAAAAGACATCAGATGCAATAAAATCAAAATCATTTTCTATTGAAATATTTGGTTTAGGTTATGTAGGATTTCCATTAGCGATAAGACTAGCTTCATCTGGAGTAAAAGTACGAGGTATTGATGTTAATGAAAATCGAGTAAAAAGACTAAATGAAAATCATTTGATGGATTCTGAAATTTATTTAAAAGAACAGTTCATAAAATGTAAAGAACAGAAAAATTTGGAGATCTTATCAAATCCATTTAAAACTGACTTGCCTAAAGTTGGAATAATTTGTGTACCGACACCACTTCCAAGCAAAAATACAGATTCTGCTATTTTTGTAATATCTGCTGTTGAAAGATTTTTAGAGTCATCAAAAGAAGGAGACTTGATAATCTTAGAAAGCAGTATTGAAGTTGGAACAACCGATAGAATTCAAGAGATTATTGAAAAAAGAGGATTTAAAGTAGGAAACAACTATGGCCTCTGTTTTTGCCCAGAGAGGATTGACCCTGCCAACAAAGAGTGGGGAATTGAAAATATTCCTAGAGTCATTTATTGTTCTGATAAAAACACCTTTGATATAGCCAAACAAATCTATCAACACGTTAATAATGCTAATCTGATTCGTGTCGAATCTCCAAAGGTAGCTGAGATTGTAAAGTCATTTGAAAATGCTTTCAGACTTGTAAACATCTCTTTAGTAAATGAGCTTGCCATTCTGTGCGATAAATTAGGAATTAATGTAAATAGTGTAATAAAAGCAGCCTCAACAAAGCCGTTTGGTTTTCTTGTACACTATCCTGGGGCTGGTGCAGGGGGACATTGCATTCCAAAGGATCCACGTTTTTTGCTAGAATCTGCTAAGAAAAATGATTTCAAATTTACAACCATAGAAAATGCCATCAACACAAATTTACAAATGCCTGTATACATAGTAAATTCTATAGAAAAATCCATCAAACTAATGAAACTTAAAAAAACTGTTATTGTATGTGGTTTGGCATACAAAGCTAATGTAGAAGATATGAGAGACTCCTCAAGCTTTAAAATAATAAATGAGTTTAAAAAAAGAAAATTCAAGGTTTTTGGATATGATCCTTTTTTTAATATGGATTTTTTAGACAAGTATTTAATTGAAAATAATCTATCAGAAGCAAACTTTGAAATATTAAAAGAGTTAGATGACAAGAACATTAATGATGTGGGTTGCTTGTGTATAGTTCAACACCACGATCAAATGAAAAAGAGATTAAAAGAAATTTACGATAGATCACTTGTTCCATTTATTTATGATTGTCAAAGTAAGCTCTCCCCAAATCCAGCTTCAAAGACGGTATTAGATTTTCTTGGAAATTAATTTAAAACAATAGTTCTATTTCATCAGAAAATTTGATTTTATCATAATTTTCATACAAGAATATTGCTTGAAGTGAAAACATTGAAGCCCATGAATTAACTCGAAGTCTTTTTTTCCATGAAAACAAGCTTCGATAATATTCTTCATAAAATCCACCCTTGTTAGGATGTTTAGTCTTCTGAAATGATATCAAATATGAATATAATTTATCAGTTGTTTTTTTGTAATAATCAACATTTTCTAGTTTGTCCATTAATATCATGATTCGAATAAGTTGTGCAATTGGATACGAAGCTTTTTCTCTATATTTTGAATTAAACCAAAGCTCAATGCTTCCATCTTGTTGTATTTGTTTTAAAACCCATTCTAATGCGAGTTTACAACTACTAAGATAATCATCATTCCTTGTTGTATTGTAAGTATAGAGAAGTCCTTCTAAGGCATAGCAAAGAGTATGAAGATTACCAATTTTACTATCTTGATGAATACAAAACATTCCATCTTTTTTCTGAAATTGTCGATATGCATCACATATTTTCTTGGCATGCTCAAGATACTGATTTTCAGAGGTTATTTTATACAATTTAACTAATGAAATAGAGTTTTTTATGTGAAAACAACCTTTTTGTTTGTACCAAACATCTTTGCTCTCTAAATATTGTTCAGAATCAAGTTGTCTAAAAGGAAGAATAGTACCATCTTCTTCTATGGCGTTTACGATTAGAGATTGAATCATTTTTTTGGAATTTTCAAGATATTGAATGTTGTTTGACATCAAATAATAATCTAAAAATCCATTTATGCAAATACATGTATCAAATGAATAACTAAGAGGTTTTTTTGAATTGTTGCTATTTATTCCCTGTATTATAGTGCCATATTTTTCATATATTTTAATTAACCATTCAGCAGAAGATTGAGATGCTTTGAGAAACTCTTGTTTTTTTTCTTGTTCAAAAAGAAAACGCATTGTACTAATATAATATCCAGTAATTTCAGGATATAGAAAGCTGAATTTATTTTCATTTTCATCAAAAAATGAGTGAACACCACCTAAGTTTTCATTTGTTGGATCTGATTCATAGATGCCAGAATTTAATATCCAATCTTTGACGCTTTCGTATGAACCTGACAATACACCATAACATTTTAGTGCACCAATTAAAGGTTAAACACAATGAAAATTCTCTT
>JBBDOC010000051.1:0-18834 GCA_040877295.1 Nitrosopumilaceae archaeon
TGAGGCCTCTTCTCCTGCGTGAATTATTGCCCGCACAGTCCCTTTTTCTTCAAAAATTCCGCAATATACTGCCCTAGGATTTGCCTTGACTAGCTTTTCTCCAAAATTTATGTGAAAATATTCATCGTATTGATCAGCTGTAGTAGAATAAAATTTTCCACCAGCAACTAAGATCTCATCTACCTTACCTTCACTTGTCTGAGAAATTTGCTCAAGCAAAGCTGGAATCTTTTCTCTTGCTTGTTCTTTTCTTTCCTCTCTTAGCTTGTCTCTTTGTTCCTTGGCAGCTTGTTCAGCTGAGGCCTTTGTCAGCTCAGACTCATATTTTTTAATATATTCATGAGCTGCATTTCCAGCTACAAACTCTAATCTTACTACACCATCTTGAATTCTTTTTGTTCTTGTAATTTTGACTAGTTCAACATCTTTCGTACTCTTTACATGTGTTCCACCACACGCCTCTATATCAAAATCTTTGATTGAAACAATTCGAACTGACTTTACTGGAACAATTCCACCCTGGTAAATTCTAAACCCATACTTTTGCTCAGCTGTTCCTCGATCAAAATTTTGAATCGTTACTGGAATGTTTTCCTTTACTTTGGCGTTTGCAAGCTCCTCAATCTTTGAAACTTCTTCATCAGTCAAAGCTGAATGATGTGTAATGTCTAGTCTTGCATGGTCTTCCTCTTTAAACGCAGAGTGCTGCCAGACCCACGAGCCTAACACATTTCGGGAAGACGAGTTTAGAATATGTGTACTGGTGTGATGTTTTGTAATGCCGTCTCTTCTTTTTGAATCTACAACACACAAAACAGTCTCGCCTTCTTTTGGCATACCTCCCTTTAGCTCATGCACTACAATGTTGTCATGCTTGTTTACATCAACTACATCAAATCCTGCAATTTTTCCATGATCTGGCTCTTGCCCGCCGCCTCTTGCATAAAATGATGTTCTGTCTAACACAACATACTTGTCAAAACTTTTGAGAACCTTGGCATCAAACTCTTTTGGATCCTTGTCATAGTACAAAAGTTCAGTTTCTGCAAGGCCTTCTAATGGAAGGTGTTCCTGTTTTTCACCTTTCTTTGACTGGTGCAGCTCTGATAGCTTGGTGTAAAAAGTAGACGGAATTTCAGAAATTACCTTCATTTCCTTTAGATAGTCTGGAGTTACACCATCTGATTCGTAGAGGCGGATTAAATCATCAACTGTTGGTTTTTGTTTTAGATTACTTGCAATTTTTTGCATTCGCTCTTTTGAACTCTCATATCTGCCTGTTTCAATTTCGATTATGGTCTTGACATCTTTTCGTGTTTTTTCTAATTCCGGATAAGTATTTTTAAGATAATCAATTTGTGTATCGATAATCTCATTCATGTCAAATTTTAGAGCAAGCCTTTCCATTGTAGAAATGATTCTTCGAAGCATTATTCGAAGATTGTATCCACCACCCACATTGCTTGGCAAGGCTCCATCTGATATTGCAAAAATTAGTGTCCTGACATGATCAGCAATCAAATAAATCCCCTCAAGCGGGGTTATGGTTTTTTTAATTTGTTCTTCTGATATGCCTGCTGATCTAATCGCAGTTTTTCTAACCTCAGATAAATCTCCAAATCTATCCAGATTCTTTGCAATTTCAGTAAAGTATCTAACTAAAAGTTCAGAATTTGCATCAATTCCTGCCTGTTGCACTAGTTTGCCAGTTATTGGCCCAAAACAGCAATCATATGCAGTAGGGGTTCCCATTGTAATCCAAGCAAATCGCTCAAGGCCTGCTCCCATGTCTATGATTTTCTGGTCTAGTGTCTTGTAGCTTGACAAATCTCCTTGAAACTCAGTAAAGACTGCATTGCCAAGCTCCAACCCCTTAACAAAAAATTCTAGAGAAGAACCAAAAGAGCCGCCACCTTCCCAAACATCTTCTACAAAGACAATCTCATTTTTGTCAACCCCAAACTGCTCAGTTACTAGTCTGTAATCCAAGTCAACGCATTTGTCTTTCCAGTATCCGTGATCATTTGGAATGCTGTGCTGCCCAATCATACAAAAACTAGAAAAGTGTCTGCCGGTAACGCCAACATTTTCCAAGTCTTTGAATCGAAGGCAAGTCTGTGGAACAACCAGTGGATTTGCGGGAAACTCAAAGACAACTTTTGAGCCCATAACACGCTGAAAATCAACAATTGACGCAATTGTAAAATACAAGTCATCACGCCATCTGCAAACGACAGGATATCTGTTTACTGAGGTATGTCCATTTTTTACAAAAAATGATTCTACCTCCTTCCATGCCTGTGTATAGTCAAACCGCTTTTTTGTTGGTGGATTTCCTATAAACGAATATGTGTCATCAGAATGATCAGGACAGTTTGTACGCTTTTCATCCATTGTCCAAAAATGTCTATGGCATGTTGCGCATGATTTGCGCTCAAATCCCTTTTCTTCAAACAATTTGACTTTGTAGTATCTTTCTGGGTCTGCTGAAAATTTTTCAAGAATCTCTTTTTTTCCCATTTGCACAGTCTTTGGGTGACGGGTATTAAGAAATTGTGTTCAATGAGTGTTCAGGTATTTTGTGTATCGTCTATCTTGTGCAGCAAATATCAATGGATCCCTTGTTGGGAGGAAGCTAGACGTACTTGATCTGAGTAATTTATTAGATTCAACTTATGAAGTGAATGCATTGCGAGTTTTAGCTCATCCAGATGATTTTTTACCTATGTATAATCGACTCCAAAGTCAACCACAAATAAACAAGGCCATGTTAGAAGCTATAGACAACGTTAAACAACAATTAGAAAGATCCGATAAACCGTTAGGAGCACATCATAAGAAAAAGCAAATTCCACAATATTACAAAACACGCTATAATCTACAAGCCTTGTATCATTTTGATATGCCTGATTTTCATAGGCTCCTGTATACTGTAAGACGTTCTCCTGTGGATGGAAAAATTGAAGCAGTATTTTTGGAACTTTTAACACACGAGAAATACAACAAGCGATTTGGCTATTTTAAGAAAAAATCACACTAATAAGTATAGGATGAGATAGTTATATACTAGTTAGTATATAGTTATTGTATGTATACAGCTAAAGGATTAGGAAAAAAAAGTTCTGTTTTAAAAGACAATTCTGGAGATAAGTTTCTAAAAATATTGATTAAAAGACAGCCAGACAAACTCGATAACCTTGTACAAAAACTTGCAGAAAAGAACAATCCAAGATTATCAAGTATAAAGAAAGTGGAGGATCTTTTCAAAAAAAATATCGAATTTAATTCACGAAGTCACTTGTTACGCGAATTAAAGGGAAGTATGAAGGCTTCAGTACTCAATACTATAATTGCTTATTTTGTAGCGGAAAATAAGCTCGTTGTTAATGATGATCATTCTTTGACATGGATTGATGCAGAAGGCAATGAAAAGTTAAACAAAGTATTTGAAAAAGCTGTACCACTCTAAACTTTTACAAATCTTACTACCTTGCCAAGAATTATTCTTTGGTTAGATGCTTGGTAAATCTTGACAAGCTTTTTAGTCTGGAAAAGGTCTTCTAATTGCGAGATAAGATGGTCGAAGAGATTTTAAAACTAAAAGGAAAAGCAGCAGAGGCCTTTCTGGCATATGACGCTAGAAAACTTACCGCAAAAGAACAAGAACGGATAAAAAAAGCTCGCAAGTATTATCTGGACCACTGCAAAGATTCTTTCTAACCACCAGTTTTAATACAAGATTTCTGTCATTTGCCCATGAAATTAACACTCGAATCCGTTAAGAATCGTATCTAAACTTGTATTTTCGCCTTAACTTTTGCAAGAATTCGTTCTGCTGACCTTATCGATCCTTCAGCCTGCTTGCGACTCATCAAATCAGGCTGATATTCTGAGGCATTTTTTAGTCCTATTAGCGATTTATACTGTCTTTCAACATCGCTTTGTTCCTGAGTAGAGAATATTCCCTTTGTAAGCAACAAGACATCTGTATGTGATCCAGATGCACGTTTTCCCAAAAAATATGTAGTTAGTGCATCTAACGCATTGATGGAGCTATGGACCGCACTCATGACAGCATTGTCATATGCTTCTTTTTGTAATGCGAGCTTTGCCATCTCAAGTGAGTTTGTAGCCTTTGTAATGTAACCTGATGCCTTTTTGGGATCAACATCTCTTGTCATTTCAGTATACTTGCCAGCTCTTTTCCATATATCATGATATGATTATCCAAAATTGATTGTATGAGTGCAGCATTTTTCTTTGATCGGAATTGTGATCTTGAGAAAACAATATGAGAAAGCTTGCTTTGGAATTTTAGAGAAATTTCCCTTGATGCATCAGAAATAGCAGAAATTGCATGATCGGAATCATTGCATATTACCAAAACATCAATGTCACTGTCATCTTTTTCTTTGCCTACTGCTACGCTACCAAAAATTGATGCTGATATGATCTTTTTTGTACCAAAATGAATCTTGAGAACGGATATTACTTCGACAAGTGTCTTTTCTTCGGCTTTGAGAATTGGCTCTATTATTTTGACTAGGACATAGCTTTTCTCATTTAGAGATACTTGGTGGGCTTTTCCAACTGGCTGAATCTGTACGATGCCAAATTTTTCTAGCTCTCCCAATGTCTTTGAGACTTCGGGATGAGACGCACCAGCATCTTCTGCCAGCCTTCGGATCGTATAGATCTTACCTCTATACTTGACCAAAGTGCGAAGTATGCTAACCGCTATCTTGTTTCCAATCACCTGCTCTAAATAATTATGTAGTTTCATCTTTCTACCATATGGTAAATATTTCTACCATATGGTAGAATAATCTACCATATAATGTTATTGATGGTTCCTGAATTCGTATCATTTTAGATAATTACAAGAAAAAAGCAATCAAGCTATGCAGATCTTATCTGAGTCAAAAGAAAACTGCCTAAGACATAATGGAAATATCTTATATAGACATGTGCTAGGTCAAAATTACCTAGTCGTTTGTTTAAAGAATCGTCAACAAGCTTTTTAAAACCAAATTAATTCAAATTAATTTGAGGATACTATGGTCGAAGAAATTTTAAAATTAAAAGGAAAAGCTGCGGAAGCCTTTCTTAGATATGATGCTAGAAAGCTTACGGCGAAAGAAAAAGAGCGAATAAAGGAAGCTCGCAAGTATTATCTGGACCACTGCAAAGATTCTTTCTAACCACCAGTTTTAATACAAGATTTCTGTCATTTGCACAGTGAAATTAACATACATTCTATATCAGCTACAATGCTTGAGAATTGGTGCAGAGAATTAAAGATAATAATTAAAATACCATATCACAACATAACATGATATACCATGAGTTCTATAACATCAAAGACCTATACTGTTCTAATAGAACAGGATGAGGACGGCATTTACGTAGCAAAGGTGCCAGACATTACTGGCTGCCACACTCAAGGGAAAACTGTCTCCGAAGTTATGGAACGTATCAAAGAGGCAATACAGTCTTGCAGCAAAGATGAGAACATTGAACCTCTAAAATTTATTGGAATACAGCAAGTACAGACAGAATAACAATGAAACTTAGTCTTGTTTCTGGCAGGGACATGTGTAAAATTTTAGAAAAATGTGGATTTGTCAAAATTCATCAAGTTGGCAGTCATGTTCGGTATGTTCATCCAGACGGATACAAGACAGTTGTTCCAGTTCATGGCAATGAGATGTTGGGACGAGGTCTGCTAAATGAGATTCTCAAGCAATCAAATATTTCAAGAGAAAAATACGAGAAACTAAGACAGAAAATTTAATTCTTGATACAATTTCCAAAATAAAATATCTGAACGATTTCCGTATCATCGCTAAGAATTGTCGATCACGATAAATTAAATACGATACAGATAGACTGCATTTTGTGTTTGGCAAGAAAAAGGGAATAAAAGAAGGCGACTATGTATTTTCATCAAAACAAGACGGTGAATACAAGAACATCATATTTGGTGTCGTTAGTGGCGTTGATGGTTCAAAAATTGGAATAAACGGACTAATCATAAATCCAGTTGGATTAAAAAACAAAATTTCACAAAATAAAGCAGGCTCACATTCTATTGAAATTTTAAGAGATCCGACTCCAGAAAACTGCATCCTTGCCTTTATCTATAGAGTTGAACATGAAAATTATACTAATGTCTTGGATTTGGATTCAGACCAAGTCATACCTCTCCCACCAAAAGTCTATTCTGTTCTTGATGGCTGGATACGTGAATCAATACCTGAATTGGTAAACAACGTTCTTTCACTGCCAGATGGTTCCGAACGAGACCAAGCAAAAAGAATTCTACGACAAAGAATGGAAACACTATATGATAAGAATCTGAAAAGACATTTGTATTCTGTTTGTCGAAGCTTGAAAATTCTTGTTTAATGTTAGAAATCTAGTTTCATTTTCTCCATAGTTTTATATTATGCCATCCGAAAAAGTCGATACAATGGAATACGTTTACGCTGCATTAATGCTCCACAAACTAAAAAAGGAGATCAACGAGGCAAACATTTCTAGCATAATAAAGGCCTCAGGAACAGAAGCTAATGAAGCAAAAGTAAAGGCTTTGGTAGCATCACTAGCAGACGTAAACATCGAAGAAGCCATCAAGGCAGCACCAGTGGCAGTTGCAGCAGCACCAGCAGCTGCAGGCGGAGCAGGTGAGGCAAAGAAGGAATCAAAGAAGGAAGCTGAAACACCAAGCGCAAAATCTGAAGAACAGGCCATGGAAGGTTTGTCTTCACTGTTTGGATAAATCCTAAATTCTGAATTTACTTTCTGTTTTTAAATAGAAGAATATTGGAGCCTTCCCATCCATAATCAATAAAACAACCTATTTGATTTTTGAGAAGAAGTTTTCGCTTTATTGATTCATGTATAAATTGCAAAGAACTGACAGCGCCTGTATTTCCAGTTTCCTTCATCAAAGAATATGATAATGCAACTTTTTCTTTTGAAATATTACATTTTGATGTAATATAATCAAGAAATCTTGCGCCTGCAGTATGCAAGCCCCAAATCTTGATTTTCCTATATTCATCACGAGTTTTCTTTTCTAGCTGATCGATATTTCTTTGACATAAACTGCCAACAGTTTTTTTGAGAACCTTTGAATCAAGATTCATGTCAAAAATTATTCTATTTTTTTTGTTTGGTGAAAGCTTCAAAGATGCCTTTTTGTAGCCATTTTTTCTTGAATCCTTGCATGAGAAAATCTCATCAGAGTCAATACTAGCTATTCTATTTTTGTCATTTTTTGATAATATCGTTCCTCCAACAACATCGCTGAAAATAAGAAAGTATACTAGGTTGTTAAGGTCTGACTTGTTTTTCATTGAGACTAGCTTTGTCTGCTTTAGTCTGTCCAAGAACCAGTCTGTATACATAGAACCTATTAGAATCATTGAATTGCTTTTTCCATTTAGTTGAAAATAACCTGCAGAATTTAACAATGCTTCAGAAAATGATGAGCAAGCAAGTCCCTGCATATTTTGTGTTCTTACATCATGGTTCAAACCAAGTTTGCTTACTATCTCAACTGTCGGAGCAGGGTCAAGAAACTGATTGTTGTCATTTACTGTAACTAACATACCAATATCTCCAGATTTTTGCTTTGAATTTTTCAAAAGATCCTTTGCAGTTTTTAGAAATAGTTCGTTTTTTGGTATATGCGGCTCAAGATAATCATTTTTTGAAAAATCTATTCTATCAAAATCATATATTTTGAAAACTTTATCAATTCCTAGCTTTTCTTTGACATATTCTCGTACCTGCCTATCTAATTTTGGACGCAAAAAGTCGTCTACGATTTCTCTTATTGAATAGGAAAACATAGGATAGTTGACGCATATTTGTGATAATCCTACCGAAACCATTTCATATCATACCAACAGCTTTCTTAAATTCTCAAAGAACTCTAAATCAAATCCTTCTTTTGGAAGATCAAATCCAGCAATTACAGTTTCACATCCAGTTTCTTTCTGAAAATTATCTAACATTTGTCTACACTGTGTAGGAGTACCGCATACTGTAAGTTCCTTTACAAGATTGTCATTTACTTTCTCAATAGTTTTTGTCAATCCAGATTCCTTGAAGGTTTTCCGAATTTCCATAGCCTCTTTTTCAAATTCTTCTGATAATGGATTTGAATAAAATTCGTTTGCTCCGATATATTTTGCCAATGTCGCTTTTGCAGCATTGACATTTTCTGATGAATCCACATAGGTGGGAACTATACATATTGTTTCAAAGGAATCAAAATTTTTCCCAGCAGAGGAGATGATTTGCTTAATCTTTTGTATATCAGAAGAAATTTGCTTTCTCGGTTTTAAGAAAAATATTACACCATCTGCATTTTCTGCTGCAAGCTGCATGGTCTTCTGTCCAACTGCAGCCCAAAATATCCTTCCTCTAAAATTTGCTCTCAAGTATTTTGTATAATCAACCATTCTGGAAAGTGGATGCTCAAATTTCAGATTCCACAATTTTTCAACAATTGCAGGAGCACTAGTACCTATTCCAAGTACAAAATTTTCACTAGTTTTTTGGTAAATTTTGTTTGCGTTAAGAGAAATCTGTTCTTTTTTTCTTGAAAATACATTTACAATTGCGGTTCCAAGAACCATATTGCATTTTCCATTGGATATTTTTTCCAAGGCATCAAAGGCATCTACTCCCATAACAACTGGATTGGTCTCTGGCACAAAAAAATAGTCTATTTTACTTTGGTTTGCAATCTGTGCAGCTTTTTGTATTGAAGGGAGTGTTGCATTTATTCCTAGTTCAATTCCTCTTTTCATCAAAAATAACCAATTATTTACCTTAGATGTGAATAGATTTTTCCTCAGTCATCCTTGTAGCATCAACAAATGCCTCTGATAAAGTGGGATGGGCATGAATTGTATCTATAATCTCAGAGCATTTCATTTTTTGTTTTACCGCAAGTGTAGCCTCACCTAGAACCTCACCTGCATGTGGCCCAACTATTATCACCCCAGAAATGATTCCGTCCTTTTCAAACACATCGATGAATCCTCGAGTTTCTGAAAGGCATGTTGCCTTTGCGCTTGCAACTAAAGGAAAGCTTTTCCCTTCCCCTTCACAGTTTCCAACAAAGGCAACCTCTGGAAACGTAAATACACACATTGGAATTGCAGAATAATCGATAGCAGAAGTTTTTCCCATGATGTTGTCTGCTGCAACTTCGCCCTGCTTTGCTGCTACATGTGCAAGCTCAAACTTTCCTGTAACATCGCCAATTGCATATATGTTTGAAACGCTTGTTTGCATTTTCTCATTTACTATTATGCATTTATCATCATAAGATATGCCGATATTTTTTAGCTCATCTGAATTGATGTTTGCCTTTCTGCCTATGCATATCAGAACTTTTTCAGCTAGGATCTTCTCACCATTTACATAGACTGAGTCTTGATCAATTTTTTCAACTTTAGAGCCAGTCATCAGATTTATTCCGTCTAATTTCATGTATTTTTCCACAGTTTTGCCAATCTTTTCAGGAATGATCGGGAGCAACCTTTTTTCCATTTCAACAAGCCAAACCTTGCAGCCTAGTACATTCAAGATGGCAGAAAACTCACATCCACTATAGCCACCACCAACCACAACAACAGATTTTGGCAGCGTTTCAATCTCAAAGATAGAGTCTGAAGACAATATGTTACCACCAAATTGCTGCTGTGGCAGACTAATTGGCAAGCTTCCAGTTGCAATGACAATGTTTTTTGTAGAAAGGGTCCTGTCCTCTACAACTACCTCATTTGCTGATTTTATTAGTGCAGTTCCCTGAATGATTTCCACATTCTTCTTTGTCAACAACATCTTGATTCCATCTGCAAGCTTTGAAACGCTTTTTTGCATCCCGTTTCTCATCTCTGTATAGTTTACAACTATTGAGGCATCAACTCCATGCTTTTTTGCATTTTTTACTCTTCTAATTATATCAGCCATAGAATGCAGGTACTTTGTAGGTATGCAGCCACGCTGCGTACACGTTCCGCCAAGGCCATTTTTTTCAACAATGCATGCCTTTCCGCCGCTTGCTGCAATGGATAATGCACAAGTGTATCCAGCTGGACCTGCTCCAATAATCACAGCATCAAACATTGTCATGACTCAAAGAGAATATCCAATAAAGCTTGTCCAATTACCGTTTAAGAGTCCAGTCAGCATTGGAGTACCTTTCTTTGGCTATCTTTTTGCATGATTCTAACTCGTTCTGCTTTAGTATAGTTGGAACAGTTTGACAACCAAATACAAGTTTTAACGAATCTTTTAAGGACTCTGCAACCTGATCAAAAGTTTTTGAGATTTGAGAAACTCGATATTTTGCATCAGAAATTTTTTTATCAGAGATTTTCTCAACTGGAACCTTTAGTAATGAAAACATTTTTTCTTTGTTTACCTCAAGCAGTATGGTCCCATGTTGCAACAGGACTCCATCTTTTCTTGTCTGTGCATTTCCTCCAATTTTTTTTCCGTCCACTGTTATATCATTTAAGGGAGAAAATTTGGCATCAATGCCAAGTGTATGAAGACCAGAGACTATAATCTGGCAAATCTCTTGATACGAGTCTATTATTTTTGGGGGGTATTTTCTTGAAACAAAGGAATATGTCAGCTCTTTTTCATGAAAAACAGAACCGCCTCCTGTTATTCTCCTTACAACATCAACTGCCTCACTTTTGCATTTTTGAAAATCGATATCATTGATGCTTTGAAAATATCCTATTGAGACGCATGGATTTGACCACCCATAAATCCTAAAAATTGGCGTATCTGTAACATGAGTCATAAGATACTCATCAATTGCCATATTCATCGGGCCACTGTTGTTACCTGTCTCCAAAATCTTGACTTCTTGAAATTTAATGGGAATCTGCCTCCTTACATTTGATTATAGCATCTGAAAGCGAGTCTATGCTAAACCCGTAAAGCTCACAGTCTGATAAGAGTGATTCAAGCTTCTTTTTTATCAAATCTTTTTCAAGTTTTGTTCCAACAATTCCTGATTCGATCAAATCTATTGTCTCTTCAGGATGCAAAAAAAAGTCTCCAGTAATTTTGATTGATTGTATTGTGTCTGTGGTTTTGTCAAAAACTAAATCAACACATACCATCTTTTCGAACTTAAAATATCGCTTGACAGATACAGAATTTGGATTATTCTGCTTATTTATTGAGGAGACCATCTTAGGTTTGGTTGTCTTGCAGCCTTGACCTCATCTAGTCTACTAGGCTCAGTATGGGGGGCCTCTTTTACAATTTCGGGTTTTTCTCTTAGCTCAGCTGCGATGTTTACAAGAACTTGTGCATATTTGTCCAGTGTCTCCTTGCTCTCAGTTTCGGTTGGTTCTATCATAAGTGCCTCCTCAACTATTAAAGGAAAATATATCGTGGGTGGATGAAAACCGTAATCTAAAATTCTTTTTGCAATATCAATTGTTCCGCCGTTTGGAATGTTTTTTGCAGAGACGACAAACTCGTGTGCGCATCTTCTATCGTATGGAACATAATAGCTATCACGAATTTTTGCAAAAAGATAGTTGGCATTTAGTACAGCATTTTCTGAAACGCGCCTTATCTGGTTTCCCCATATCCTTATGTAGCAAAGTGCACGAACCAAAATTCCAAAATTTCCATAAAACGAGTGAACTTTACCAACTGATTTTTCTTTTTTGTAATCTAACTCAAACTTTCCATCTTCTTTTGTTATTCTCGGTACTGGCAGATAATCTGACAAAAATGATCTTACTGCTAGTGCACCAGCTCCAGGACCGCCACCACCGTGAGGAGTTGCAAAGGTTTTATGTAAATTAAGATGCATCATGTCAAAGCCCTGTTCTTTTGGCCTGCTTATCCCAAGAAGTGCATTCATGTTTGCGCCATCACAGTACATCAACGTTCCATTTTTGTGTGCCAGATCCTTTATCTCCAAGAGATTTTCTTCGTAAAGGCCAAGTGTGTTTGGATTTGTTACCATGACAAGGGCAACATCAGGACTAATCTTCTTTTTTACTTCGTTAAAGTCCATGTTTCCCCTAGAATCCGAACTAACTGTGATTGTCTCTAATTTGCACATTGCAACGCTTGCCGGATTTGTGCCATGAGACGAATCTGGAATGATAACCTTGGTTCTTTTTTCATTTTTATTCTCAAAATGTCTTTTTGCTATCATAATCCCTAAAAGCTCACACTGAGAGCCCGCAGCAGGTTGAAGTGAGACATCATCCATGCCTGTAATTTCCTTTAATGCCTCCTGCAGTTCCCAGATTACCTCTAACGAGCCTTGAGAATATTCGGCAGGAGAGCGTGGATGAATTGATGCAAATCCTTTGAGTCTTGCCAACTCTTCGCTTACCTTTGGGTTGTACTTCATTGTACAAGAACCCAAAGGATACAGGTTGTTGTCTATTCCAAAATTTTTCCTTGATAACTCAGTATAATGTCGTACAATATCTGTCTCATTTACGTTTGGGAGGGGAAGACTATCACGTACTAGTTCAATTGGCAGATCAAGCTGTGCTTGTATCTGTTCTACATGTTCTGTTGGTTGCTGTTCATATTCAAAAATGAGTTTCATTTTAGTGCCTCCAGATAAGAGTTAATATCTGCCGTAGAGTTTTTTTCTGTGCAACATACAATCATTCTTTCATCATCAACTACCAATCCACCAACAATATTTTGTTCAAGAAGTTGAGAGAAAATCCTGCTTGCAGTTTTTGGAGTTTTTACACAAAACTCGTTGTAAAAATATTTTTCGTTTAAAACCTTAAAGCCAATTTTTTGCAGTTTTTCGCAAAGCAAGTGTGCCTTATAGTAGGAATTTTTTGCCACATCAACAAGCCCCTTTCTTCCAACTGCTGCCAAGTAAATGGTCGCAGCAAGTGCAAGCAGAGCCTGGTTCGTTGTTATGTTGCTTGTTGCTCTTTCCCTTCTGATATATTGCTCTCTAGCCTGAAGAGTTAAGACAAATCCTTTCTTACCATTTTTATCTTCTGTCATCCCAACAATTCTGCCAGGAATCTTTTTTAGCAAAAATTTTTTGGTAGCAAGAAATCCAAGGTATGGTCCACCAAAACTAAGTGGAATTCCAAATGATTGGCCCTCTCCTACAACAATGTCAGAACCATATTCTCCAGGGGGTTTTAAAAGTGCCAAAGATGTTGGCTCGTTTATGCATGTGATAAACAGCGCATTGTTGTGATGTGCCTTTTCAACTAGTGACTTTAGATCTTTTATGTTTCCATAAAAGTCAGGATTCTGCGAAATTACACAGCAAGTATTTTCATCTATTGTGTTTGTAAATTCCAAATCAGAGCCGTCGCAGTATGTCTTTAGAACCTCATAGTAATTGGGATTCAGGCCATTATCTACAAAGACATGCCTCTTCTTGGTATACGAAGAAGAAAGCAAAACAGCCTCAGCCAAGGCAGAGGCTCCATCGTATAGCGATGCGTTTGAGACATCCATTCCTGTTAAAAGGCAGATAAATGACTGAAACTCGTACATTGCCTGAAGCATCCCCTGACTTGCTTCTGGCTGGTACGGCGTGTACGATGTCATAAACTCGCCTCTTTTTATCAAGTGGTCTACAACCGCAGGAGAATAATGGTCGTAGGCTCCAGCACCAACAAAGTATTTGAAGATCTTGTTTTTTCCCGCTAGTTCAGAAAAATAAGAAACAAGCTGCATCTCATTCATAGGTTCTGGAAGTTTTAACGGACTGGTAATGTGAGGCTTGAAATCATCAATCAATTCATCAATTGACGATGCGCCGATTTCCTTTAACATCTGAGTGACATCCTCTTTTGTATGTGGAATGTAATTCATCAGGTTCTACCCTTTGGCTTCTCCAACAAATTTTTCATACTGTTGTTGTGTCATTAAATTTTCAAACTGAGTAACATGTGAAACTTTGAGTTTTAGTATCCAACCTTCATCATATGGTGACTTGTTTATGAGCTCAGGATGATCTTCGAGCTTTTCATTTATCTCAATGATAGTTCCATCCATAGGGCAGTAAATATCAGAAGATGCCTTGACAGAATCAACTATTGCCATTGCTTCCTTTTGTTTGAATTTACTATTAATCTCAGGAAATTCGATCGAAACAATATCTCCAAGCTGATCCTGCGCAAAATTTGAAATGCCAACTGTTGCAGTATCGCCAGACAGTTCTACCCATTCATGGTCCTGCGTAAAACGTCTCTCAGTCATGTTAAAGCCTCATTAATATGCCATAAAAAAATGCTATTATTTTTTGTAGAACCTTGTGGATGTTAGTTTTGCATCATAATTTTTTCCACCAATTAAAATTTGAATGTCTTGTCCAGATTGCATGTCTGGTGGAACATAACCAAAACCGATCGACTTTCCAAGAGTTGGTGAAAAGGTTCCACTTGTTACCCTTCCAACATTTCTTCCTTCATAAATTATCTGATCGTTTTGCCTTGCAACTCTTTTAGAGCCAACAACTTCAAAACCGACTAGCCTTTTTTGTGGATTATTTTTTTCCAACGCACTTTTCCCAATGAAATTTTTATCAAGTTTTACAGCCCATTTCAGGGGAGCCTCAAGCGGGGTTACACTCTCATCAATATCGTTTCCATAAAGCATCATTCCAGCCTCAAGTCTTAGAACGTCTCTTGCCCCAAGTCCTGCAGGTTTTATGCCAAATATTTGGCCATCAGATAGCAACTTTTCCCACAAATTACTATTTGAGGAATCAAAAAAAATCTCAAATCCATCTTCTCCTGTATAGCCTGTTCTAGAAATCATACAGTCTTGGCCATGCAGCTTTGTCTTCATAAAATGAAATGGTTTTAGCTTGCTTATCTCGCCAGTGTGTTTTTCAATAATTGCTTGAGCCTTTGGTCCCTGTAGTGCAAGCAATGCAACTTTCTGGGTTTCATCTATGATCTTATTTCCATCAAGATGTCCTTGTATCCATTCAAAGTCTTTTTTGATATTTGAGGAATTTACAACAAATAGAAATTCATCGTCTGAGATTTTAGAAACAATCACGTCATCTATGATCCCTCCTTTCTCATTGCACATCGGAGAATAGACTGCCTGATTTTCTGTAATCTTTGAAATATCGTTTGTTATAATATTCTGAATACATTCTTCTGAGGTTTCTCCTGTAATCCTAAACCTTCCCATATGAGAAATGTCAAACAATCCAACATTGCTTCTGACTGCCTTTTGTTCATCTAAAATTCCAGAATATTGCAGTGGCATGTCCCATCCATGAAAATCAACAATCTTTGCACCAAGCTTTACATGGTTTTCAAAAAATGGGGTTCTCATATTGTAAAATGTTAATTTGAACTATATTTCATTTAACATATGCTTGCAAGACCAGAGTGGCTAAGAGTCAAAATTCCTTCGGGAGAAAATTTTGTAAATCTAAAAAATACATTGAGGGATCAAAACCTAAAAACCGTTTGTGAAGAGGCATCATGCCCAAACAAAGCTGAGTGCTGGTCTTCTGGAAACGCAACAATAATGTTAATGGGCAAAACCTGCACCAGAGGCTGCAAATTCTGTGATGTTACGACAGGAAGACCTTCAGTGTTAGATACTCTTGAGCCATTAAGGGTTGCACAAACTCTCCAAAAGTGGAACCTGAAATATGTAGTGATAACTTCTGTCTGCCGTGATGATTTAGAAGATGGTGGCGCACAACATTTTGCAGAAACAGTTAGACTGGCAAAACTTTATTGTCCAAAAACTATGGTCGAAACGCTAATTCCAGATTTTGATGGAAATAAAGAATCCATAGGTAAAATTGTAAAAGAAACACCGCTTGTAATTAGCCATAATATTGAAACGGTAAAAAGACTCACATCTAAAGTAAGAGACTTTCGCACAAATTACCACAAGTCACTTTCTGTCTTAAAGACAATCAAAGAGCAAAATTCTAGGATTTTCACAAAGTCATCTTTGATGCTTGGCCTTGGAGAAACCGAAGATGAGCTCATCGAGGCAGCAAAAGACCTAAGAAAAAACGGCGTTGACATTATTACGCTGGGTCAGTATCTTCAACCATCAAGAAGACACTTACCTGTAAAGGAGTTCATATCTCCTGAAAAATTTGAATTTTACAAAAAGGTGTTTCAAGAGATGGACTTTCTTTACGTGGTAGCAGGACCGCTTGTCCGAAGTTCCTACAAGGCACTTGATTTTGTCAATACGCTTCGAAAAATAAAATCCCACTAGACCCGCCTTAGACCTACACTCACAGGGGTAGCGGGTCCATTTAGACTCGTACTATCTGTGGGTTCGAATCCCTTCGAGCCCGTGGAACTTTTTTTGTACCAAAAATGGTCGTAGTCTATTTGGATTCAGTGCTTATTTGACAAATCATTATTAGAGAATTTGAATAAAACAAGATGATGGAATACGATGTAAAGAAACATTGGGATAATGTTTGGACTAGAAAAAAATCTCACGAAGTTAGCTGGTATCAGGAAAACCCCAAAACCTCAATTGAGTTGATACTATCAACAAATCCTAGCAAGGACGCTAGGATTATTGATGTTGGGGGCGGGGATTCAAATCTTGTTGATAAGCTGCTTGATCTTGGTTTTAGTGATATAACGGTGCTGGATATTTCTGCAAAAGCGTTGGAAAGCGCAAAAGCAAGACTCGGCGATAGGGCAAAACTGGTAAAATGGATCAAGTGTGACATAATGGAGTTTGAGGGTGATGAAAGATACGATATCTGGCACGATAGGGCATTACTTCATTTTCTAACTTCTGAAGAAGATTCAAAAAATTATGTAGAATTGACCAGACAACACGTAATGCGGGGAGGCTATCTTATCCTCTCTACTTTTTCCACCAAAGGGCCAATGATGTGTAGCGGTCTTGATACAAGACAGTATTCTGAAGAGTCGATGAAAAAATTATTTTCTGACGGATTTGAACATATCAAAAGTTTTGAAGAAGAACACATGACACCGTGGAATACAGGACAGATTTTTACTTGTAATATATTTAGAAAAACAGCATAATTCTCAGATTATCTTTAAATTCATTCTACAATGATATGTGATATGGCAGAAGCAATTCCTGCAGAAAAGCTAAAGGAACAGAAGAATCAGTTTGTAATTATTGATGTTCGTGAACCAGATGAAGTACCAGGCAGACAGATTGATGGTTCGATGAATATCCCGTTAGGACTAGTCATACGAAATGCAAGACAAGGAAAACTTGACCACCTAAAGGACAAGAAAATTGTCTGTCATTGTTCAGCTGGATATAGGGGAAACATTGCTGCAGATGAACTCTGTAATTGTGGTTTTCAGGCGTTAAATTTGGAAGGTGGATTTGAAGCCTGGAATAAGATTGCAAAAAAATAGAAATAAAACTTTCAAACTGTCTTTGCGCCGCTTCGATAAACCTGTTCAACTCAATTTGCTAAAGGGTTCTGATTATTTCAGAAAGTTTTTTTGATTTTCGCTCTTTTGGTTTTTCATTTGAATATCCAAGGGGCATAACACAAACAGGTCTTAGTTTTGTGCGAAGTGCCTTTTTTACTAGTTTTTCGTTGAAATGGCCAATCCAAACACTTGAAATTCCTAATGCTTCCGCACATAGCTGTGTGTAGGCAGCAGCAATAGTAGCATCCTGCAACGAAAAAAGTTTTTCACCACGACTTCCAAACTTGCGTTTAATCTTGGCTGGGTACATGCAAAAAACAAAAACCAGAGGCGATTCTACATATTTTTGACCATGAGTGGCAATAACAAGTTTTTTCTTTATTGCATCGTTTTTTATTATAAAAATTTTATAGCTTTGTAATCCAGCAGAAGAAGGTGCAAGTTTGACGCCATTAAGAATCTTGGTTAATTTAGATTTTGGCACATTTTGGTTGGTAAATGATCTAATTGAGCGACGTTTTTGAAGCGTTTTGAAAAAATCTGTCAATAGACATAGAAAAAGATATCATAATTTATCTTATCTGGAATTTTTCAAAAATGATAATGGATAAGATAACGTATGTGTTCGTATTGCTAATTCTTACATAATTAATATAATAACAAAAAATCGGTTCAATCACATCAACGTGAAAAAAGATCTAGGTGCATTGCAGTGCATTCTTGCTCTTTATCTTTTGCGTATCATTATTACAAAGGCATGGAAAAGCTCGCTTTGCCAAAGTTTGAATGGGGAAGAATTGATGACTGCAATGTAGGCCATACCAAAGACGAATGGGGTTCGCAACAAAACCCTTTGAAGAAAGTAAGATTCATTGAGGCATACACAGTTATTGGCAGTCTAGGCAAAACAGACACGCATGGCTTTCTAAGATCTCATCTTAGTGATAACTAGTTTGTACCATTATCGATGCATACGGAGAGTTAATTATTAATTTAGAATTTCTATTACAATGCATATTCAGTTTTGTCATGTCCTAAAGTAGACTGGTCTTTTAGCTCTAATACTTTTTCATAACATGATCTAGCTTCATCGTATCTTCCTAGCCTTTCAAGTACTCTTGACTTTGCAGAATAGTTTGAGGGTTTATCTGGTTCGAGTTTTATTACCATATCATAACAGCAAAGTGCCTTTTCATATCTTTTTAGAAAGTAAAATGAGTATGCCTTGTATTTTAGAGCCACAATGTTTTGTGGATCTTTTTCTAATATATCCGAGCAGCACTCAAGGAGTTTGTCATATTTTCTGTCTGCAAACAAATCGTGCATTTAAGCCGCCCTCTGTAGCAGATACTTTTCCTTTCCCTTTCTGTTTCTTGGAAACGTTCTTAGCTGTTGCTTA
>JBBDOC010000052.1:0-18506 GCA_040877295.1 Nitrosopumilaceae archaeon
AATATCCTATTTATTTTGGTTTTTTGGTAAGGGGAAACGACTCTAAAGAAGATGCTTTAATTGAACAAATAGAGGCAGGCGCATGTGGGCTAAAGCTTCATGAGGACTGGGGAACAACTCCTGCCACAATTGATGCCGCGCTCAGAGTTGCAGACAAAACAGACACACAGGTTGCAATTCATACAGACACTCTAAACGAATGTGGCTATGTTGATGATACCATAGCAGCAATTGCTGGACGTACAATTCACACATATCATACAGAAGGGGCAGGCGGCGGACATGCACCTGATATTATGAAGATAGCTGGCGAAAAAAACATCCTGCCATCATCTACAAATCCAACAAGGCCTTTTACCGTAAATACGCTAAATGAGCACCTTGACATGATGATGGTGTGTCATCACCTAAATCCATCAGTTCCAGAAGATGTCTCGTTTGCAGAATCTCGAATCAGGGCAGAGACAATAGCAGCTGAAGATGTTTTGCACGACATTGGCGCCATAAGCATGATGTCATCAGACAGCCAAGCCATGGGAAGAATTGGCGAGGTTACAACAAGAACTTGGCAGACTGCCGATAAAATGAAAAAGATGGTTGGAAAATTACCAGAAGATACTGACAATGATAATGTCAGGGTAAAGCGTTATCTTGCAAAGTATACGATAAACCCTGCAATAACACATGGAGTTTCTGAACATGTTGGCTCACTTGAACCAGGCAAGCTTGCAGACATTGTTATTTGGACTCCGCAGTTTTTTGGAGCAAAGCCAAAGATGATAATCAAAGGAGGAATGATTGCATATTCTCTTATGGGTGATCCTAACGCATCAATTCCTACAACCGAGCCAATTTTATATCGACCCATGTTTGGCGCACTAGGTTCTGCAAAATATTCTACATCTTTTACATTTACATCAAAGCTTGCAATCAAAAAAGGCCTTGAAAAGAAAATTTCAACGAAAAAGAAACTTATTGCTGTCAAAAACTGTAGAAAGATTGGAAAAAAAGACATGGTACACAACAACCTCACACCAAAAATCGAAATTGATCCAGAGACTTATGAGGTAAAAGTTGATGGAAAGATTGCCACTGTAAAAGCAGCAGACAAGCTTGCACTGGCTAGGCTTTACAATTTGTATTAAGCTAACACATAAACTAATTGTATTCTAGAAAAATTAGATTTTGTGCTATATTGTTAAGAGATAGGTTTTCATAACATCTTTTTTGCTCTAGGTCATGGCTGAACGGCGCTCAGAACTAGTACGAAGTCTTTCACTTCTTGACATAACAATGATAGGCATAGCTGCTATGATAGGCGGGGCCATTTTCGTTCTTGTTGGACCTGCAATGAACGAGGCAGGTCCTGCATTAATGATTGTCTTTGTGATAAACGGCATTATAGCATTCTTTACTGCGCTCATATACGCCGAGCTTGGTTCTGCCATACCAGAAGCAGGAGGCGGGTATCAGTGGATAAGAGAAGGACTGCCACGTCCTAATGCCTTCATAAGCGGATGGATGGCGTGGTTTGCCCACATGATTGCAGGAAGTTTGTATGCAGTTGGGTTTGGCTCGTTTTTAGGACATTTCTTGACAGTAATTGGTCTTGTACAGTTTCCTGGAATTGATAAGATCATTGCGGTTCTTGCTATTGTATTATTTGTCTACATCAATGTAAAAGGAATTTCTGAAACTGGAAAGATAGGAAACGCAGTAACATTTTCACAAATTGCGATTATTGGAATTTTAATAGTAGCTGGATTAATCGCAACATTTTTTGTTGAACATGACTGGACTGCTAATTTTGAGGACTTTCTGCCAAAAGGTGCTATGGGATTACTTCTTGCGATGGCTCTCACATTTATTGCATTTGAGGGCTATGAAATAATCGTACAGACTGGGGAAGAGGTAAAAAATCCCAAGAAAAACATACCAAAAGCAATTTTTCTTTCTCTTGCATGTGTTGTTGGCATTTACGTACTCTTTACGTTTGTGTTTATCGGTGGACTAGACTCGCAAAAATTAGGAAGTGAAGTATGGAAATTCATAGGAAGTAACAAGGAGCTCGGAATAGCAAAGGCTGCAGACTATATTATTCCATTTGGTACTATATTGGTACTTCTTGGTGGATTTGTTTCTACATTATCAGCGTTAAACGCTACAACTTTTTCATCAAGCAGAGTAGCATTTGCGATGGGCAGGCAATTTAACTTGCCTAAAACATTTAGTTCAATCCATACAAGATATCGTACTCCGTATTTTGCTACAATAATTTCTGGCGTTGTGATGGCCATAATGGCTGTACTACTACCACTTGAACAGATTGCGCTAGCAGCTGGTGTCATGTTTCTTTTCTTATTTATTCAAGTCGATATAGCTGCAATTTCAATTAGAAGACTTTATGGTTCAAAACTAGATTATGGTTTTAAAACACCATTCTTTCCTGTAATTCCAATTGTTGGTGTATTTACACAAATTGGATTAGCAATCTACCTGTTAATATTTAATCCACTAAGCTGGCTTATTGCAATTATTTGGATAATGATTGGATTTACAATCTACAAGATGTATACTGCAAAAAAAGAGATTGAACACTATGCTCCCTCAATCATAAATGAGATTCCGCAGAAGCGTCAAAACTATAGAATACTAATTTACTATAACAGTAAATCAATTAAAAATTTGGTAAAGATAGCAAATGTTATAGCTAGTGCAAGAGATGCAGAGATTTCCTACTTAAATGTGGTAAATGTACCAATCCAGCTTCCATTGTCTTCATCAAGAGAAATTGCTGATAAAGAAGTACATACACTTGAGAATCTCAAAAAAGAACTAGGCGATAGTGATTCTACTGGTTATTTAATAAGACTATCACATGATGTTACAGAGGCCATACTTGCTACCACAGAAGAACAAGGCACTAATCTGCTTGTTATTGATTTTGATGATCTAAAAAATAATAGAAAACTAATGTCGCTTGCTACATGTGACATAATAGGAGTAATAGTTAGAGAGAACTTTGATAATGAAATCTCAAATGTAGTTGTATCCTACGACAGAGGAAGACATTGTGACTTGGCATTAGATGTAGCTGACTCTTTTCTAAAATCTCAAGGCAGCAGGATACGAATTGTAAGGGCAACCACAGATACTCCAGAAAAAGAGCTCAACATCATAAATAAAATCAATGAAAAGATGTTTGATCTAGGCTGGAAAAAGATACCGTTAGAAAGACTTGATGTTCGAGCTAACGAGCTAGTTCAAAAATTATTGCAAAACTTTAACACAAATACACCTGAATTAATAATGGTGGGAGCTGGAAAGCAATCAGAACAGGCATTTAGTCCTAAAACCATGGAATTAATCGAAAAATCAAAACGATCATTTTTGGTAATACGCGATTCAAGATTTTCAGAGATTCATGCTAGGTATTTTTGGGATAAGATAGGTCCAAGAATAAAGGAAAACAGGCGTCTTTACAGACTTTATTTGTTGCTTGTTAAAATTGCTAATTATACAAAATCAAGGCCACAAAGCTTTGATGATTATTTCAATTAGTAAAATCTAGATCTTGCCTAACAGTTTGATGGCGTCTTCTCTTGATATTGCAACAAGCGTTTGCGTTTGCATGACTTCACCTGTATCAATTCCAAGCTTTATTGCGTCCTTTTCTGATGGCGCTTCATAAACCCAAACTGCATCATATCTTCCCAGAGTCCAGTATGTTCCAATAATCTTGACTCCCTTTGGCAGATTCTCAAGAATTGATTTTCCATATTCGGCTGCATCACGTGCTTTTTTCTTAAATTTGATCAAGGCAATAAAGAGCATACTTTGTAATCAGTGTCTCAATTACTTAAGATTATCATAATCAATTATAGATTATATTTTATTTTTTTGCTAATTTTTTCCCTAGTTTTAAAACTAGAATCATTGGACTCAAGTACATTCCAATATTTAATAGAATTATACCGATTCCATATCCAAGCATATCATATTCTGAATCGATGTCTGCAAACTGTAAAATAGATAGCGTTGAGATCATTGGAGTTATTGCAGCTTTAACCATTTCTTTAAACAATGGGCTTTGTCGTTCAATGTCAGCTACAGTTGGTGAGAATAAATAGTAAAATGAGTTAAATGCTGACATAAATGCTGCACCAGATTGTGTTCCAAGCACAGTATTGTCACGAATATCTCTTAGAAGCTGGACTTGCGGAGCTAGCTCTGTACCATATGCTGCTGTTGCAATTAGACAGCCGCCTTCCCCTTTGCCAGAAACACAGCTGTTGGAAAAAGTAATAGTACACACAGTAGTAAGGGAGTTTTAAACATCAACTATGCAGTCAAGTTTTTCTTTTTAATCATTTGTATTACAACACACCATCAGTAGCTTTCAATTACACTATTGGAATAAGATTTTTTATGTGATTTGTTTTTACTGCCCATTTTAATAATGGATAACACGCTATTACAAAATCAAATCCTTTTTCAGTTAAGCTATATTCGACTCTGAAGGGAATATTTTTGCCAGACGATTTTCGTGTGATTAATCCATTTTTTTGTAGGTTTTTTAGATTAATGGAAAGGGTAGAAGAGGAGATGCCTTCAAGCAATTCAAGAAGGTCGTTGTATCGTATTCTTTTAGCCCTTCTAAGCTCCAAAAGTATGCGTAGAGTCCACGGTTTTCCGATCATATTGTTTAACTCTGATAAATAAGGCACGATAATGTCGCTTTTGAGCACAAGGTAATTTTGTGCACACATAGAAAAGTTTTCTATTTTTCTTTAAATCAAGTTATAAACTGATCGTAATTTTCTAATTTAATCAATCATATTTAAGATTATTTTAATATACAAATTTTAGTCATCGTTAATTCTAAATGATGTAAATAATTTTTTCTATTTAATAAAATTCGAGCATTTACATCTTAGTTAGAATTTGTATTCCAGTATCTCTAAAAAGGCAGCAATTCCTTTGTTATTAATTGAATCACCCAATTCTAATTTGATTTCTTTAACAATGGATTCGTAATCATTTCCATATACATCTTTGAGAACATTTTTCAAATATTGTGGTTTATCGTAACAATCTCCAATTTCACAGTCATAAAGACTTCTGAGTTTAGATAACACATGATAATATGCTTCTCCGCTCCTTCTCATCAATACAACTTCAATGCAAAGTGCCATAGTTATTCTATTTGAATCCGACATTCCTCCCGCCTTGATAAATCTTCATTAAATGAATTCAATTTAACATTTTATTTTCTACAACTTCGATCAATCGAACTTGGTTTTTTAATTAATTTTTCAGAAAATAAAATTGGCAGTAAGAAAATGATCCAGTTGTTCTAATTTTTGACATATATTAAAAAACAGATTCAGGTTATCTGAATTTTGTAAGAAACTATAACAATTATCTACAGAATCTTATTATCCTTTCATCGGTTTAACTTTGTGCCTATTTTAGCGCAAAAAGCTAAATAGTTTAAACAAACCCACTCTAATTAAAATTAGTAATATCATTGAATAATGTCTGAAAATATCCCACAAAGAGAATGTGTGCATGATGGGCCAAAAACTGTCAAAATACAATTTTCAAATGAAGCAGAGTATTACCTGTGTGAAAGTTGTGCAAAACTAGACATCTTTTATGCCTAGGTCAGTTTTTGAATCACTATTTTATTTTTGAAATTTTATAAAAAAATTGGAAACTGTGTGCTGTAAGCGTAGACAAAATCAATGATGCATAAATAATATACTAAAGACACAAATCTTGCAAAATTTATTGAAATATTAAACAAGTGAAAAAATTGCAAACACGTGCACAAAAAAATTCAAGCATACAGAAGATTTTTTTTGTAATAATTTCTGTTGCTGCAATTAATTTAATTGGAAATTATTTTGGAGAAGAGATTGCTACAATTGTGGGAAATTTCATGTATATTCCTGCTGCGGGTAGCCTTTTGGTAGTTAGTATCATTGTACTGCAACGGTTAGGTACGTCAGGAAAACACGGGACTGCACTAATAGCACTAGTAGGTTTTGCAATATGCTGGTTTTTTGCTGAAATTACATGGATAATGCAAGAACTTTATTTTAAAATAGATCCGTTTCCTTCCGTAGCTGATCTATTCTATCTGGTGGGTTATCCTTTTTTGTTAATGTTTGTAATTTCATATTTAGAGCCACTAAAAGACGGCATTACTAAAGAGATACTTGCCATAGCTATTCTTGCCGCCACTATTGTTTTAGTATCAAGTCTTTATGTTGTGCTTAATGAAGATGAAGAACTAAGTCACTATGAGTTTGCACTACTAGCTGGATATCCAGTAGCAGACGCAATTATATTAGTTCCATCATTGTTGGGCGTTATTTTGTTTTTTAAAGGCAAAGTAAATTTTATGTGGACTCTTGTTTTTGTAGGCGTCATTTCGTTGTATGTGGCAGATACAACTTTTTTGTATACTCAGCTTGAAGATACCTACTATACAGGTCATCCACTAGAAATGCTGTTTCATTTTATGTACTTTCTTATGGCATTTGGAATATATGATTATATGAAAATATTTAAAAAATAATAAAAAATGAAAATTTAATCAAAGGAAATTGTTACTCTTAAAATTAATTTAATCGTACTAAATCTTTGATACATTTTTTGCATGGGGACCCTTTGGGCCTTCTGCGAGCTCAAACGACACCTTGTCCCCTTCTCTTAGGTTTCCTTGAACCTCAGTTTTGTGGACAAAAAGGTCTGCACCAGACTCTCTTGCGATAAATCCGTAGCCCTTTGTGGCGTTGAACCATTTTATGGTACCTTCTTCCATGTTGCTATTGCAACCTATTTGTGGTATATAATCGAATGGTATCAAATTTTTGTTAAACAAATCAAAAAATTGGAATAATTATTTTAGCAAGACATACTTTATTATTGATTTTAAAAGAAAAAACTAGCGATTTGTTCTACAAGGTAAAAAACCCAAAACTTGCAAAAAAAGGCAAACTTTCCTATGAGTGGGCAAGAAGCCACATGCAAATTCTTGATAATACAATTAACAGGCTGAAAAAATCGCAACCATTCAAGGGAATAACTTTGGGTTTTTGCTTACAGATAACAAAAGAAACATCTGTCCTACTAAAGGGAGTAAAGAATCTTGGAGCAAATGTTGTAGCATGCTGTGCAAATCCGCTGACAACTCAAGATGATATTGCAGCATTTTTAGCATCAGAAGGAATTCATGTTTATGCTTGGTCAGGTGAAACAAAAAAAGAGTATGACTGGTGTATTGGACAGATTCTCAATCACAAGCCAAATATTTTGACTGATGATGGCGGTGATCTAAACACTAGATCTCACAGTGATAAAAAATTCAAGTCATTGAAGATCTTTGGTGCAACGGAAGAAACAACTACTGGGGTAAAACGAATGAGATCTTTGGAAAAAAACAGTTTGCTTCGTTATCCAGTAATAGCTGTAAACGATGCTTACACAAAATATCTATTTGATAACAGATACGGAACAGGCCAGAGCACAGTTGATGGATACCTTCGAGCAATGAATCTACTTTTTGCATCAAAGCGTGTCGTTGTTGTAGGATATGGCTGGGTTGGAAAAGGAGTTGCAGCACGATGTCATGGAATGGGCTCTAAAATTATAGTAACAGAAGTTGATCCAATCAAGGCATTAGAAGCTCACATGGATGGATTTGAGGTAATGCCAATGGCACAAGCTGCAAAAATTGGTGATATCTTTGTGACATGTACAGGAATGACTGGTGTAATTAGAAAAGAACACATACTCAAGATGAAGGATGGCGCAATACTTGGAAACGTTGGTCATTTTGATGTAGAAATTGACAGTGTCTTTCTTTTGAAAAAATCAAGATCTGTTAGGGAGGTAAGGCCAAACCTTGATGAGTGTGTGCTGCAGAATGGCAAGAAAGTGTATCTTATTTCAAAGGGAAGAGTGGCAAATTTGGTTGCAACTGAAGGAAACCCGCCAGAAGTTATGGCACTATCATTTTCAAACCAGCTACTCTCCATCTTGTATATCCTAAAAAATCACAAAAAATTGCAAAATAAGGTAATGAAGGTACCACAAGAAATTGACAAGCATGTTGCAGTGGATGCATTAAAAGCAATGGGAGTAAAGATAGACAGGCTCACAAAACAGCAAGCTGTATACATGAATAGCTGGTAAGAAGATCTTGATTTTAGTTATGGCTTAATTTATGAAATATTATTTTGTGTGGAAAATTTTCATGTTATTATATACACCAAAGCTGAACAAAACATATCCCCAAATATACAATAAATCAAGTGGATGGCCTGGATAGTATGACTCGTTTAGGTCAGTTAAAAAAAACCAGTTATCAGATACTATAAAGGATATCATTCCAAGACTCATCAAAATCCACATAAAATTTACTTTGCCTTTAAAAAACAGAAAAACTCCAATTAAAAGAGGAATCAAGACAAAAGCATCCAATATTGGATAGCTCAGACCGAGAATATGTTCAAATTCATTTAGTCGCAAATTTTCATCATATGAAATGTATAACAGTAGAACTAGAATTGATATGGAAATCAAAGTTGAGCTGATTACCATCTTCTTTGTAATTGATTTGTATACAGGTCTTTGATAGTACATTAAAAATCCAAAAAATAATGGATAGCCAGCAAGCCAGAAAAAGTCAGCCTCTGATGGCCAAGGATCTATTTTATACACTTGCTGATATGCTGTCCAGATAACTTCTGCAATGAACCAACAGATTACAGCAAATGAAAAAAGCATCCATGCTTTTCCGTGATAGCCTTCCAACCTGTTTCTTATTGCAACAATTACTGATAATACAGCAACACTGCCAGATGTAAATACAAACAGCAGATCAGAAAACAAAAGAGCATCCTGATCATTTACAAAATTGAAAAGCAAAATACCAAATCCAGTTGCAATTAATGTAGATACAAGAAATCTGTGTTGTTTTATTGTATCAAGTGTTGTAAGCAAACTCAATGATTACAAACTACTTTGATAAAATGATTTACCTTTGTTTTATTCGGATATTCTGCTAGATATTTTTTGATTGTGTTTGCAATAGCAACAAAAGAATCGCCAAAAAAATCCTTGAGGATTTGATTCAGATATTCTGGATGATCATAGCAATCATACAGATAAGAATTGTATTTTTCCTTTAAAATCTCAGTTACCTTTTCATAAACAGTACCGTTAATTTCGCGTAGCGCTTTCTCTACAGAAATAAAGACTAGTACTTTAGTTATTGTGTAATCATCTGGTAGACTCAATTAACCTGCACTGCTTCTTTTAGATAATTATGAAATTTGTCAAATAATACTAGTAATCAAGTCAAATGGCCAGTATAAAATTCCAATATAATATTAGGACACAAACCTTGATTTTAATTATGGCAGCACAATTTGGGTT
Source organism: Nitrosopumilaceae archaeon (assembly GCA_040877295.1). GTDB lineage: Archaea > Thermoproteota > Nitrososphaeria > Nitrososphaerales > Nitrosopumilaceae > VHBM01. The sequence goes on from JBBDOC010000052.1 coordinate 9,451, forward strand.
TTATGTCAACAAGAACGTTTATGGAATTTGTGCAAAACGACCTTAAACGAATATCATACGACTTGAAAGGCTTTCTTGATGTGTACTATCCAATGTTAAAGGCATCGTGGAATCCTGAAAATGAGCATGATTTTATCTTAGGCTGGTTCATAGGCAGCAAGGAGCAGGAATACGCTACTTCCTTTTATGAAAAATATGGTCAGCGAATGTATCATGAATTATTATTTGAGGTTCAAAGAGAAATTAGCAAACATAAAGTTGAACTCCATGATGTAGTGACTGAATTTCTCAATAAAAAAGAAAAGCCATAAAATGAAAGGTTAATAAAAATAGCATTTTCAACCACAATAATGCTATTTGGTGTCTTTGCGATACATAGTCCTGAATCTTGTCCTTTAAACAACAAAAATAGCAAGAAAATATTCTTATCTATCCAAAACAAATTAGAAAAAAATCTAAAAAAATTCAATGTGTCAAAGATGATTGGATTTTATATGTCTGTACTTGAACATGAATGGATAATTATTCTTGATGCAAAAAATGCTCACGATATAGAGAGTCTTTGTATTGCAGTTGGAATTTCAGCTATGAGTACAGTAAAAATTGTTCCAATAAATGACTTTGCAAAAGTCGTAAACAAGTTAAAATCCAGCAAATAAAAATCGACAATTCAACTTTATTGACATTAAATTTATTGTGTAAATATTATAATTAATCATGTAGAATATCATACATTTATTAGATATTTTTTGAAAACTTAAATACATTTTTAATTTATTTGATTTATTGATACCAGACAAGCTTGACCAAAAAATTCTAAAACATTTGTTAGTGGATGCACGTCAATCCTCAAGGCAGCTTGCATTAAAGCTTGGAATATCAACTGTAACCATCATATCAAGACTAAAAAAATTACAGGCTGAAAAAATAATCAAAGGATTTGCTGCAATACTTGATCACGAAAAACTTGGCTTCAATCTTACTGCAGTAATTGAAGTTGTTGCAAGAAAGGACAAAATTATTGAGATAGAAAATGAGCTTGCAGGCATTGATAATATATGCGCAGTATATGATGTGACAGGAACAACAGATACATTCATTGTTGCAAAGTTCAAAGGAAGAGATGATCTCAGCGAGTTTGTAAAAAAGATCTCATCAAAACCAAATGTAGAAAATACCATAACTCATGTTGTATTAAATACAATCAAAGAAGATTTTAGATTATTTTAGGCTGTATATAGCGAGGAACGAGGATTTACGCTTGCCTGGAAGGTAAGGAAGCGTCTGCATTCAAAGTCAAAGGCCTTCCTCTAAACTTTGATGCATCACTCTAACAGGACAATAGCCCATAGAGTAATCCTCGTCGAGGTATTATTTGTGAAAATAATATTTAAGTTTAAAGCAAAATTGCTTTGTTTTTATTTAATTTATTTGAGATTTCTCAAATGAATTTTAAGTTTTTACTTATAGTCCTTCATATATTATGAATACGAAAAAACAGTATGGAAAAGATAAAGAAAAAAAAATCAAAATTAGATATTGATTCTGAAAAAAAGAAAACTGCTCACGAATTAGAAAGTGAGATTTGGCCTGCGACATAAGAGTGTTAAGAAGATGCCTGATGCATATGTTTTGATAAACTGTGATCTCGGTCACGAAGAGGAGATAATAGATGATCTTAAGCACTTAGAAAATGTAAAAGAGGTACACGGTACGTTTGGTGCATATGACATTATAGCAAAAGTACATTCACAAAAAAATGAAACTCTTCGTGAAACAATAACATGGAAGATAAGAAAGCTTCCTCATGTAAGATCAACACTTACCCTCATGGGAATAGAGGGCCAAAACTAAATCTTATTTTTCACTTATTTGCACAAGTTTAGCTGATGCATAGTATTGCCCAAATGTGTCACTTGAAATTATCACAATACTGTATTCGTTTGTATCAATTCCTGTGATTTCATAGTTTTGATCACCTTTGTTTGCTTTTAGTGGCCCAACATCAAAACCTGTGCTAATATCTCCAGATTTGGTAAGAAAAACATGCAAGTCAGGACCATTTGTTACACTAAATTTCTCAAACCTTAGGAAGATAGAGTCGCCTGCTGCAATTACATACGTTTTTCCTTCTGCATTATTTCCCTTTAATCCTTGAATTTCTCCAATCTGGATGAATTTTAGCTCATTAGATGATTGAACTTTTGATACAATCTCATCCATTTCATCTGAGGAAACTGTGTCATACTTTGTTGCCTCGTTTATCATAAGATCAATTGTACGTCCTGGCATCTTTGCAACCAAATCTAACTTTTCTTGTCTATCCAGCTCGATGAATTTAGAATATGTTAATCCTTCTTGTATCTTGCTTAGCTCAAAAGACAATGTTGATTGATCAAGCGATATCTGAGAATACGAAGGAATCAATACATAATATGAGGCAATTGCAGATGTTGCAAGAATAATTATAATTGTTATAATTTTTAATGCGCGGGCATTGCTTAATGTTGTTCCTATCCTTGCAAATTCTTTTTTCAACATCATTGCACAAAGGGTACCCATAACTATTCCATAGACAATATGCATTTCTAGAGAGCCAATCAAGATTAGATTCATGTTTTCAACTAGCTTTTTTGAGTCAATGTTAGCTAGTGTGGTAACTAATCCTGCCTCATCTGTAGTCTGCGATTCTAATGCAGGATCCATTACAAGCAAAGTTATTGGAATAAAAAAGATTGCGTAAACTGCTACTGCAGTTACACCCCCAGCAAATGCACCTTTTCTTAAACTCTTTATGTCAAGTTTTTGATGAAGCCCTGAACAAAAGCAAAATACAGCTCCAATCAGAGCGGCAGTTAGCATGTGACCTACAAGCCCAAATATTGTAGCTGAGAGATCCGAAAGACCAACAGGAATGCCAACCATCTTGTAAAATGTTCCAGGAGTTACAGAAAGTTGTGAGTCTATTCCAAAAATGATCAAAAAGATCGCAAATCCGCCTACTAGTCCTCCAACTGCCCCAATCACCGTTCTTTGCAGTTTTTGTATTATTTTTCTTTCAAGTTCTGTAAATTCTTCACTCAATTGATATTCCTCCAAAAGTTTAAGATGGCAAAGTCCATTACTCTAATAATACAAATTAAAATTATAAGGTAAACTATGATTTTACTATGTGATTATTTAGGAATGTTGTATCATATTAAATAAATTTAAAGTAAAACCAGCTTCCCTATAGAAAAATGGTACATTTGTAGAGTGCGCTTTAAATCAGATTGTATTGTAATTATTACTATGGCGATGTTAAAGCATCCGGATTTTGAAATAGATAGATCAAAAAAATCACTAGACATGCTACTAATTGATCGAAAAAACGAATTCCGTGAGTTGGCTAGTGTTGTGAAGATTTCAACTAGCACAAAAGATTGGGAGGAGTTTATCCTAAAGCTGTGTCTTGATGTTTCAGATGTCTTCAATGCTTGGTCAGGTAGAGAGGAGATCATTTCTCTTCAAACAGCAAACAAAACCTTGACTCTTCTCAGACAGCTATCAAAAGGTAAATCAAGTATGATTGAGGTTACACATTTGTTAAACATAGCTTATACACTTGCAGAAGAATTCAAAGCCGTTTACAAAAGAATCGAATGAGAATTCATAGCTAAAGAGATCTGCATATTATCAGGAAATATAGTTAATTAGAATTGTGTGTCAAAGGATAATGTACATAAATTTATCATATTTCTTTTTTTATATCAATCAATAGTTGTAAGCAAAACTAAGCTGTTAAGAAAGTATTATCAATTCTTTACATACTAATGTGTAAGCGAAAAATTGTTGTAATGACTTAATGTATTACTTTGTGAGTAGAAAATTCTATCAGTGAAAAATTATCATAACACGAAAATTTTGTAACTTAAGATAATTTGAAATTAATTTTTCATTATTGTAATAAATTCGTTGACAGGTTCCATTAGGACTAGACCATCAAGATTTTTTTCAATGGTGGCAATGATGCTTTCATATGAATTTCCAAAAAGATCTTTGAGTGTTTTCTTTAAAAATTCAGGATTGTCATAACAATCACAAAGTGAGACATTGTAATTTTCTTTCAGCATGTACAAGATTTTTTTGAATTCAAATTTACCAATTTCCCGTAACGTGTTTTCAACTGAAATTGACACTTGAGTTTTCCAAAGCGATTTTTCTTCGGTTGAATTCATCACCATAGCTCTTTTTTCACCTCATTGGCGATGTTAAATTGATTCACTAATGTGTCAACTTTTAGCATTTCCAACTTTGGAAACGGTAGCAGTCTTTATAACTTTTTGTCTTTAAAACTTTATTAGGATCAGTATTAGGCTAGCCAAAAAATTTAGCTATGCATATACTTTAAGGATTTCAAGAGAATTTTGCATTATCTTGTCATGATCAGAATTAACTTCGGTTGACAAAATAATCATGCCAAAATCAAGGTAGATGGTAAGCCACTTTATTTTTTGTTTTAATGTTACAGTCCATATTGATTTTCCAAGTTTTGCATCTAGAGCCTTATAGCTTGCAGCTCTTAGAACCGTATGCAGATATGATTTCTGACTGTCATTAGAATCTAAAAGAGGAATCATCCCAGGTCTTCTAACAAATGATTCAAGAGTTCCATCACTTAACAAGAAACCAACAAACCTGATCGATTCGTCAAGTTCTAAAATTGATTTTAGTTTTTGTTCTAGTGTTTCTTTTTCATTCATTTTTATTACCTTTAGGAATGACAAACGAAAATGTTGTTCCTTTGTCTACTTCGCTTTCTGCTTTAATATCACCGCCAAGTGCAGTAACTATACCTTTGCAAATTACCAGTCCAAGACCACTACCTCCATGTTTTCGTGAAAAGCTTGTATCAATTTGATAGAATTTTGTAAATAGCTTGTCTATTTTGTCAGAAGGTATTCCAATTCCATTATCTTTTACATAAAAGAGTACATCTTTTCCATTATCTATTGCGCCAATTTCTATTTTGCCATTTTGTTCTGATACAAAATCTACAGCATTTTGAATTAGATTAGTAAATACTTCATGTAATCGATCTTTGTCAGTTTTTATTAGTAATTTGTCATTTGAAGAATAATTGTTAATGAAAGTAATTTGTTTAGACGTCATTAATTGAGTATGATTTTTAGTTACTACTTCCAAAAATTCTCCTACTTCAAAAATTTCTTTCTTAAATGTAAGCCTGTTTAATTCTAGTTTTTGTGCTTTCATGACCTCACTGATTAAAGTGTTTAATCTAGTTGTATTATCATAAATTTCATTTATTACTTCAAGCTGTGGTTCTGTAAGTTTTCCAAAAAACTTTGGATCTCTTAACATTTCACAGTAGCCCATAATAGGAATCAACGGAGTTTTCAGTTCATGTGAAATCATTGAAGAAAACTCGTCTTTTGCTTTATCTACCTCTAAAAGTGTATGAAGTTCTGAAATGTCTTTAATTATGGTATTACTTCCGACAAGTTGGTCAGCTGCATCGTAAAGGTTTGTAGCACTAACTAATACCGGAAATGAAGTGCCATCTTTTCTTTTTAATTTGACTTCCCTATTGTATACAATGCCAGACTTGCGCCATGTTTCAAAAGAGTTTCTAATGTCACGCATACTATCTTTTGTGACATGTTTAAAAATCGATTTTCCTATTGTTTCATCTTTTGTATATCCAAGACTTTTTGCATAAGCTTTGTTACAATCAAGAATAATTCCATCTTTGTTAATTGTTCGACAAAGATCCGGTAAATCATCATAAAGTGATCTATACTTTTGTTCAGCAGATTTGATAGTGTTTGTAGATTTTTTAATTGACTCGGTCATAGTTTTTAAAGTTTGATATAGATTTGCAATTTCGTCTGTTCTTCCGTGGTTAAACTTTGCAAACCCATCTTCTATATTCCATGACTCATTCATATCAAATCTTTGTACAATTTTTGTTAGATTCTTAATTGGATCAACCAAAGTTTTTGTAAATAAAATTGAAATAATGATTATTGTAATTACTATAATAGCAATTATAGTTAGTAAAATAACTTCTAATTTTACAATTTCAATTTCTGCTTCTTGTTTATCAACTTCAACTATGTAATACCAATTTGTATTCTTGACTGGTGTTATTGATCCGACAACGGTGTTTCCTGTATAGCTTGTATATCCGTTCAAGTTTACAAGCATTTCATCATTATTTACATTCTGAAAAATCTTTGTGAATTTGTTTGAGTTTGGTTCAACTATTTTGAGTTCTAATTGTGGTCGTTTTTTTATCAAGTTTTTTTCTAAAAAATTGTCATGAAATTTTGATTCGGAAATAAAATAGCCGTCAGAATTAACTAAATAATTATCTGTAGTTGTAAAATCTTTAACAAGTTTATCAGTACTTGATTTTAGTGCAAAAACGTTTACACGTGCTGTAAGTATGCCTTCAACACCAACTTCTCCTGTAATTGGTACTGAAATTAGCAGTATTGGAACATCTTTTTCATACTCGCCAAATTCATTTTCTATTACGATTTTGGATGAAAAGATTTCACTCATTCCTATTTCATTTGTAATAGCTTGCTGAAAGTGATCTTCATCTAAGAAATTTAGTTTTGGGTAAATGTCGTTGGTGGAAAATACTATTTCCCCTGTGGTTGGATTACTAATTATTATTTCATCCAACCAGTCATAAGTGTTAATACTAGTATGAAGTTGTTTTTCTAAATTGGATTTTACCATGAATAACTGTTCTTCATTAGTATTAGCGTCTAACAGTTCTTTTGTTTCGGCAAGGGTTAGTTCACTTTTTGCAATATCATTAACATTGTTCTTCCTCTCATCAATCCATGAGGCGATGTTACTTGCTCCAGTCTCTGAGATAAAAATTAATTTTTCTTCCAGATTTTTTGTCTCAGTGTTAATTTTATCAGAATACAAATAGCCACTGATGATTACTATTGGAATGAGACTGAGAAGTAATTGTACTATGATAAGCTTCTGATAATAACTAGAAAAAAATTTAGCCATTTTTTCCACCATTTGAATTTCTGTTACTTCGTTGGTTAGATTGGACCAGTTGTTATTCCAGCTAGTATACAATGTATCAAGAAACAGATCCCACTGTTCTTTTGACTTGTAAGCAGGATACGGTACTGGCATGATTGGTACTTCTGAGCTTGCTACAATCTTGAATTGACCACTTTCTAGAATTTGCCCTATTCTTACTACTTTTAGTGTATGTTGGGTTTTTGGATCTACTCCAACAATGCCTTCCGGTGCTGCAAATGTGATTCCTTTTACAGCTTCACGTATTAGTCTAGGATCATCGCTTCCAGCTAATTCTACAGCTTTTGCAAAGAGATAGACGCTAATGTATCCTGCTTCCATAGGATCGTCTATGACACGATCACTGCCATATTTTGCCTTAAAGTTATTAACAAAATTCTGATTTTCTTTAGTATTAAGACTTTGAAAATAATTCCAGGCAGCATAGTCACCTGCCATATCTTTGATTCCAAGGTATTCAACTTCAACTTCTCCAATGCTAAATGATATTGTTGGGATTTCTTGAGGCGAAATTCCTCTTGAACGTAGCTCTTTGAAAAACCAGAGATTACTATCTCCATTAATTGTGTTTAAAATTACATCAGGTTGGACAGCTATTATTTTATCAACGATCTCAGTAAAGTTTTTGCTTCCAAGAATTTTATATTCTTCATAAATAACTTCGCCGCCTAATTCCTTTATTCGCTCTTTCATAATTTCATTTGCACTGCGTGGAAACACATAATCTGAACCAACAAGAAAAAATCTTGTACCTAGATTTTCAAAAGCCCAGTCTACTGCAGGAATTACTTGCTGATTTGGAGCTGCTCCTGTGTAAACTATGTTAGGGGATTGTTCCAGCCCCTCATATTGTACTGGATAAAAGAGAAGATGATCATATTTTTCAAATACTGGTTTCATAGTTTTGCGGCTTGCAGATGTCCATCCTCCAAAAATTGCGCTAACATCTTCTTCAACAATCAGTCGTTCAGCTTCGCTTGCAAATGTTTGCCAATCTGAACGTCCGTCTACAACTATTGGTTGGATTGGTCTTCCCAAAACACCTCCTCTTTGATTAATCTCCTCTATTGCAAGAAGAGTTGCGTCGGCAACAGGTTTTTCACTTATTTCCATTGTTCCAGAAAATGAGTGGAGTACACCAACTTTTATTGGATTTTCTTTATTGAGCTCAACTATGTTAGTTTGAGGAACCTCTACTCTTGTAGTAACTTCTGTAACAAACTGTTTTGAATCTAATTCATGTATAAAATACATGCTTGAGAAAAAAGTGGCAAAACCAATGCCTACAAGAACAGCGATTAAGCGTAACTCATTATTCAAATAGATACCTCATTTTAAAAAATAGTTTCAGAACCTAGCAACAGCTGCAACTAGGAATGTTGCTGATATCTCCTGCCTGAACAAAGAATAATGTTTAACAAAACAGGCTTGTTTAGTTTGATCTCAAATATAGCTTTGATTACATCATTCCAATTTGAGGTTTTATCTTTTGATTCATCGTACATTCGTATTGGTTCCCTAGAAAACGATAGTTGAAGCGCGTTTGATAAAACAGTGACTACCTTTTGATTTATTATATTGAAAAATTCAACAACATCTTGGTAATCTACTAGCTGATCATGCTTAACCAATAAGGTTCTTTCTAGACTCAAACGAATTATATCAAGATCGTTTGGCTTGATGAGTGTAATTACTTCTCCATTTCTAGGACCGTTAAACTCTGTCACATAACCCCTAAAATCTTGAATGTTATCAAATTCTAAATTTTGATTGATTTGTGGTATTACCCTGATTTGTTCAACTTGTCTTGAGGTAAATATTTGAGGAGCTCTTTCTTGGTTTATTACATCAACCTCTTTTAGAACAATTGATGCTGCTGGATCAGTCATTTTTCTTATGTCTGTTTCAATTCGATTTCTGACTAGCGAAAAAAATGTTGTAGTAGATTTGTTTTTACTTAAATTCACTGCATTTTGTAT
>JBBDOC010000053.1:0-18300 GCA_040877295.1 Nitrosopumilaceae archaeon
TAATAAGCCACGCACATCTTGACCACACTGGATTTTTGCCTGTCCTTTGCAAATACGGATACAAGGGTCCAATCTACTGCACAGAACCAACACTACCCATGATGAACGTGATTCAGCTAGACGCAATCAAGGTAGCAGCGGCACAGGGAAGGGCACCAATATACTCTGAGGCAGATGTAAAGCAGATAATGAGACAGGCAATTACTCTCTCATATGGGACAGTTACAGACATCTCGCCTGACATCAAACTTGTCTTATCTAACGCAGGACACATACTTGGTTCTGCTACATGCCACTTTCACATAGGAAACGGCGATCATAACTTTGTGTATACTGGCGATCTGAAATTTGGCAAAAGCATTCTATTTGAGAGTGCAAACTGGAACTATCCGCGAGTAGAAACATTACTCATTGAGAGTACATATGGCGCAAAGGAGGATATCCAGCCTACACGTGAAGAAGTCGAGGCTGCATTTGTCAACGCAGTAAACACAATTCTAAAAGACGGCGGTAAAGTACTCATACCAATTCCTGCAGTAGGACGTGCACAGGAAATAATGATGGTAATAGCTCAGTACATGAAGTCAGGCCAGATGGTTGAAGCTCCCGTCTTTATGGAAGGAATGATAGCAGAGGCAACATCAATACACGAGGCATATCCTGAATATTTAGCAAGAGATCTAAGACAGAAAATTTTAGAGACAGATGATAATCCATTTGACTCTGAATACTTTACAAACATTGAACACTCTGATGGACGAGAAGAACCACTACGCGATGGCACACCATGCATTATAATGGCAACATCCGGAATGCTAGAAGGCGGTCCAGTCCTTGAATATTTTAAAAGTATAGCTCCACAAAAAAAGAACAAGATTGTATTTGTCTCATATCAGGTCAATGGGACACTTGGCAGGCGAGTCCTTGATGGTGCAAAGCAGGTATCAATACTTGGACGCGAAGGTAAAATCGAAGTTGTAAACGTTGAATGTGGTGTTGAAAAACTGGACGGATTTAGTGGACACAGCGACTATAACCAGCTAATGTCATTTATCCACAAGCTCAGGCCAAAGCTAAGACGTGTTTTGGTAAATCATGGCGAGCGAAGAAAATCAGAAAACCTTGCAATGTCAATTCGTCGGATGTACAGACTGCCTGCCCACTATCCGCAAATCCAGGAAGCAATAAAATTATTTTAGATCGTATTCAGGCTTCCAGATCTTTACACTTGATGGAGTAACAATAATTCTTTCCTCACCAAGCCTTGCAATATCTGCCCCAGTAGCTTTTGTAATTTTGTATAACTCTTCGACAACTTTTCGTAGCTCATCAACATCTTTTTGGGCAAGAGGGGTAACTCGCAAAATCAAAATCATTCCTTTCTTGATATCCTCTTTTATTGAATGGATATCGCTAGGGTCACGTATTGTTATGGCCTTTAGATATGTCGGGTTTTCCTGCTTTTGCATTTATCTAAAACAGCGATCTACTCCTTCAAAAAGTCTTTCGTATCAGTTTGTGCGTAAGTTGGTTTACTAGATTCGATACCTTAGGTAGGACTGCTCATCTGCAGCCTTGGCAGACAACTTTGCCTTGTTTCCTCGCTTTTCTAGAGTTACTATTCCTTCTTTGTCTTTTGGCGCATCAGAATATCTTAGTGTTATAGATGCTGCTAAATTTTCGAATCTTTCTAGCTCTTTTCCCCTAAGCAGTGATACTGGTCCAACATGATCTTGTGCCTCTAGTAAAATATCATCTGGCAGTGCAAGTGCTTTGATTACTTCATTTTCATCCTTGTTTCTTCCAACCACTAGCTTTGTGTTCTGATCAAATCGAAAATGTCTTCCAATCTTTAACAGATCAATATCATTTGTTGTTGGAGTCTCTATATGCTTGAAAAGATCTTTTGCCCTTACTGCAAAGGCAGGGTCTGTCAGGAGGCACCCGCCACCCGCATTTGGCGGATTTTCAATTTCAAACTCTTTTGCCATCTGCAGCTGCATTCTTCTTGAACGACCTTTAATCATTCCAAGATTTTCTCTTTTGATCAAACCATTTTTTTCTGGATCTGTTGGCGGCAGTAATGCAGCTGATAATGGTCTAACAATTTTTCCTTCTAATCCTGACTCTTTTTCAATTGTCTTTAATGCAGGACCATGCTGACTCATTGGTCTTTGCCCCAAGACCTCACCTGAAATTATAAAATCAGCGCCAATCTCTTCCATGTGTTTTTTTGCTGACTGAAACATCATTGCACGACAGTCAATGCATGGATTCATGCCAGAGCCAAATCCATGTTTTGGATTCTTTAGCATCTCGATATACTCATCGCCAAGATAAACTGTCTTTAGATTCACACCAAGTGTGTCTGCTCGCTCTCTGATTTCAAAACCACAGCCTCTTCCGCAATCAAAATCACAAAACGGTGTCTTTATTGCAACAGCTGATACTTCAAAGCCTTGCTTTTGCATCATCTTTACTGCAAGCTGGCTGTCTAGTCCACCTGATAGTAATGCAACAACTTTTCTTTTTTCTTCCACAAGCACAAAGCTTTTTCTCTGATATACAAACTTTGCAACATACATAAATCTAGAAACACAGCATCTTGCACAATGCAGCAGCGGCGCAAGAATCTTCTAAAAAATTGCAGAGAAATTGACTGTGACGTCCTTGTTGCATTTGAGCCTGAAAACCTCTTTTACATGACAGGCTTTTGGGGCGAGGCAATAGGCATACTTGAATCTGACAAAACTACGATTATTGCGCCTAAACTTGAGGCTGATAGGGCAAAAACTGAATCTGTTGACTGTACAGTAATTGGCTCTGAGCGTGGAGCAGATCTCATCTCTGATCTTGTAGCTAGAATCAAAAAAAAGCAAGCTTGTACTGACTGCCAAAACTATACAACAATGCAGTTATTGAAAAAATCTATACCAAAACTACGACACTCTACTGCACCATTTTATGATGCACGAATAATCAAGGATTCTAAAGAAATTACGATTCTAAAAAAGGCATCTAAAATAATTGATGACATGTTTGAGCTTTGCACAAGGAGGATAAAAAAGGGCCAGAGCGAGTCTGAGCTCCAGTCAATTTTGATGTCATTTGCAATGAATCATGAGATGTTTGCAACAGGATATAGGTCAACACTAAATCCTCTGATAATTGCTGGTGGACCAAATGGTGCCCTGCCTCATGCACAGGTAAGTGAAAGAAAGTTTGCAAATGGCGACTTGATTGTAGTTGATCTGACTTTGCGGTACAAGGGATATGTCAGCGATGCTACAAGGACATTTGGGCTTGGGAAGGTTTCTGAAAAGGGAAAAGAGGTTTATGAAATTGTTAAAGAATCACAGAAACTTGGACTGCAAGCTGTTAAAGTAAATGCACCTTGCAAGTCAGTTGATGATGCATGTCGAGATTATATCAAAAAGTATGGTTTTGGGAAATACTTTATCCATTCAACTGGTCATGGTATTGGTCTTGATGTACATGAGCTACCAAACATTAGTTCTCGCAGTACTGCAGTTTTGAAAAAGAACATGGCAGTAACGGTAGAGCCTGGAATCTATATTCCAGAAAAGTTTGGTGTACGGATTGAGGACTCTGTTATTGTTGATGCTAGACCGATTGTGTTACACAAGTTTACAAAAGAGCTTATAGTGATCTAGAATTTTTTGTTGCGATCATTTTTTCTTTATAAATTAAAATGGAAAAAATGTTTTGAAACTATGCAGAACTAGGCAGTTTTTGCAAAATGATTAATTTTGGATTAACTAAAGGTTAACAGATCGTTCAAATGATCCTTTATTAGATAATCAAACATAATCTCAGTTTGCAATGGCGCTAGTTGAAGAAGTAAAGAAAGGCGGCCCATATACCAAAAAAGAACAGGATGATAGACGACAGGAAGTCTTCAAACTACACTTTGAGAAAGGATATTCGGCTTCAAAAATTTCTGAGATGCTAAATGTAAATCGCAATACAATAAATGAAGATATCAGATACTGGTATTCTGAGCTTGCATCGGAACTAAACCATGATGTTACTACGTGGGCAATTGAACAATATCACAACTTTGAATCACAGAAAAACAGGCTAGTTGAGCAGCTAGAAAAAGAGGAATCAATTCAATATAAGATTGCAATTGAAAAGTTGATCTTTCAGATCAATGACAAGCTTTCACAGTTTGTCTCAAAGATAATATCTAGCAGTATAATATTGCCTAATCCAAAAAATGAAGAAGAAATAATGGAAAAAACAAAAGATTTTGTTAGATATATTTTGCTTGATAGAAAAAAAGACACTGGCACGCTTTGGACTAAGGATGATCTACTGTTTGCAATTATCAAAAAATACAAATGTGATCTTGCTTTTGCGAATTCTATCTTTAGTAATATGGAAAAGCTTGGCTCAAAGCTGTGTGAAACGAACTCGACACTTTTATTTAATGAATTTGAAACCAAATACGATGTTTTGAAATTTGCAGAAATGCGTGATTTTCTTTCTAATGACGAAATTCATCAGATAAGAAAAAAACTTGATAAGTTATAAAAAAGAATAGATTCTGTGAAAAATATAGATATTTGGAAAAAGAGGCAATAAGATTTTCAACTACATTTTAAAGCTAAAATATCCAGGTTCAATTAGTTTTAGAAATTTTTGATAATTAAACAATATTTGGCATTAGTAAAATAAAATTGTAATAAACAACAAACTACTGTCTTTTCCCTAACTATTCAGCTAACTTTATCACCTTTGAGAAGATGATTCATTATCGCTAAAATATAGGAAGCATTGTGAGTAACACGCTGATAAAATGCCGGTCTGTAAGGATCTCCATTAATTTCTTTAAACTTGTTCCAAACATTATGAAAATCATTTCTGAGAATATGTCGTGGAATGTTAGTTGATTCAGGTACTACAACTACCTCATTAAATTGAGCATCAAAAGAAAAAGCAAATCCTTGTTTTCTTGATGATGTTTCTAATCGACTATTTCTTTTCTCTTTTGATAACTTGGACCAGAACTGTTCAAAATTCATTAATTAACCAATAAATTAATAAATAAATACATACATAAATATATCGAATATGAAGCGATCACCAAATTATGAAGGAAAATGGCAATTTTTCTTCACAAACCAGATCTTAAAAAAAGCAAGGAAATACACAAAATTGAGAACAAATCTAGAAAATAGAGTATTTTGTGCTGATTCGGCTAAATTTTTAAAAAAAAATTCCTAGCGAATATGTTACTCTAGTCTATCTAGATCCACCGTTCTTTTCAAATCGTACTTATGAGGTGATTGGAAAAAATGGCAACTCTAAATCCCTATTTTTTTATTTTATTTGTAATTACTAGTGAAAAACAAACTGCAAAAATAGATCGCTTCAGATCGCAAAATATGATCCATCTTTTATAGCAGTTTGCCGTATAACTTTTGGATAACAGCCAACCAGATAGGACCGTTGATGATGGCAACACCATTAACTGAAATTTAGTCTTAGGATTAGAGATCTGCTTTTGGAAGACTATTATCCACTTTTAATGATTCAATTTTAATTATTAATTCATGAGGTCTTTTTCAATTTCTTTTCAATTTCAGTTCTTATGATTTTAGCAATTTGATTTTTTTTCTTCCATCCTGTTTGAATATAGTTCTTTGAGTCAACTAATAATACATTATTATTTTCAGAATTTTTTTTGTATTCTGAACCAATATCATTTGCAACTATCAGATCTGCATTTGACTCTCGAAGTCTTTTTCGTGCTTGAGACAAAAGTTCTTGTTTTGATATATCAGCTTCTGCTTTAAAACCAACTAAAAACACATCTTTTTGCCATTTTTTTATTTGATCTATGATTTTTGGAGCCTGTTTTAATTTAATCAAAACTTGCTTTCTCGTACTTTTTATCTTCGATTTTTCCACTTTCTCTGGAACATAATCCGATACTGCAGCAGCCAAAATCACAACATCAAATTTCTTTTTAAGCTCATTTTTTACAGCATTAAACATAGCTTTTGCAGTATCAACACGAATAATTCTGGCACCTTTTGGAGGCTCTTCTCTGCCAGGACCATATACCAAAGTTACTTTAGCCCCCGCAGAGACAAGCTCAGCTGCAAGCAAAACTCCAGTTTTGCCAGTACTTTGGTTTGTAATCACACGCACAGGATCAATATACTCAATCGTAGGCCCTGCAGTCATCAGCACCTTCCTGTTATGCAGAATAGATGAAAACCCAAACTTTTGCAAAACATACTGCAAAACGTCTTCAGGCTCTGCAGCCTTTGCCTTTCCTTCTATCATCTGAGGCGAAATAAAATCAACTTTGCCTTTTAGAAATGCAATATTTTTTTTCACAGCCATATTCTCATACATTGACTGGTGCATTGCAAGTGCAATAAGTATAGGAATCTTTGAGCCAAACCCAACAGTAAGTATGGTTGCAATTGGCGTATCATCAATTCCTGCAGCTAGTTTTCCAAGCGTATTTGCAGTTGCAGGATAGACAATTATCAGATCTGATTTACCATAATCAGCAACCTGAATGTGTTCTAGCTTGCCTGTCAGCTTTGTTATTACCTCATTTCCTGTTGCCCACTTGAAATAATCAGGCTTGACAAGCTTTGCAGCTGCATCACTTACAACACATGTAATATCAGCACCATGTCGCATCAATAAACGTGCAAGCTCAATTGACTTGTATGCTGCAACACTTCCTGCAACACACAAAACAATTTTTTTTCCTGCAAGCTCGACTCCATGCGAACTTACAATATCAAGTGACGGATGTTTTTTCTTTTTAGCCAATTTCTTTTCTTAATTTTTCAAGCTCTTGTTTTTCCATTGAAAACAAGTGTTCTTTAGCTGGAAACTTGCCTGTTTCCACATCTTCTTTGTAAGACTCTAGTGCATCTTGAATGTCCTTTGATAATGAAAGATATCTTTTGACAAACTTTGGCTTTAGCTTATCATACATGCCAAGCATGTCATGAATTACAAGAACCTGGCCATCACAGCTTGGCCCAGATCCTATCCCTATAGTTGGAACGTGTACCATTTCTGAAATTATCTTTGCAACCTCGCTGCTTACCATCTCAAGTGTTATACTAAACACGCCTGCCTCCTCGAGTGCCTTTGCGTCCTCAACTAGCCTCAGGGCAGCCTCTGCTGTCTTTCCCTGTACCTTGTAGCCTTGAGATAGCATCGTAGTTTGTGGCTGCAGTCCAATGTGGCCCATAACGGGAATTCCTGTCCCAACAATTGCCTGTATGGTTTCTGTCATTGCTTTTCCACCTTCTAGCTTTACTGCATCAGCTCCAGCTTTTATCAATCTGCCAGAGTTTGCAATTGCATCTGAAATGCTTGCCTGATACGACATGAAAGGCATATCAGATACAATCATAGAATTTTGACGAGCTCTTGCTACTGCTTCTGTAAAAAGACACATCTGGTCCATTGTTACAGGAATTGTGTTTTCATATCCAAGCATGACCATACCTGCACTGTCGCCAACAAGCAAAATGTCAATTCCAGCCCTATCACACAGTGTTGCCATGGAATAGTCATAGGCAGTAATTACAGAGATCTTTTTTCCAGAATTTTTCTTTGATATGATATCTGCAACAGTCTTATGCATGTCTAGCTCTCCGCACAAGATTTTTCCTTATCTCGCCTAATGCCTCTGAAATATTTTTCTTGTTGTCAAACTGTATTTTTTTTGGATTTTTTGAAATTTTTTTGCATTCTTTGATTAGATCTTCTAGTCCACGAACAACATTATCCACTATAGTAATGTCTGCGGTTTGTGCAGTTCTTGATAGTGGATTAAGATCAAAAGTTATAACTTGCTTTCCTGCTTTTTTTAGAGCTATAGTCCTGTCACCATCTTCTAGAGGAACCAAAACCACATCAGCTGCATAGATTCCGTCTTTATCTACAACTCTTCTTGGACTATCAAGACCTGAAATACGTCTTGATTTTCTTGGATCAAGACCAAAAATTTTTTTTGCACCATTTTTTGCAAGTAGTTTTGCAATGTTTTGCTTTCTTTGTGTAGTTGAATAAAACAGGTTTACCTCGATTTTTGCATTAACAATATTTGCAAGCTGTACTATCTCTTTTGCACACAAAGCTGCAATGTTGCCATTTACCGAAATTACAGGCGATTTTGCCAAAATCAAGGCTAGTGCAGCGACTTTTATGGCCTTTTTTGCATTCTTTGTGGTCTTTTCGCCAAGCAAATAATCAAAAGTCTCACCTCTTCCGTGTGCAATGAGCCCCTCTTTTGCAACAAGGCCTGAATCAAATCCAGCGACAAGTCTTTCTCTAATTAATAATGATGTAGCTCGTGGATGACTTGAGGGGATCAAAGAGTATCTTCTTTTTACTGGGCTAGTCTTGCCCCAAACCTGTCAATTTTTGATTTTATAATAATTCCATCATATTTTTTTAAGATATTTAATACTTTATCTTCTAATTTTGGTGTAGATAAAACAAAAATCGTTTCACCAAATAATGCAACACCACATTTTATTTTATTTTCTTTTAGCTCATCAATTACCTTTTGCATCTTTGGAGTTACTACCTTGATATAATTTGCAAATTCTAATGACATGTCTTGAAACTCGTTTGTATCTTTTGATTGTAATAGCTTGTGTACCATCTTTCCACCAAGACCATTAATTGATGACAGTCTGTCGCGCATAAACTCAGGAGTAGATATTGGTGCAAAACAGATCATTATGACTGAATCATATTCAGTATCAATTTTTTCAACAGAGCCAATTCCTGGCGCACCACTTTTTGTCCTAATCTCAAAACCTCCATGAAATGCAGCCAAGACATCGCCAAGTCCTGTCTTGCAACTAATCTCAGCATTGTGGGCAATCTGACCAATTTTTATTTTTGATAATTGTGTGCCAAGTGCCTGGTCTAGTGCAAGCGATAAGGATAATGCAGCTGCTGCACTACAGCCCAAACCATATCCCACAGGTATTGAAATGTTATGATGTACATCAACAAAATAATTTTCATCTATCAGATCAAGAAATTTTTTTACAATAAATTCAGAAACTAGAGTGTTGTCTGGCTTGTATCCAGTAATTTTTAATTGAAAATCCTTTTTGTCTGATTTTCTGACCTGGACTGTTGTTGTGACTCCATCCTGAATGGAAAAGCCTGCACCCAGGGATCCCTTTGATTCAAGGCTATCGCTTTCAAGGTCTGCCTTGAAAAAGCCTGTAATGTGTGCAGGACAGAATGCGACTCCTCTCATCTGAAGCGATTTAAACTCTGTATAAAATATAAAAATGAGGCTTAAATTAATTAAATTGATATAAATTGACTAAATTCATCCGACGCCTGCAAAAGATAGGAAGCAGTATCCTTGTTTCCTTACCAAAAGAGTGGGTTGATGCAAACAATCTCAGTAAGAGCATGCCAGTTGAGCTTGAAACAGGCCAAAACAGCATCTCAATTACTGTAACTAAAGGCACCGAACCATCAAAAGAAATTGTAATATCGTATCCTCTCTCAAAAGAAGAAAACATTGTAGCAAACATCACCGGTGCATATCTTCTTGGCTATGATGTGATTAACATCAAATCAAAATCTATGATTCCAGTTGGTGATCGAGAAAAAATTCGTGGCTCTCTGCGAAGGCTTGTTGGCATGGAGATATTTGAAGAAGATTCATCAAACATTAGTGTACAGTTTCTTTTAGATGAATCTACTCTAAGTCCTGAAAAAATTCTTAGACGTATGAGCTCACTTGCTTTGGGGATGTTTAATGATATACTACTTGGCCTGCTTTCAGATGACAAATCAAATCTCCAAACACTCGCTAATCGTGATGATGAAATAGACAGGCAATACTTTCTTCTTGTAAGATTAATACGAAGTACGATGGTTGATAAAAGACTAGCTGGTCTTTTCAACCTAGAAAATATCGATATCCTAGATTATAGAATTGCAGCAAACCTTCTTGAAACAGCAGGTGATACTATAGTAGAGCTTGCAAATTCATTGGTCAATACCTCATTATCAAAAACTGATCTTAAAAAAATCTATAACATGACAAAAGATATTGAAACAATCCATAAAAAATCAATTGATGCATTTATTGACAATAACAGGTCACTTGCAATTGAGGCAATAAACCTTCACAGGAAATACCAGCAAAAATCATCCGATATACGATCTTCATCTGAACAAAAAATGCATGCTTCTGTTGACTTTCTTGATCTTATCTATCTGTTTGAACGAATAGAGCGCTGTTGGGCAGATATTGCAGATCTAGTTAAACCAGTATACTAGAGCAATTTCTTTTTTGCAGCATATGTTAATACAGCACAAATTGTCTTAGAATCTACAATTTTTCCAGCCTTTATCATTCCTAAAAGTTTTTCAAAGTCCATCTTTACTACAGACATGACCTCATCATAATCCAGTTTCAAGTCACCACTCTTTGTCAGGCCTGTAGCCACAAAGCAGTGAATTGCCTCGGTGTTATAGCCAACTGAAGGGTAATAGGTAAGAAAATGAGTCATCTTCTTTGCTTTGTAGCCAGTTTCTTCCTGAATCTCACGAAGGGCACAGGCACGAGGCTTTTCACCTTTTTCTAGTGTGCCTGCAGGAATCTCAAGCACATATCCAAGTGGAAATCGATGCTGTTTTACCAAAATGACCTTTTTTTCCTCAAAGGCAAGGATTGCAGAAGCGCCTCTGTGTTCTACTACTTCTCTTTTTACTTTACGACCGTTTAGTGTAATATCATAAACGCTTAGGGAAAGAATTTTTCCCTCATAGACTTTTCTTTTTTTCATATCCTGATGGATTTTTCTTGCTATTTAATTTGTTTGATACAACAAATGCAACTTTTTTGAAGTCCTTGATGTTTTAACTGCATCAACGATCCATTTTTGTGGTAAAGTAATTTGTTTTGGAATAAATAAATCAGCCAGTACAACACCATTAATTTTTCGCACCTTTTGTATGACATCATCAATTTTGAATATATTATCACTATACAAAAATAATACAATCTGGTTTTTTGAAATAAACGGTTTTTGTAAAAACGATTGAGAAAATTCCTCTTTTAATACATTTAATGTTTTATGCAGATCACCATTAATCCATGTCAGTATTGCATACGGAACATATTGTTCTAATTTTATAGGATCATAAATTAACGTAAACAGTATTGCTTCATCATTTTGTAATTTATCAAGTGATCTTGTTATTGTCTTTGTTGAAAGATTAGTTGCTTTTGCAATCTCATCTATTCTTGCTCTTGGATTATCCAAAAGAACATTAATTATCTCAAGATCCGTTTTTGTCAGATCAGATCTTAATCCAGGATTTTGTGCTTCAAAAATGCTGAGCACACGAACATCTCTCATAATTTTTTTTGCAAGTTTAATTTTTTCTTCCACATTTTCTTTTATCACAATACTACATACTGTAATATCGCCAACGCATGGCACAACAAAAAACGGCTCGCCAACCAATCTGACCTGTTTTAAAATCTGGTTTAGGTCCTGTCCTGATACTACAATATACAAAACGTTGTAGCCTAAGACCGGCGGCTCTATCTTTAGCGTAAATTTCTCAATTACCTTACTTTGAATCATTTTTTGTATTCGTGAGCTTACAGCGTTTCCTGAGATTCCAATTCTTTGTCCTATTTGTCTGTCAGATTCCCTGCAATTATCAAGCAAAATGCTTAGTATCTGAATATCTAGCTCATCCAATGTAAAATCATACATTTACTTGTATAAAAATGTCTTATTTGCTAATTTATCTGTGCTTATACATTATATATAAGACTAATTTATTGGTACTATTGGACTATCGAGCGCAGCTTGCAAAACGAATGCTGATGAATAAAAAAGGCAGCCTTGTTGGCGCTGTCCTAGCAGTATCTATTGGAATTTTAGTAATTCATGTTAATTTTGTAATCTTTCAGGGTTTGTTTGATGCTATAGTGCGTGATATGTCAGATTATAGATTTGGCGATATCTATGTGACTGATGAGGAAGATTTTATTGAAAAGTCTGATCAAGTTTTAGTAAATTGGTTTGAGCGCATACCATATGTAGAGGCTGCAACACCGCGTATGTCATCTACTGCATCAATTAATGTCACAAAGTTTGGACAAAGAATCGAAGAGTTTCGAGTGCCACTAGTTGGTGTTGATCCAGTTACAGACATTGAAGCATCAACCATATACACTACTGTAACAGATGGCGAGTATATATCATCAAGAAACACTGCAGTTGTTGGTTCAATTGTAGCACGTGATCTTGGCGATGTTACTGTTGGTGATAATATAAAACTAAAAGTGACTGATAGGCGTGGCGAAGACCAGACAAAGCGATTTATTGTCACAGGAATTTCAAACTCACCTGGTGGCCAAGGACTTGATACTAGCATCATTATTCACATTGATACCTTACGTGATATGCTAGATAGAGATGATGATACTGATGCAATTATAGTAAAACTAAATGACAGAAAAAAAGCATCGGAGGTGCGTGATCTTTTCTTGTTATCTTTTCCAAATGATGACTTTAAGGCTGAGACAATAGAAGAGTCCGCTGAAGAAGCACTGCGAGGATTTAGATCAGGAATTGCAATGATAAACATGATAGGACTGTTTGGCATGATGTCTTCTGCATTTGCTATAGTCACTATTCAAATGATGCTAGTCAATAGTAAAACAAAAGAGATTGGAATTATGCGTGCAATTGGTGCCAAAAGAAAAGACATTTTGATTTTATTTATGTTCCAGGGAATCATAATTGGTGCAATAGGTGCTGCAACAGGCACAGCTATTGGTCTAGCATATACAACCTATGCCAAAGAGACCAAGATGACATTTAACAACTCTATTCCGCTTGAGGTAAGCTATGACTGGGCAAAGATCACACAGACTGCCTTGATGGCCTTTGGATTAGCAATTGCCGCCTCGATATATCCGGCATTCAAGGCAACAAGACTTCAACCTGTGGAGGCGATGAGAACTGTCTGATTATGCACTAGTTGTAGATAATCTGACAAAGATCTATGGCGAAGGCGACACAAAGGTAACTGCACTAAGTAATGCAGCTTTTTCTGTCAAAAAAGGCGAATTTCTATTAATTGTAGGAAGCTCTGGCTCTGGAAAAACTACAATACTTAACATGATTGGATTGCTTGACAGACCAACATCAGGCAAAATATTCATTGATGGGATAGATACATCAAAGCTTAACGATGATCAAATATCTTCGTTTAGAAATTCAAAGCTTGGATTTGTGTTCCAGTTTGCTAATTTATTGTCTGATCTTACAGTACTAGAAAATGTAACTTTACCACGTGACATACACAGAATAGAGCAAGCTACGATTGATGATGCAACAAAATTACTGAAAACAGTTGGTCTTGAAAGTCAGCTGCACAAGCGTGCAAACAAGATATCAGGTGGTCAGGCACAAAGAGCAGCTATTGCTAGGGCACTAATTAACAGACCGTCATTTGTACTGGCAGATGAGCCAACAGGCAATCTGGATTCAGTATCTGCAGAAACAATCGTACAACTTATGAAGTCAATGGCAAAAAAACTGAACCAAACATTTGTAATTGTTACACATGAGCGAGCACAGTTTGGTGATGTTGATAGGGTATTGCGTGTAAAGGATGGGCGAATTTTCGAAGAAGAAAACAAAATGGAGATGGTAGCATGAAGACAATTCTAGCTCTTATTTTGCTGAGCCAAATTTCGATATTGTCTGCTTTTGCACAAAGTGCAGATACGCCATTTGAAAGAGATTTTGGTGATGTAAAATTTCTTGATGCCTACTTTGGAACAGAAGATGTAAAAATGGAAGTGGAGCCAGGAGACAAAAATGTTCCCTTTACTGTAATTTTAGCTAATGTAGGCACCCAAGATATCAGCGGAATTCGAGGCCAGCTGTCAATGCCAATCGGATTTACCTCGGCAGCCGGTGCTGGCTCACTGATCTATGCAGATACTGATAGTAATGCTCTTGCAGGAAAAAACTTTGCACTGACATTTTTTGTAAATGTAGGACAAGACGCGCAAATCAGGCAGTATCCAGCTACGATCAAGGTAGATTTTTCTAGATTACGAGAAAGCGGCACAAGAAATTCCTTTTTTGATTTTGATTTTAAGGTGACTGGATTCAGCCTATTGAACATGCGTGCAATTGATCCATTTCTTGTTTCACTAAAAAATAATAAAGTAGTAGTTGAGCTTTCAAATGCCGGTACTGCACCACTGTCAGGAGTCGAGGTCATTTTACAAAATACGGCAAGTACAATCTCTGCAACATCACAATCAATTTCAAATGTAGAAAATGTAGTCTTTGATCAAAATAACTGGAAGGTTGGAAACATAGAGTCAAAGTCATCGAAGCTGATAACGTTTAATGTCTATGTCCCAGACAATCTAAAAAATGCAGTACTTCATGCACCAATGGATATTACATTTTTTGATGCACATGGAGAAAGAAAGACTGTCTCAAGAAGTGTTGATTTCTATGTAAGCGGACTGATTGATACTTCAATCTATAACGTACAGCTAAGGCAGATAGGAGATAGGCAGCTGGTGATAGGCGAGATCCTAAATGAAGGTAATACGGATGGTCTTTTTGCATTTGTTACTTTGGAGCCACGGGAAGATTCCAACATAAAGCCGCAAACACAGTATCTTGATGAGCTAGAGCCTGACTCTCCTGTTCCATTTAACATACCAGTAGAGTTTGACGGCGAACCGCGGATTGGCAAGCATGATATTAAGATTATAGTAAAGTACAAAGATTCGGTAAGAGACGAACATGTCGTAACATATGATACCACAATAGACTATCAAATTCCAAAAAATACAGAGTCTAGTTTTGATATTATGCAGTTATCGGTAGTTGCAGTTGCTGTAGGTGTAGGAATTTTTGCATTTGCCAAAGTCAAAAAAAGAAAGCAGATAACAAAACAAAAAGGTTCAAGTTAGAAAATTCAATTTTTACACGTGAATCTCAGAAGAGAGTTTATCTATTCAGATACCCAACTCTAAAATCTCCTTTGATAAAACTCACAGGTGTAATACTATCTGTATTATTGCTAAGTGGAACTGGGTTTTTGTCCTATGTAGATGCCCAGACACAAAAGTATCTTTCATACGAAAACAAGCAGTATGGATTTTCAATCAAGTATCCATCAAACTGGCAAAAAACTGAAACGCTACAGAAGGATCCTAATTCAAACAGTGTAAGTATAGTAAGTTTTGCCCCATCACAAAACACAGCTTATGGCGTATCATTTTCAGCCAATGATCAGTCAATCAAAGGATTAAACGGAGATCAGATTTTAGCAGCACTGAAAAAACAAGTAACTGATACCTGTTCAGCAGCAGCAAGCAAGGGGATTACATGTTCTGATATAACCGCAAATCGTGATACTCACAAAAACGGTTATGCAATATATGCAGTTTATTATACAGCATCTGGGACTTCAGAGCAAGGTACTCTAAACGTCGCAGAAATGACTGCGATAATTCCTGACGGTAATGATACTTGGATGTTACAGCTTATCAACTATTCCACTACGGAACTTGAGCAGTTTATGGAAGATATAGGCTCAAGCTTGGATTCATTTACAATTTTTGATTATCAAGGTGAACAAACAACATCACAATCATCAACAATTGCAAAATCAAGCGTTGGTACATTACAGATAAACTCAGGTCAGTTTGCTGTTTCCAAATATTCACCAGCTGAATTAATTGTATCAGGACAAATTAACAATTACCTACAAGGAGTCCCACTTACAATAACAATTGTAAAACCAGACAAAACTGGTGATGAACAAAAAATACTAGTTACAAGGGATGGAAACTTTCGTGCACCTATAAAAATTGATGGCACTTGGCCTGCTGGCAGCTATCAGTTATCAGCTAAATATGGAACACAAGATCTTGGTACTGTATCATTTCAAGTAAATATGGGTGGTGCGACAACACCTGCATCTACACCACCACCTACTCAAACAACAAAAATTCTTTCGTATGAAAACAAGCAGTACGGCTTTTCAATAAAGTATCCTTCATACTTACAAAAGGAGGAAGAACCAGAGAAAGATGAAACTTTTCCAAACATGCTAAATATACTGACGTTTTCCACTCCTTCTGAACTCACTTACGGCGGTATAAGTTTCATACAAGACGATACTACATTCAGAGGACTAAGCGGTCAAAAATTTTTAGATAAGATGAAAAGTGAGTTTGAAAGAGTGTTTTGTTCTTCTGCTACTGAATCTGGAGGAACTTGCTCAATGGAAGTTATTTTTGACGAAAGTTTTACTCATAAAAATGGTTACCCTGGTTATAGAGCTGCATATGGACTTGAGATGTCAGTTGATCAAAACTCATTTAAGGCATTGATTGCCCTAACCATGATTCCAGATGGCAATGATGTTTGGATAATAGTTGTTGGGAGTTTTTCAAATGATGAAATAAAAAGTATAGGTAAAGAATTAGATCAAATGACTGACTCGTTTACAATTTTTAACTATGAAGGAATACAAAAACAATTCTTACTACAATCCAAAGCAGCTCAGAAAAACGATATTGTATATCTTATAATTAGAAACCCACAAGACTCAACAGATGATATCTATAGCATCAAACTAACCAACATAAATGGTAAAATTACAAAGTTCATAAAAATAAAAGACTGGACATACAAACGTGTTGGATCTAATTCTGTCATGTATCAAACAACCACTTCGCCTCTAGATTCATCAGATATGATTAAGGTAGCATTAAAAGTTGACAGCAAAAATACTGAAATCCAGTGGGAAGCCTTTTCAAAGGATCAAAAAAGTCTTGGAACAGGTAAAGTGAAATCATGAGATTTAATTTTTCATCACAAGTGTTTATTTTCATTTTATTACTTTCACCATTTACTATAACAGGAAATTTCCAAAATGTTTTTGCCGCATCTCTAACTCCAGTTGCTGATTTAACAGGACAGTGGTCAGGATTTGCTCAAATAACAATCCCTGGCGGATATTGTGAATATTCAGGCAAAGTAAATGCCTACTTGCAACAAGATGGAAACAATATAGTCGGCGAGTTTTCATGGGTTGCAACTAGTTCAAAATCTATAGATCCTGAAATCTATGAATGTGGTTGGCAGGGACAGTCATATTCAGATGATGTACAGGGAACAATAAGTGGCTCACAAATAACACTTTATTCTTCAGAAGCTAGCTTTGATGGCTGGTATGCAAGCTCTGGAATTAACCTAGATATCGTATTTGGTGATGAATCTATAGGGATAACTCAACTGTCTCCAACAGGCTTTAGTCCACCCGCATTTACACCAAAAGATGAACCACAAGAAGAACCTGTAGATAGTGACGATGACGGTATTTCAGACACTAAAGACAATTGTCCTGTTGTACCAAACGATGATCAAAAAGATTCAGATAAAAATGGTATTGGAGATGATTGTGATGATTCAGATAAGGACGGTATTCCATATTCCAAAGACGTATGTCCTACGGTGTCAGCTAAAACTGTAAACGGTTGCCCAGAAAAAAAGGATAATGCCATTGACACAACAGATACAGATGGCGATGGAATTCCAGATGATTTAGACTTGTGTGCTAATGAAGCAGCTCCTGGAACATTGTATGGATGTCCAAAGCAGAGCACTCAAGATGAGCAAAATGCCGAAAAGGAAATTACAACTGAGCTGGAAAAATATATGCAAAATGAGCCCAGGCCAGAAGATTTGACTGAAGGCGTACCAATAGAGGGAGATACTCCTGAATTATTGCGAAGCGGGGATGATGCAGGAGGAACACCAATTTTGCAAGCTCCGAAATCAGGAGAACTGAAAATATACAGTGGAGATGTAAAGATAACAACAGCTGATGGTAAAGTTGTATATTCAAATGAATTGAAACTAGGGCAAACGATTCAAACAGGAGAAAAAGCGGGCACCAATGTAAAAATTGGCCTTGAAGGAGGCGGAGCAATAAATCTAAAAGAAAATACACGTGTTAGCATGACAAGTGTAAGAATATCAGATGGAGAAAATATACTAAAAACAATTAATGATGAAAACTTTGAGCCAGATTTAGATCTTCCTAAAACTAAATCTGAATTCTTGGACAATAAGATTGGACTTAAGCACTTGTTGGCAACAGTAGGTGGTGGATTAGCAATTGGGTTTTTCCTTCCGGAAATTTTAATTGTAACTGGAGTAACATTAGGAGTTGCAG
>JBBDOC010000054.1:0-18249 GCA_040877295.1 Nitrosopumilaceae archaeon
CAAGATTTGCAGAAAGTGCGGAAGGAATTTTAATTGCTGGCCCGCCAGGCTCTGGAAAAAGCACGCTTGCCTCAAGTCTTGCAAACTTTTATCACAACTCAGGCAAAATAGTAAAAACATTCGAGTCGCCGCGAGACCTACAGGTTGATGAAGGAATAACACAGTACACAAGGCTTGATGGAAGCTTTGAAAATTCTGCTGAGATTTTGCTTCTTGTAAGGCCTGACTATACAATATTTGATGAGGTGCGCCGTCACGAAGACTTTAGAGTTTTTGCAGACCTGAGACTGACAGGAGTTGGCATGGTTGGCGTAGTTCATGCAAACTTGCCAATTGATGCAATCCAGCGATTCATTGGAAAAATAGAACTTGGAATGATACCAAGCGTAATTGATACTGTAGTCTTTGTAAAGGACGGCAATATTGCAAAAACATACGAGCTTGATCTTAAAGTAAAGGTGCCATCTGGAATGGTAGAGCAAGACTTGGCTAGACCAGTAATTGAGATTAGAGATTTTGAAAGCAATTCACTAGAATATGAAATCTATACATTTGGTGAAGAAAATGTCATAGTTCCTGTCTCAAAAAAGTCAGGCAGTTTTGGAATTGAAAGACTTGCAGAAGAAAGAATCAAGGAAACATTTCGACGATTTGATCCCAATGCCGAAGTTGAAATACTTTCAGGAAACAGCGTCAAGGTAAAGGTAAACAAGCAAAACATCGCGTCAATTATTGGTCGTGGTGGGGCCACAATAAATGATCTTGAAAAAATGCTTCAGGTGCATATAGACGTGGTTCCAAAAGAATTCGAGTCGCAGCCATCTGATTACAACATACCGTTTGATCTTTCCGAGTCAAGATCTTCACTAATACTTGATGTTGGGAGACAAAACAGCGGCTCACATGCAGAAATTTTTGTAAATGACAAGTTTGTTATTTCTTCTCACATTGATAGAAAAGGCAAGATAATGATATCAAAACGTTCAGACGCAGGAAAAAAATTAGTAAAAAGCGCCTTTTCAAAAAACGATATTCAAATTTTCATCAAGTAACTAGATATTTTTAAAATTATCAATAACTTTTGGGTTTGATTTCAAAAATGTAATGAATTTTCGCAACTGCTTGATTGTTTTTGGGTTTAGGTGGTGTTCCAGGCCTTCGGCATCTCGGTTTGCAGTATCAGAGCCTATGCCAAGTATTTCAAAAAATTCCAACAAAATTCCGTGCTTTTGGCGAATGGTGCCTGCAATTTGGTTTCCTTTCTGTGTCAGGTTTATTCCTCGATACTTTTCGTATTCAAGGTATCCTCCATCATCAAGCCTTTGAAGCATCTTTGTAACACTTGGAGCGCTGACATTGAGATATCGTGATATGTCAAGTGTTGTAGCATATCCTTTTAGCTCCACAAGCTCAGATATCACTTCAAGATAATCTTCCATTCTCGTACTAGAGCCTTTTCTAATGGACTCGTGCGCAGCCCGAATGGAATCTAGTCGTTTGGTATCTCTTCTTCTCAACTGTAGGTTTTAGATTGTAGGGTTATTTAAAAAAATGATGTCATGATCAGGCTATGATTTGTTGGAAATTTACTTTCAGTGCCTAATCATGTATCTGAGTGTTGCTCTTTCCATTTCTCTTCTGATATTATTATAGTCAGAAGATGTTATAGTGCTCTTTCTTTTTGTAGCCATGAGTTAGAATTTACTTTGTACTCACAAAAAAGATGGTGTTTATTTTTTTTTCCTTGTTAGCTATTTGTCAAGAGCTTATTCTAGACTAAAACCTGATTTTTGCGCATGAGATGACATTTCCTAAAAAAAGATTAGTGAATATTGACCATGGAGTTGTCGTAAATGATCATTGAATCTTAACTATATACGGAAAGATCTGCCAAAAATGAATGATCATCTCACAAAGAAAACAGCCAAGCTAAAGCGTTTCTCAGAGTCTGTAAAAAGACGTGCTGGCTTGTATTCTGATTTAGCAAAAATTGACGATAAAAAAACCGCACAGTCACTTCGTGCTCTAAGAAAGGCACCTGATCCTGGCCGTAAACTGGCAAAAATCGGATTTATTATATTTTGGATACCCGAGCCAACAGGAATTTCAAATGCAATTGGCGCTCCAATGATCCTTGCAGGAAAATATCTTGAAAGAGTATACAATGGTGCAACCATCTCAGACATTGGCCATGAAACAAAAAACATGGTTACAACAATTAAAGACTTTAAAGAAGCAACTTTCTAATCTTAGTTTTTAAACGGATTAAAACATCATTAATGTGTGGTATCACGAAAACAGGTTATAATTCCTATAGCTATTGCGGCGTTTGTAATTGGTATTGTAGGTATTATGACAATACCAAAAGACGCAAAGCTACAATCTGCAGAGTTTCCTATTGGTACAGTAAAAGTAGATGACATTGTCTTGGAGGTACAGATTGCTGATACAGATCCTAGACGAGCTCGTGGTCTGATGTTTCAGGAAATGCTTCCATACGATCAAGGGATGTTGTTTGTCTTTGAGTATTCTGCAATACGTTCGATGTGGATGCTTAACATGCAGTTTGCACTTGATTTGATATGGTTTGATTCAAACGGAAATGTAGTTCATATTGAAAAAGACGTTCCGCCATGCAAGTCTGCACTAGAGACTGCTACATGTACAGTACAAAATGGAAATGATAAACTCGCTCAATATGTCTTAGAGGTAACTGCGGGTTTTGTTGACAAGTTTAACATAAACGAAAACTCCAAACTTGAAATAATTTCGATCTAAATTCCTGCAAAGGCTTATGTATGCTAGCAAAAAATTAAGCAAATGAAAAAATCTTATCTTTTTGGTGGAATTGGTGGTGCAGCTGTAGTATCTATTGTAGTATACCTCTTGATTGGAACAAACTCTACAGTGCCACAAACTGATGACACATTATTAGATAACATGTCAGAAGCGCTCAATTTTACTTACACAGATGCAAACACAAAACTCAAAGAAGCACTTGCTACAGAAGGTATCTCAATGTCGTCCCCTGTTACACTAAAGGAAAAAACTGACATTGACAAATACTGTACATTTTTCAAGGATAAAGAAAAACAAAGTCTTGTAGAATATTGTACCTCTACTGAGCTTCGAGACTCTGGCGGTGCTTTTCTTGGAAACATACACATGATTGGCTCGCCAAGTTTTCCACGACTTGCTATCGTACTAGTGCAGGTAGATCCATTTATGAGCCAGCTTGATTCTGTAAAGACTGTATTTTCTCTAGCAACAGAAAATCTTGTTTGCAACTGTTGGGAGGAGAAAAAGCCTGGGGGCTTTGAGACAGTAGCTAGTTTGATTGATGGGCTGCGTCAATTTCATACAAGTGATAAAAAGACACACAGCCAATCAAACTCAATTAACATTGAGGAAAAATCAATGCAGATTGAGCTTACAACAAACACTGAGGGCTATCTGTGGGAGCTTCTCATAACAAGATAGTATGTTCCTAAAATCACTTGACAAAAAGCACAATATAGGATAGGGCTTTGTTTGCTACCTGTGTTTGAACAACTTTGGCTGATTCCACTTGGATTTGTAGCAGGAATGCTAGGCTCTATTTTGGGCCTTGGTGGTGGAATAATAGTTGTTCCTGTTTTGACATTTTTTGGATATTCGCCTACTTTGGCGGCAAGTAACAGTTTGTTTGCAGCATTTAGCAACGCTGTAGCATCAACTATATCCTATACAAGACAAAAGAGAATTGAATATTATATTGGATTAAAGCTAGGTCTGTTATCAATTCCTGGTACAATACTTGGTGCATACATTTCTTCTGAAATAACACCATCATTATTCAAAATTCTCTTTGGTCTTGTTTTGATAATATCTGCCATTTACATTTTCATAAACAGAAAGATCGAATCAAAGCAACGCAACCAATCAAAACAAGTAATGCTATTTGCAGTAGGTGCAAGTTTTTTTGCAGGAACAATTTCAAGCTTGTTTGGAATTGGTGGTGGGATTGTCTTTGTGCCTTTGATGGTAATTGCGATGGGTCTTTCAATGAAGGAGGCAGCTCCAACATCTCAGTTTATCTTGTTGTTTGCATCAGCTGCAGGTCTTGCAGCACACTCTATCCTAGGGCATCCTGACTTTTTTCAGGCGCTACTTTTAGCAGCCGGTGCGTTTGCTGGAGGATTTGTTGGCGCACGATTATCAGTTGACATAAAAGAAAAGAAACTAAAGATACTTGTATCTATTGTTATGATAGCCGCATCAATAAAGCTCTTCTTTGATGCTACTAACGATCAAATAAACGGCTTATCGCCATGATGACATTGAATCTAAAATTTATGGTTTGAACTAAAACAACAAACTACTGAACGGGTTTAAACCATTCAAATGTAGATCTCAAGATTTTCATTATGCCTTATTCTGATGTTTACCTAGTATTAATAATAAATTTATGACATCGTGTACACTCGTATCTGTCTTTGAATCCTGCCATCCTGACTTTGGCATCATGAATACAGGTTTTCTGGTCTATAATTCCATATGCCAACTTAACCATTTTCCTTTGTCACTTTTTCTTTTTTCCACACGTTGCATGCAGGACAACGATTTGTTGCTTGAGTTCCTATCTCTCTTGAGAATACATTGCCACAGTTGTCACATGCTCTCAAATCATTTAATGTGATCATTTCTTTATTTCATATCCTCAGATTACTCCAATTACAATATTTTTACACAATCCTATCTTACAGTTATGACAGATATATTCATCAGATGGATTCTGACAACCACAACCGCAGGTGCACGTATAATCATTCAAGAATTGAGTCCTGATAGACTCGAGTTTGTATCGCTCTCAATTGGACAAAGTTCCAAAAAATCATTCTAATTATAGTATGCTCTCCTTGGTATTAAGTAGTTCTAGTCATTCAATTGTTGATCATCAGAAATTCATACTAGTACTGTGAGCATATCTTCAATTTATTATAAAATAGTAAATCTTTCTCTAAACTTTAATGACAAGTACCAGTTTGTTTATGCATTCAGAGTGAATTTGTTCATCTGTAATATTGCCGCATGTATGACAAACAAACTCGATTGGTTCACTACAAGACTCGCAGTTTTGATTTATTTTTAGTTCGTTTCCACATTTTCTACAGGAGTCATTTCGCATGTATTATGATAGTTGTTAATTGATTTAAACCGCATGAAAATTAGCTGTTACTACTTTGCTAAATTTTTAGATTTTAAATTATTTTGTAAAATGTAAAGTGTATCGGAAATTACTAAAAATAATTACTCAGATTTCTTTGGGGGAAATTCAGGAAATGATGTTAAAATCAAATCCTGAAAATAATGTCAAAAGAAAAAAATTGCTAATTTATTTTTCTGTTTTAGCTGGCTCTTCTTTCTTTGATTCTTCGTTTTTTATTTCAACTGGTGCTGCTGTTTGTTTTTCTGTTTCTTTATTTTCCATATCTATATAGAATCTTACACTCTATATATACCGGCGTATTTTACATTATAGATTAGCAAAAAAGCA
Source organism: Nitrosopumilaceae archaeon (assembly GCA_040877295.1). Classification (GTDB taxonomy): domain Archaea; phylum Thermoproteota; class Nitrososphaeria; order Nitrososphaerales; family Nitrosopumilaceae; genus VHBM01. Next base: position 5,537 of record JBBDOC010000054.1, read on the forward strand.
TATAGTTTTAGATAAAATATATAGAAAATTACGTACAAAATACACGTATTAGCTGCATGCATCATTTAATACCGACGTTATTTGGAAAAATGATACTTTTTAATGAGCAGCTAAATATTTTTTCCCATGCTTTTGATTTTCTGTAATGGATTTCTTTAGTTCTTCATAGGATTCTAGATATTCCTTTTTCATTAGATTTTCAGGTTTTGTTTTGTTGTTCTTGTTCGTTTGGTGTATAGATTTAGTTTTTGGTTGTGTCATAACATAAGATACACTAATGTAACATATATCTTAGTTGCATTAATCGCCTCTGAATTCCTCTTTTTTAGCATAAAGAACATGATACGCTAGTTCATATTGCCACAAAGCCATACAAGGCCATGTTTAGAGAAATAATTAGAAGATTACAGTGCAAAAAAGAAAATACATCTAGTGATGTAAACGCATTCAAAGAATCTAAAAACAAGACCCCTGAAAAGGAATAGACACGCATTGAAGTGGAACTGCCCAAATTGTTCTTTTCATTGGGATGGAAATATGGAGACCTTTGAGAAAGTACTTGTCCATGAAAAGACTCACTCAAAGAATCTTAAATGATTAGAATGCCTGGTTTTCTTGGCGACAAACAAAACAACATTGTACATCATCTAGCCAACATGAAAGAAGAATGTCAAATTGGCAATATCGGATTAAAAGACAAACAGTACTTTGATCCAGATACATTAGAAACTGCTAAAGCCAGAAATTTTTCTCCTTGTAAATTGTGTACTGGCAATTAAGAAAAAATGGGAAAATTAGGTTTGGCATACATCTATTTTACAATGTCAAACCTTTATCATCAAGTAAAACCAAGAGATCGCACATGATTCAATTTATCGCAATTGGCATCGGAGTTTTAGTCGCCCTAGTTTTGATTAAAAAAATAATGAAAAGACTAACTACAGATAAATTTAGCAAGTTTTGCAGAAAATGCGGTCAACCACTAGAAAAAAACACATGCATCAGATGTGGCAATTCTAAACCAATTGAATTTGGCGTATAATCAGTTCAATCCTTAAACTATTCTGGATTTTTGATTCTAATTTATCAATAACATGGCTATTTATCTAGCATACAGCTAAAAGATGTCACTTATGGTTACGTGTACAAAATGCTATAACGAACACCATGATGAGTGCATGGGAAAAACAGGTATGTTTGATTGCGACTGCAAGTGTTTCAAACAATCAAAAATTGCTAGTCTAAATGTTTGAGAATTCTAGAACTAAAATTATGTCAAAAATTATTTGAGCGAAAATAATTACACTCAAATTCTATTGATTCCTTGGAGGCTCCTTTTTAATTCGGTAAAGATTTCTCTTTGATATTACAACCAGCTCGCCGTCTTCAGTTTTTCCTTCATAGTTTACAGCTATCATGCCATAGTCATTGTCAGTATCTACTTTATCTGCAATTGTGAATTTGATCTTTAGCACTTGATCTGTATGTAATGGTTTTAGAAACCGTGTATTTCTATGATCCCAGTCTTTGTCGCCATCTGTCCCATAAAACAAAATGGCATTTCCATAAATCTGACTCAGTCTTGTAAACTCGCCTTCCATTCTTGCCAAAATTGCCCTTCCTGAAACAAGCGAACTTCCATTTGAGCCAAAATCAAAGATGACGTTTTTTATTCTAGCAAAGGCAAGATATGATTCAAGTTCCTTCTTTGAGATTGTACATGTAGAAAAAAATTCCTCTCCTACCTTTAGTTCAGAAAACTTTTTCGTGCCTAACGCACCTCATCGGTGCAAAATATTACTTCAGATAAGGACGGTGCATTATCTGAGCTAAAGTAGTTTATGGCTTGGCAGATCTTTTCGTTGTCAGGCGCTTTTCCATCTATGGTGCCAGGCAATATCAGAAAGGATCTCACCTTAGAATTGAGCACATCACTTAGTTCCTGATTTACCGTAGTTGTAAATGGCCTTAGGGCGCCGCGAAATACCTCAACTTTTGCCCTTTCTGCGCCAGATATTTTGTCTCCTACAGGTAGATCAGGACCAATAACTACCATAGTTCCTGTTTTTCCTTTAAAGAGCCGTGGATCCTTTGCTCCGCCTGGTACAAAAATCTCAAATGCTTTTTGAATCACTGTTGCAGGTGTGTTTATGAACTTGTCAACTAGATTGTCCCACTCTGATCTTGAAAGCTCTAGTATTTTTGTAAAGTCTGGAACCTTTCCTGCTACATGTATTACCATATCAAGTATGCCCATTCCTTTTGCTGTGTTTAGGAATCTTTCAACCTCAGCTGGGTTTTTCAAATCAATTACATGTGAGTGAAACTTTGCTTTAATAGAATCCTGACATTCCTTTGACGCATTTTTAGAAATTAAGCAAACAACCTTTCCGCCATTTTTTACAATGTGTTCTGAGATAAACTCAACTCTATCAGAATCTGTCTTGTCTGTCGCATCAATTGTAAAAACAAAAACCTTTGAGCTAAAGTCTGGCTGTGTAACGTCTGGTGCTGTGGTGGCAATGTGTGGTCTTACTGGATAAAACACTCTGTCGCCTGGAATCACCTTACCGTTTAGAATTCTTGCCAAGTTATCGTCGCATAGTGCAAGAACTGTCTCTGCAACCTGTTCTTGTGATAAGAACTGCTCGTCTGCAATCATCTTTGCTGTGTTTTTCTGAATCTTTTCTGCAATGGCTTGGATTTTTGCAAGCAATTTTGATAGTGTGTCTTCAAGCTTTTTGTTATCGGAGCCAGGTTTTGTTTTAGCCAAGTTAGATGCTGCCTGTGAAATTCCTTTTTTTACAGTATTGTCATCTTCGCCTAATAATGGAACAATTTCCTTGTTTACTTTTTCTACTTCAAGTGGAGAAAGATCCTCAAAACCACTTACGCGCATAAATTCGGATGCGGCTTTTGGATAAACTGTTTTGTAAATTCTATCAGAATGAACAGGGCCGGGATTTGTAGCAATAGAGATTATGCCCCTGTCTGTTAATTCCCAAGACATTGCTTCTGCAAGTCTATTTTTTGCACCTTGAGATGCAGTATAGGGACTACGAAATCTGTAAGGGCGTTGCTCAAGTGGACGTTCCTCTGCAAAGAATGTTGAAATCGTAATTATTTTAGAACCAGCCTTCATGACACGTAGGGCTTGGGATGAAGTCCAAAATGTACCGGTAAGATGGATTGCAACGGTACTTTTGAATTCATCAAGTGGCGAATTTGGAAAACATGTTACAGGACCTGACACGCCTGCATTGTTTACAATAATATCTACATTGATGTTTGACTTTTTCAAAGACTCAAACATGTCTGTGATGAGCTGCTCATCACTTACATCTACGCCTGGGAAGATTTTTACAAACGATTTACTTTGTATCCTTTTGAAAATTTCTTCAAGAATCTTTGCGGTTTCTTCAAGTGGTTCTTTTCTTCTACCTAATATGATAATACTTGCTCCATGTTCTGCAAATTTTTTTGCAATTGCTTGACCAATTCCTGTTCCACTGCCAGTGACTAGTACAACTTTGTTTTGGAATTTTAGCATGGACAAGGAATTGCAATTTTTGTATTATTTATTTGGTTGTTCTTTGAGCTAAAATCAAACCGATTAATCTTTATGAGGGTTGGACTCACAATTCGACATGCATGATTCTGAACCTGAAACCATTGTGTTAAAGACGATGCCGGAGATCTTTTGCGACAAATTAAAAGAGATTGGAATCGAGACTCACATAAAAGAGATAAGTACAGACGAGGTAGAAAAAAGCGATTACTATGGAAGACACTTTTCACAGGCACCTCGCATGATAACAAACAAAGGTTGTTTGGAGATCAAAAGTACAAACATTGATGTTGTGCAAATAATTCAAAAGGGGTAGACTTGCAAGATCCTAATCCACTTCCATGGGGAACACAGGACAGATTTCAAGCTCATTTTATAGTTAGAAAATATGCGACAAATTCTTTTGATTACATAGCAAAAACAATGTTATCCACAAAAGGACACTTTGGTTCAAAGATCGTGACAGGTGTAAAATGGGAAGGCGGAAAACTTGCACAAATGCTAAATGGTGATTTAGCACTAAAGGAAATGATAACAAGACTGTCTCCAAAAGATGCAACTATTTTTGTTGAACCAACAGAAAATGTGGTTAGAATTTACGGCAAGTGGAAAAACAGCTACGAGTTTGGAATCACTAAAGAATTGTTTGAAATTTATGATAAAATAGCTAACCACATAAAGAGTCTTTAGGCCTTCCACCAATCAAGAGCCAGATAATCAACGTCATCATTTCCATGCGGGATTGCCAAGATGAATTGTTTTCTTACAGTAGTTGCAAGCCTTCCTGCCAAAACAATATCAGTTGAAGAAATAGTCTCGTTTCTGTTATAGACTTGGACAAGATATGGTGCATGATCGATTCCAGGTCCTTTCTGGTAAACTGCAAAATCACAACCAAACTTGATTCCTGGATTTACGATGTAGCCTTTGTCTCTAAAGTTTCTGTAAACTATGTACTTTTTATCAAAGTTGTGATATTCTCTTCTACAAATTTCTAACATTTCTTCTTCTGTAACCATTTTTTTTTCCTTATAGATTTTGATCTTTGATTTTTGAAGAAGATAAAATCCTTCGATTAGATCCAAGATTAGTGGAACATTTATCTCATTTAATTTCGGTTTTGAAATACCAATTGGCTTTCCATAGTATCCTTCCATGAAAAGCTTTTGTGAGTCTTTAATGTTCCAGACTATGATTCGATTTTCAATTAATTCGCTTTTCAAGCTAGAGACTTAATGCTAAGAGAATAAACGAATCTGATACAGATTGACACTTGTCAGCCATTTCTTCGATTCCTTCAATTACGTCCTTTACAAGTAAGAGTTCCTTTGTGTTTGAAATCTCATCAAGTACCTTGATTGTCAACTGCCTGTATTTTGTATCGATTTCTCTTTCGATTTTCTGTGTATCCTGTGCAAGCTCAATAGAGCTGGCCGCGTTTGAGTTGAGGCTGCGTATAATTTCGTTTAGCTTGTAAACTTCATCGACTACTAGTTCAATTAGATCAGTGACGTCCTTTCCCAAGTCTGCTATTTTTAGAGTGGCAGGTTTTATGTTTGATAACTTGAAGGCTATCCCTGTGATATAGCCTGCAATTTCATCCATTGTATAGGCTGTGTTTAGAAGATTTTCTCGGTTAATTATCAGACCGCCAACATCTGCTACGTCTCTTGTAATCTTTCGTCTTAGGCTTTCTACTTCTTCTTCAATTGTTTCGATTTGTTCAAGTGTTGATTTTATCTCCGACTTGTTTTTCTTGAGCATAAGTTCTGGCAGTGTTGCAAGACTTCTTGATGCGTTTAAAATTCGATTAATCTCATCCTGTAAAACAGCAATTGCTTTTCGTTTAGCCTGTACCTCAAGTTCCCCGCTATACATTTAGAAATTTAGTAAATTTGTGGCATTAATTAATCCTTACGCGGTATTTTCTAATCAAAATATCAAGCCTGACCTATTTCTTGTTTGATTTTTTTCTGACCCTTGTACAATGAAACAACTTCTTGGTCAGTGGACGCATCTTCAGCAGCTTTTTCAAATCTTATCTTTCCTGTAAACTTGGGAAATCTAAGAGCAAGGCCACTTCCCTTTCTTATGATATCTTTTCCAGCTTTGTGAATTGGACTAAGTGTTATCTCAGATGCAACAATCTCAATTACAAGCTCTGGCTCAAACCATACATCAGGCTCCATTTCGCTGTCAATTCTTGGATTTTTTTTGAGTGTAACTTTATCTGAGAGTAACTGATAAAACTGATCTAAACTCTCATCAGTAAAACCAGTACCGACTTTACAAATGCTTGGAAACACATCTTCATCATCGTTGTATGTTGCAAGCAACAACGTGCCATATCGTCCAGTTCTTCTTCCCCGTCCAAAGAATGCGCCAATTACAACAAGATCCAAGCTATCCCCAAGTTCATTTCTGTACTCGCGTTTTAGCTTTAGCCAGTTACTCCCCCTCATGCCTGCCCTGTACGGTGCATTCAAAACCTTTAGCATAAGGCCTTCACATCCAGCATTAATCGAGTTTTCAAGAAACTCTTCAATCTCATTTTCTGTCTTTACTGTTGTCATTGGCACAAGCCTTGCAAAACTGTCCTCGGTTACAATATCTTCAAGTGTCTTTCTACGTTCAGAATACGGCATGTCAAGGCAGCTTTTGCCATCAAGATAAAGCGTGTCAAAAAAGTTAATTGTAATAGGGTATTTCTCTACTGCTTTTTCAACATTATACTTTCGTCGTCTGTGCATTAATTCCTGAAACGGCAAAAATTCCCCAGTGTCTTCATTTATCGCAACTGCTTCAGCTTCAAGTATTGCATCTCTTACTTTTAGTGTCTTTGGAATTTTTTCAACAATGTCAGGATAATAGCTTGTGATGTTTTCTAATCTTCTTGAAAATAAAACAACTTTTTCTCCTTTGAGGTGAATTTGCACACGTTCGCCATCAAGTTTGTATTCAGCGGCAAACTCTTTTCCAATTTTTTCAAGTGCTTCTTGTTCGCTTTTTACACGATCAGCTAACATTGGACGAATAGGATTGAAAACAGAGATTTCAAACTTTTTTGTCCCATCAAGACCTTTTATCGCAATAGCTTCTGCAACTTTTCCTAAATCGCTTGAAACATTGTATGCTGTCTCCAAAACCTCTCTGTTCTCTTTAGAGCCTGTGTATGCTACTGCAAGTGCATCCATTACAGTATTGTCAGCAATTCCAAGTCGTAGTGTTCCAAGCAAAATTTTTAAAATGAATCTTGCTTCAAGTGGGGTTGCATCATTTAGCAGGCTTGCAATGTACTTCATTTTCATGTCTTGAGAGCGTGATCCCTCAAGTTCTGCGATTTTGTATAGTGTTTCGTATACTCGTTCTGTTGTAATTGGTTCTTTAACAAAGGTTGTCTGCGTTTTTTGCTCTAAGATCTTTGATGCTGCCTGTCCTAGGTCTCCATCTTTGTTATAGGCTTCTTCTATCTTTTTGATTGGAATTCCTGCAGACTTTGAGATGGCCCTTATTGCAAGCTTTTCTGCAACTCCAAGCTCTACTCCATCAAAATCAGGCCGTAGTTTTCCTTGGATAAGATAAACAACTTTGGAGATAAGATCGCTTGGCGTATTCTTGAAAAGATCCACAAGATGTTGTGTAAGCTCCAATCTCTTTGTGGTATTTTCCATTTTTTCGAACGTTTCTACGATTATGGAAAATTTCATTCTGGATTTTTTATGACTCGTTGAATAAAAGTTTGAGTTACTATGTAATATTTTAGAGGTATCTGAATATGGTTTTTCGATTTGAATGTGGAAGGTCAGATACTAGAGCAAAGTTGTACAATGGATACTGTGACTTGTATTGCTTCATAAAGCTCCACGCCACATCGTGATTCTTAAATTCACTCCGCAAACCATCAATCAGTGATTCTTTCCCAAAAACATCATAGCTTATCACTGTGTACTTTTTTGGTCTATGTTGTGGGCGTGCTTTTAAAAACCACATGATTGCAAAAAGAAACACCGCTGCAATAATAATTGATTCTGTGGCTCCCTTGAAAAATGACCAAACTACACTTGGAATTGTTTGACCAAACAAGACGGTTATGAAATGAGATACAGATACTATGGCCACGCCAGTTACCACAAGTGCTTTTACCTTACACAATGCATCAAAACCGCTCATCTTACTAAGTATAGGAAAGCGTTTTCATTTAACTTTATTGATGATTACAATAAACACAACGCTGTATTTTTTCTGATAATCTTGGCTCTAATCGGGATCTTCGTACGATCCTTTTTTCTTTCCCTGATCTTGCTTTGAATCAAGTGGTCTCATCTTGCCTTTTAGAACATTGATTATGGCATTATAGCCTTCTGCATATTCTAGTTCGGCTGGAACAAGCGTTGCTGGATGGATGAATCCTTGGCTCCGCATTACCAATGCTCTTTTTGTTGCAATCTCTCTTACATAATCCCAGTCTGGTGTTGAAAATCCATCAAATGGACCAACAAGTTTTCCACTATGCATGCTAAAGACAAGTGCCTCAACAATTGGAATGCAATAGTCAATTGATGCAGCAGAATTTAGCTTGACAGGCATTAGTGGCATGTGATGGCTTCCTCGTGTGTTGCCTGCCACGTAATGTGGGTTGTTAAAAGCACTACCTGCTTCTTCAGTAGCTGGAAATTTTTTCTGGGTTCTTATAATGCATATTGGATCATCTTTTCCAACATAAGTTCCAGCTATATTGTGTAGTCTGTCTGTTGATGCTACTACTATGGGATCGTTATCTTTTGTATAAATTGAAGACACAACATAACGGCCAGGATACATCAACGCAGCTTCTAAAACAGGCTTGTCTTCCCATAAAACCAGTTCTGCAATTTCACCTTTTTCAACATCCATTATGTTGAACTTTACCCCTTTTGCAAGTGACTGGTTTACGATCAGTCCTGTGTTACTTAGTGAATCCACAAATATCCTATAGAATGGATAATTGAAAGCACCTGGCTCGGTTTTATCTGCAGCAAAGACAGTAAATGCTTCATTTGGCCTTTCTTCGAATTCCATCTCTGCAACTCCTGGACCCATGCCCTTTACATTTCCAGAAAAAGAATCTTTTAGAAGATCCTGTCCAGCCCCATAGAGTCCTTCGTTTTTTGCAACTTTGGTTCCCTCAGAAAATGCATTCCAAGCAAGTTGATGTATCTCCTTGTTATCGACTCCTTTTGTATGAGTCATAACAATGTGAACATCATCACCACAATATCCAATATACGAATCAATCAACAAACTTCCTGCGTTTTTGATAGTTTTTTTTACAGCACTTAACAATTCATCACTTGGTCTTGTGTGACCACCAATTCCACCAACATCGGCTTTGATAGCAGAAATGGTAACTTTCATGGTTTTTCCAAGGACCTCTTTGATTTATGTATATGTAACTTTTTGGAATTTTTTAGATCATAAAAAATTGAAAAAAGCTTGATGATTTTTCAAAAAAATCGAAATGGTAATAAAACCCCTTCCATAAGGAGTTCGATATGGCAGATAAACCCCACCTAAACTTGATTGTAACCGGTCATATTGACAACGGAAAGTCAACAACCATGGGTCACTTTCTGATGGACATGGGCCTAATTGATGAAAGAACCATCGCTCAACATGCAGCCGAGTCAGAAAAGACAGGAAAAGGTGACACGTTCAAGTACGCATGGGTATTGGACAACATAAAGGATGAACGAGAAAGGGGTATTACAATTGATCTTGCTTTTCAAAAGTTTGAAACCCCGAAATACTTTTTCACATTAATTGATGCACCTGGTCACAGGGACTTTATCAAAAATATGATTACTGGTGCTTCAGAGGCCGACTGTGCAGTTTTGGTTTTGTCTGCAAAGGAAGGTGAAACAGATACTGCTATTGCACCCGGTGGACAGGCAAGAGAGCATGCATTTTTGTTAAAAACACTTGGCGTAAGCCAACTGATTGTAGCAATTAACAAAATGGATGCTGCAGATTACAAAGAAGATGCATTCAAGGTTGCAAAAGACAAGGCAGAAAAGCTAGTAAAGTCAGTAGGATACAAAATTGAAAACGTTCCAATAATTCCAATTTCTGGTTGGAAGGGTGATAACCTCGTAAAGCCATCAACAAACATGTCTTGGTGGAAAGGAAAAACACTGCTTCTAACATTTGATGATTTTACAGTCCCAGAAAAACCTGTAGGAAAACCGCTGAGAATCCCAGTACAAGATGTTTACTCTATTACAGGAGTAGGAACTGTACCTGTTGGTCGTGTAGAGACAGGAAAGATGAAGGCTAATGACAAAGTAATCATCATGCCATCAGGTGTAATTGGAGAAATAAAATCAATTGAGACTCATCACACTCAGATGCCATCTGCTGAAGCTGGTGACAATATTGGTTTTAACCTTAGAGGTGTTGAGAAAAAAGACATCAAACGAGGAGATGTCCTTGGCACACCAGACTCACCACCAAAGGTTGCAAAAGAATTCAAAGCACAAATTATAATAATTCATCACCCAACAGCTATTGCACCAGGATACACACCAGTAATGCATGCTCATACTGCACAAGTTGCAGCAACATTAACAGAATTTGAGGCAAAAATTAATCCAGCAACTGGTGCAATTGAAGAACAAAATCCAAAATTCCTCAAAGTTGGTGACTCGGCAATTGTAAAGATAAGACCGGTCAGACCAACATGTATTGAAACATTCAAAGACTTTCCAGAACTGGGAAGATTTGCACTCCGTGATATGGGTGCAACAATTGCCGCAGGCGTTGTAAAAGAAATCACAGAAGAACACAAGCCGTAGTGTTTTTCTATGACTCAAACAGCTCGTGTTAAATTAACAAGTACAAGCTTGCCAAAATTAGATGGTGTTTGTTCAGAAATAATGGGTATTGGTAAAAAAACCGGCGTTAAGATAAAAGGACCGACTCCACTTCCTGTAAAAAAACTAAACATTGTTACAAGAAAATCCCCATGTGGAAGCGGAACCGAAACTTATGAAAAGTGGGAGCTAAAAATGCATCGAAGAATAATTAACATAAACGCAGATGACAAGGCAATAAGACAGCTTATGAGATTGAAAATACCTGATGATGTGTATATCGAACTGTCATTAACTTAAAATCTTGTTAACCTTAAATTATCCAAAAAGTAGCTGAAAAATATGGTAGACGAATTAGAAAACGAATCCCAAGAAGTACAATCTGAAGAACAACCTCAAACTGCAAAATTTGATGTAATCTATTCGTGTTTAAGATGTGGAACCAATGTTAGTAACACTGAGCTAAACCGACTGCCTGAGATAAAGTGTATCTGTGGCTTTAGAGTGTTCACAAAAATTCGTGCTCCAATAGTTAAATCAATAAAAGCAATTTAGATTATCTGTCTTTTTTATAGCTGTGAAAGCGTTGAAGATGTGTTCGCATGTCTTCCATATTAGAAAAAGTTCTGTTGCATTCTTTGCAATCGTATGGCAGATCTTTGTAATGAATAACTTGAATGTGTTGCATTAGTTCTTCTTGCTTTGAAAATGTCTTCTCACATTGATCACATCGAAATTTTTTAAAAAATCTCATATGGCTTAACCCTCTTTTACCTTTTGTGTATCCCAGCAACCTTTACACAATTGACCATCAAGACTCCACTTGCTTTTTGGATTATATCTTAGAAAACCAAGTTTTGCTCCGCAAATACAACAAAAGTTCTTCTTTTTTGTAAAATCTTCTTCTTTTTTGTCAAAACATCTTTTACACAAAAGACCTGTCATGTCCCACTGCCACCTAGGCTCCCAAAGATCAGTCACTTTGTATCTTGTGCCACACGTAACGCAATTTTGATGCACGCTTGCATCATATGATTCCTTCATCTTGTCAACATAACAGTCGCCACAAAGAGGTGACTTGACATTCCATTCCTTTTTTGCTTTGTGCTTGTGTGTTATCTGTTTTTTGCAAACTGTGCAAAATTCAGGTTTTGACTTGAATATCATATTAAAGATAAAACAGAAAGAATTAGGTAATTAGTTTTCGTGTAGGATTTTCTCTATTGCCTGACTTGCATTTACCATTCCATGCTTTTTTGCAAATTCTTCTATGGTTTTGTATTGTTCTTTTGTAAAACAAATCGGCATTGTTCGTTTTTCCATGGCATTTCTTTCAAATCTGATTTAATATCCTTTACGTTTTGTCAGATCTAAATTTGGAAAGATATTTGATATGGATTTTATGATCTAACCAAGTGGCAAAAAAACGACAAATTTTGATAATTGGTCATAACGCCAACGGATGTACGCCAGAACATGAAAAAATTGCATATGAGACAGGCGCAGAAATTGCAAAGTCTGATTCAGTATTGATAACAGGTGGTCTTGACGGTGTCATGCAGGCAGCATGTCATGGTGCACATGATGCAGGAGGATTAACTGTTGGAATAATCCCACAAGATGATCCTTCTCATGCAAATGAATACTGTGACATTGTAATTCCCACTGGAATGGGACTAACAAGAGACTTTCTTACAGCTCTTTCTGCAGATGGCGTCATCATAATTGGAGGCGGTTCTGGAACTCTTTCTGAGATTTGTGCATCATACATGTATCACAAACCAATGGTAGCTATCAAAAACATGGGAGGTACAACTAATACCTTTATCGACAAGTACATAGATCATAGAAAAAATGTAAAAATTGTAGGTGTTGACACACCAAAAGAGGCAGTAAAGTATATTCTAAAACAAATTTCAAAATAGAAATATTTTCTATAGTTATTTGAATTGTTTTACTTCATAGAGACAAGTAAAGGATCTGGCTCGTAAAACTTACCATGTTTTGCGGCAAGATTCTCTAACTCTTTTACAATGTTTGAAATGCCATACTCTTTTGCAGTCTTAAATAATGGTTTTTTAAGACCAAGGCCAAGCTGGACAGCCTTTTCGATTTCCTGTATGTCGCTTGCCTTATTTGTTACAAGCCACGCAGCATTGTTTAGTATGTTTGCAACAAGTTGGATTGGATTACATTTTTGTGCCAAATCCTCTGTTAATGGGATCCTTTCGTATTTGTCATCTGAGTATTTGTAAAAACCCTCACCTGATTTTTGTCCTAGTTTTTTCTCATTGTAA